>JAZRMV010000010.1:0-4817 GCA_045647845.1 Faecousia sp.
GGCTCACAGAACGACATGGCTACGATCCGACTTCTACGGTGAGCCTACTGACAGGCCCGGAGGGTGGTTTGGAAACCAGCGAGGTGGATCAGGCACGAAAAGCCGGCTTTCAGATCTGCACCTTGGGAAAGCGGATTCTGCGCTGCGAGACAGCACCGCTGTGTGCGCTGTCGGCGGTTATGTATGCATCCGGAGAATTTTAGAAATAGAAAGCGGGGCACATGCCCCGCTTTTACTTATGATATTTGCTGCCTGCCTGGATTGCTTCTGCACGGTATAGTTGCTCCAGAACCATAACCCGTGCCAGATGATGGGGAAAGGTCATAGGACTCATGGACAGTTTAAAATCAGCCAGTTGTTTGATCTTTGGAGAAATGCCAAATGACGAACCGATGAGAAAGCAGATGCTGCTCTTTCCGGAAAGCTTTACATCTTTGATTTTATCGGCAAAATCTTCGCTGGACAGCAGCTTTCCCTCCGGAGTCAAGGTGCAAAACCATGCACCCTTGGGAATCTTAGAGAGAATTTGCTCTGCCTCCCGATCGAGTCCTGCCGAGATCTCGGCAGCGCTGGGGTTTTCGGATAGACGAAATTCCGGCAGTTCGATCAGTTGAAAATCGCAATAGCCCTTCAACCGTTTTTCGTATTCCTCTGCGGCTGAAAGGTAAAATTTTTCTTTCAATTTGCCCATAGCGATCAATGTAATGTGGAACATAAAATCGCCTCCTTTTGGCACACTATATCATAAAATACCGAAAAAGGCAACCAAGGAGGACAACATGAAAAAGAAAATACTGCCAACATCCGATCTGGACAATTTTCTGAACAAAGCAGGTCGCTACGGTTACGATACCCTGGGAAGCTATACAGGTGTACCGGCAGATCCGGAGGATCAGCCGATCCAGGATGCAGACGATCTTTAAAAGAGCAGCGCCCGGCACTTGTCCGGGCGCTGCGATTATATCCCTTTGTACTTTTTTCGGGTGGCAATGCCACCACGAATATGCCGTTGTTGCTTGTTCGTTTCCAGGACCATTCTCACTTGTTCGTATAACCTGCGGTTATACTGAGGCAGCCGTTGTTGCAGGTCCTTATGTACGGTGGATTTGGAAATGCCAAAGCGTTGGGCAGCAGAGCGTACCGTTGCTCCGGTTTCAATCATGTACACAGCCAGTTCGCATGCGCGTTCTTCGATGGTATCTGACATGTTTCTCACCCTCCGATGCTGTGTGCTACCAATGAAAAACTATGCGACCGAAAAGTCAAATATGCATTCTTGACACAGGTCAGTTCCGGGGATAAAATGATAGCATAAGAATAGAAACGAGGAACCATATGATTTATTTTAACAATGATTACAGCGAGGGCTGCCATGAGTCTATTCTGGCTCGCTTGTCCCAAACAAATCTGGAACAGACCAGCGGTTACGGCTGCGATGAATACTGCCAGGCTGCGGCGGAAAAAATTCGCACTTTGTGTGGGAATTCGGAGCTTTCGGTGCATTTTTTGGTGGGCGGCACCCAGACCAATGTAACGGTGATCGACGCTGCACTGCGGCCCCATCAAGGCGTCATCAGCGCAGATACGGGGCATATCCATGTCCATGAAACCGGCGCAGTGGAGGCGTCGGGCCATAAGGTATTGGCAGTTCCCTCCAAGGACGGTAAGCTGACTGCTACTCAGGTAGAAACGGTTGTGTTGGAGCAGCGGAATTCCGGCGCACAGGAGCATATGGTGCAGCCTAAATTGGTGTATATTTCCAATCCTACGGAATTGGGCACGATCTACACATTTGCGGAACTTACCGCCCTTTCTCAGATGTGTGAGAAATACGGCTTGTATTTGTTCATGGACGGCGCGCGTCTTGGGTATGGCTTGGAAGCGGAGGGGAATGACATTACTCTTGCGGATCTTGCAGCGCTGTGCCACGTGTTTTATATTGGCGGCACCAAGGTGGGCGCGCTGTTTGGCGAGGCAGTGGTGATTCGGGAAAAGGCGATTGCCGAGGATTACCGGTATTTTATTAAACAGCATGGCGGTATGCTGGCAAAAGGGCGCCTTCTGGGCTTGCAGTTTGATGCTTTGCTCACCGACGGCCTGTATTTTCGTCTTGGCGCTCACGGAAACCGAATGGCGGATAAGATCCGTGACACGTTGCGACAGCTTCAAGTTCCTCAGCTGGTGTATAATACCACCAATCAGATCTTCCCCATCCTCTCTGATGGGATATTGGAGGAGCTTTCCAAGGAGTTTACTTTCTCTGAACAGGGTCGTGTGGATTCTGAGCATAGAGCTGTGCGGTTTTGCACCGGCTGGGCAACCAGGGAGGAAAATGTGGACAAGCTGTGCGTTGCACTAAAAAATTGTTGCAAGAAAACCTGAAATTCACGATTTGTTTATTTGTTTTTTCATACAAATCCTTTATAATGTAAGTCAAAGGAGGAATGAGCTTTGGAATTGAATAGAAAAACACTTCGCACCATTTTCCTTGGTGTTGCTGGTTGCATCGTTCTTTATTGGCTGCTTCATGAAACGCAGCGGGTAGGCGTTGCTTTGAAGGGCTTGTTGACATTGATCTCGCCGTTTCTTGTGGGCGCGGCCATTGCCTTTGTGCTTAATGTGCCGTTGAGATTTTTTGAAGGGCTGTTAAAGGGAATCCGCAAGCCAAAGCCTCGTCGTGCACTGTCAATTTTACTTACGCTGCTGGCGGTGCTTTTGGTTTTGGCCGGTGTTGTATATCTGGTGATCCCTCAGGTCGTCGAAACGGTTGAAACGCTGATTTTGGCGATTCCTGAATTCATCGCTCGTGTGACCGAAGATGGAATGACTTGGCTTGAAGATAATCCGCAGATACTCAAATGGTTGCAGGAAAATACCGACTTTGCAACGACCGATTGGTTTGCAGTATTTCAGCAGGTGTTCACAGAATTCGGTAACTGGCTGGCATCGCTGCTCGATCAGCTGTCCACCGTGGTTGATCAGGCGTTTACTGCCTTGATCGCCTTTGGTTACGGCATTTTCAATGCCATCATGAGTTTTGTGTTCGCACTGTATTGCTTGGGTAACAAGGAGCGGCTGGCATGGCAGGGCAGACAGGTTCTGTACGCGTTCCTGCCGGAGCGCTTCTGTGACGAGACCGTCCGAATCCTTCGTATGACCAATTCTGCGTTCTCCAACTTCATTTCCGGCCAGTGCCTGGAAGCGGTGATCTTGGGCGCAATGTTTATGGTAAGCATGACGATATTTCGTATGCCCTTTATGCCGTTGGTCAGCGTGATCATCACCGTAACGGCTTTGGTGCCCATCGTGGGTGCTTTCGTGGGCTGCGTGCTCGGCGCATTCTTCATCCTCGTGGTCAATCCGACGCTGGCTTTCTGGTTCGTGATCATGTTCCTGGTCTTGCAGCAGATCGAGGGTAACCTGATCTATCCTCGCGTTGTGGGCACATCTATCGGCTTGCCCGGTATGTGGGTGCTTGTTGCGGTTACCATTGGCGGCGACCTGATGGGCGTTGGCGGAATGCTTTTGATGATCCCTCTGGCATCTGTGATCTATGCGCTGATTCGCGAGGGTACGGAAAAGCAGCTGGCTAAACGGCAGATCGATGAGAGCAAGCTTCGCATTCAAGCTCCGGAGATCAACTCCAAATTTAAGGAAAAGCGGCAGCAGCATAAGCAACGTCGTATGCTCCTGAAATTGGAAAGAATGAGCCGCAAGCAGAAATAAATATAAGGCCGCTGATTTATTCAGCGGCCTTCTTTATATGTAAAAAGCACCGCTCCGTGAGGAGCGGCGCTTTTTAATTGGAGATTAGTCTTTGTACATTTCAACCAGCTTGACCAGGTGCTCGTAACGCTCCTTAGCGGCAGCTTCGTTCTTTGCGAACAACTCAGTTGCACGCTCGGGGAACTCGCGGGTCAGGCGGCTGTAACGGGCTTCGTTCATCAGGAATTCCTGATAGCCGTCCTTGGGAGCCTTGGAGTCCAGAGTGAACTTGCCGGTCTCCTTGCTGGGATCGAAACGGAACAGGTTCCAGTAGCCGCATTCCACTGCCTTCTTCATTTCAGCCTGGCAGTTCATCATGCCGCCCTTGATGGAGTGCATCTCACAGGGAGCGTAGCCGATGATCAGGGAAGGACCGTTGTAAGCTTCTGCCTCGCAGATAGCCTTGATGGTCTGAGCCTGGTTAGCGCCCATAGCAACGTGAGCAACGTAAACGTAGCCGTAGCTCATTGCGATCTCGGACAGGGACTTCTTCTTGGTGTCCTTACCGTTAGCAGCGAACTGTGCAACCTGGCCCAGGTTGGAAGCCTTGGAAGCCTGGCCACCGGTGTTGGAGTAAACTTCGGTATCGAAGACGAAGATGTTGACGTCCTTGTTGGAAGCCAGAACATGGTCAACGCCGCCGAAGCCGATGTCGTATGCCCAGCCGTCGCCGCCGAAGATCCAGACGGACTTCTTGGACAGGTATTCCTTCTTGGACAGGATGTCCTTAACGGTGTCGCAGCAGACGTTTGCTTCCAGAGAAGCGATCAGAGCCTTGGTAGCGGCCTTGTTAGCTTCGCCGTCATCGTAGGTGTCCAGCCAAGCCTGGCAAGCAGCCTTGCGCTCATCGGAAACGGTGTTCTCCATGACGGAGGTGACCATGTTCTTCAGACTCTCACGGATGACAGCCTGAGCGGTGTACATACCCAGACCGTGCTCAGCGTTGTCCTCGAACAGGGAGTTGGACCATGCGGGACCGTGGCCGTCAGCATTTACGGTGTAGGGAGAAGTAGCAGCGGGGCCACCCCAAATGGAGGAACAACCGGTAGCGT
>JAZRMV010000011.1:0-8376 GCA_045647845.1 Faecousia sp.
TAACCCAAAAAAATGCTTGTGTAAAGGGTTTCCAGCAAAAATCTTGAAAAATTAGCGAAGAATTGCGCCGACAGCGGTCTTCAGTGCTTCCAGAACCTTGGAAACAACCTGTTCGGAGTCGGTATCTGTGAGGGTGCGGTCGTCAGCGCGCAGCTCCAGGGAGAAGGCCATACTCTTCTTGCCCTCGGGAACACCGGTGGCCCGGTAGATGTCGAACAGCTTTACGCCCCGCAGCAGCTTGCCTGGAGAGGCGGTGATCACATCTTCCACAGCGGCAACCGTCACGCTCTCATCACACAGGAAGGAAAGGTCACGGGTAACGGTGGGATACTTGGGCAGGGGGGTGTAGGTTGCATCGGGCAGACGCAGTTCGTACAGCCGGTCAAAATCGATCTCCACACAGAAGACCTCGCAGTCCAGATCGTAATTTTTGGCTACCAGCGGATGCACCTGACCCATATAGCCCAGATCAACACCGTTGATGCTTACCTTGGCGCAGCGGCCGGGGTGATAGGCGGGGTGATCGGTAACGGCAGTATAGGTAGCCTTGGGCATACGCAGACCGGCAAAGAGTGCTTCCAGCTCACCTTTTAGGGTGAAGAAGTTCTCGTTTGCACCGTAGGTGCCTAGAACCAGCATCTTCGGTTCCTTGGGGAGCAGTGCGCCTTCCTGGGGCAGGTAGATCTTAGCCAGCTCGTAAAGCTTTACGGATTTGTTGTGATAAGCAAAGTTACGGGACAAAATGTCCAGCATAGAGGGCAGGGCGATGGTACGCATGATGGAGGTGTCTTCGCCCAGAGGGTTTTGGATCCGCAGGGCGTTGCGCAGGGGGCTGTCACCGGGCAGACGGATCTGGTCAAAAATAGTGGGGGATACGAAGGAATAGGTGATGATCTCACTGTATCCCAATGCACGGCACAGGCTGCCAGCCTGTGCTTCTGCCAGCATATAAGGGGCAAAGCCGCCCTGGGTTGGAGTCTTGAAAGGCGTGGTGGGGATCTCGTTGTAGCCGTAGGAACGGCAAACTTCTTCCGCAATGTCCGCAGTCAGAATCAGGTCGGGACGGAAGGAGGGCACGATGATATTGTCACCCTCTACCGGGATTTCCAGACGATTCAGATACGCGATCATATCTTCCTTGGAAATATCAGTGCCCAGCAGACGGTTGATTTTTGCCGGCTCCAAGGGCAGGGTTCTCTGCTCGGGGACGAAGTGAATGATATCGATGATGCCGTCCAGCACATCGCCGCAGCCAAGCAATTCCACCAACTCACAAGCCCGCTGTACCGCAGGAACGGTCATCATCGGGTCAAGATTCTTCTCGAATTTGCCGGAAGACTCGGTGCGCATACCCAGTGCCAGAGCGGTCTGGCGAATGGAGGTACCGTCAAAGTTGGCAGATTCAAATACTACGGTGGTGGTGTCGGGCAGAATCTCGGAGTTTTCACCGCCCATAATACCGGCAAGGCCGATAGGCTTCGTCTCGTCGGCAATGACTAGCATACCCTGCTTCAAAGGACGCACATTGCCGTCCAAAGTGGTGAGGGTCTCACCATCCTCAGCTTCCCGCACGATGATCTTGCCGGAAGAAACGTAGCGGTAGTCAAAGGCGTGCATGGGCTGACCGTATTCCAGCATCACATAGTTGGTGATGTCGACGATGTTGTTAATGGGGCGTACACCGTTGGCGCGCAGACGCTGCCGCAGCCACTTGGGGGAGGGGGCGATCTTTACATTGGCCACCATACGGGAGGAGTAGCGGTTGCACTGCTTTTCTGCGGTAACTTCCACATCCAGTTTGTCAAAGATAGAACCTGCATCAGAGCCCTTTACCACCGGCTCATGGTGTTTCATGGGCAGGTTAAAAGCAGCAGCAGATTCCCGGGCAAGGCCGATGATGGAGTAGCAGTCGGGACGGTTGTTGGTAATCTCAAAATCTACGATGGTGTCGTCGTTGCCGATGACCAGATTGATGTCATCACCGGGCTTGCAGTCTTCGTTGTTTAAGATCCAGATGCCGTCCTCGCAAGCATCGGGGAAGTCGTTTTTGGTCAATCCCAGTTCGTTGATGGAGCAGAGCATACCATTGGAAACTTCACCCCGAAGCTTACCCTTGGTGATGTGGATACCACCGGGCAGGAAGCTGTTATGCAGCGCAGCGGGAACCAGGTCGCCCTGCTTCACATTTTGTGCACCGGTTACGATTTGTACGGGCTCTTCTTCGCCCACATTTACCTGGCAGACCCACATGTGGTCGGAGTTTTCGTGGCGCACGATGCTGACCACCTGACCGACCTTTACATTTTTGATCTCAGCGTCCATACGCTCCCAGGTTTCTACCTTTTGGCCGAATACGGTGAGCTTTTCCACATACTCTCTGTCAGACACGGAGGAAAGATCCACAAATTCCTCATGGAGCCATTTTCTGTTCAGTTTCATGATCTTACCTCCTTAGAATTGATTCAGGAACCGCACGTCGTTGTCAAAGATCAGACGTAGGTCGTTGATTTTTAACCGGCCCATGGCCATACGCTCCAAGCCCATGCCGAACGCAAAGCCGGAATATTTCTCAGGGTCAATACCGCAGTTTTCCAGAACCTTAGGGTGCACCATACCGGCGCCCAGCAATTCGATCCAGCCTTCGCCATGGCAGGTGGAGCACACCTGGCCGTTCACTTCGCCGGTGCCGTGGCACTTGTGGCATTGCATATCCATTTCACAGCTGGGCTCCGTGAAGGGGAAGTGGTGGGGACGGAAACGAACCTGGGTGTCGTGGCCATAGATCTTGCGCATAATGGTGATGAGCACATCTTTTAAGTTGCCCATGGTAATGTCCTCTGCAACCACCAAGCCCTCAATCTGGTGGAACATGGGGGAGTGGGTTGCGTCCGCTTCGTCTTTGCGGAACACTCTGCCCGGTGCCAGCATGCATAGAGGCGGCTGGTGATTTTCCATGTACCGGATCTGCATGGGACTGGTCTGGGTACGAAGAAGAATGGAATCATCGTCATTGAAGTAGAACGTATCGCTGCGGTCACGGGAGGGGTGGCCTTCTTCAATGTTCAGACGGGTGAAGTTGTAGCTTGCAAGCTCCACTTCCGGGCCGTCAACAACGGTATAGCCCATGCCCACGAAGATGTTTTTCACTTCTGCCAAAACCTGGTTCATAGGATGCTGGTGACCCAGCGTAACCTCCGTGCCGGGAATGGTCACATCGATGGACTCAGCGGCCAGCTTTTGCTCCAAAACTGCGGCATCAATGGCAGTCTTGCGCTTGTCCAGCGTTTCTTCGATTTCAGCGCGTACTGCGTTGGCCAGCTGACCCATGATGGGGCGTTCCTCGGGAGAGAGCTTGCCCATCAGCTTTAAAACAGCGGTAAGCTCACCTTTCTTTCCCAGCCATTTTACCCGAAGCTCGTCCAGTTCTGCCGGGGTCGCAGCGGCATTCAGAGATGACAGCGCCTGCTGCCGAATGGATTCCAGTTGTTGTTTCATGATATCCTCCTAAAAGGTTTTTTACGTAAAAAAATATCCTTCCATCCCACAATCGGGACGAAAGGAAATCCTTCCGCGGTACCACCCGCAATTCGTCGAACAATACGACGCGCTCTTCGGTGCTAACACACCTGTAACCGTTAACGGAGTTACCCGGCCGTTCCTACTATCGTTTCAGACGGCAGCTCCCGGGCGAAGGCCATGCACTGCACCTCTGCGGCTCCCACCAACCCGCAGTCGCTGAAATAATGCGTTTAGTACAAGACAACCCGTTCATCGCTGTTGAAATATCGGTGATATATTAGCATAATCGGGGAAAAAATGCAAGTATTATTTCCAAAAATCCCCGGGACGCTAAAAACGCCCCGGGGAAGTAAGATTACATATCGTATACGCCCATGATGATAATGCCCACAACGGTGGTGGCAATGCAGGCGTAGTGCTTCCAGGAAAGCTTTTCTTTTAGGAAAAGACGGCTCCACAGAACGGAAGCAACGCAGTAGGCGGAAATGATCGGCGCAGACATGGCAACATGTTCTTCGTCAGCCAGTGCATAGATGTAAGCAAATTGACCTGCGGTCTCAAAAATCGCACCAATGTACTTGGGGGCTTCCATCTTGGGCAGCAGTTTTTGTTTTTTGATGATGACGGTATAGATGAAGCAAACGATACCGG
The DNA here is from genome assembly GCA_045647845.1 of Faecousia sp. Classification (GTDB taxonomy): domain Bacteria; phylum Bacillota; class Clostridia; order Oscillospirales; family Oscillospiraceae; genus Faecousia. Next base: position 4,171 of record JAZRMV010000011.1, read on the forward strand.
CAGCCAGGAAAGTAAGCTCGTAAGCAACATTTGCACTATCTTCGTTCAGGGTTTCCAGCACCAGAGAGTCTGCAAAAGTACCGGCTGCATCCAACAGACAGTAGGCGATGGGCAGCGCCAGAGCCAGCCAGGATTTGGCATATTTGAAATTAGAGGCTTCCTGCCGTGCAGCCCGGAGCGTGTCATCTTCGTTTGCTTCCACAAATCCCAGACCCACAACACCAATGGCGGCAAGGGCAACGGCAACAAACTGCATGGGCACCATGTCCGCTGCGCCACCCATAATAATGGTGGCGATGGCAACCAGCGCACCGCTGGAATTGCAGATGGGGCTGGAAATGGAAAGCTCTATATAGCGCAGACCCACATAGCCCAGCGCCATAGAGCCAATGTACAGCAAAGAAACGGGCAGGTAGGTCCAAATGATCTCCCAGGAGATCTCCACGCCGTTCAAAAAGATCTCGTAGGCTGCGTGCAGGCCCATGACCAGGCCAACGGCCATGATCATTTTGAATTGGCTGAATTTGTCCTTGGCGTCACGGCAGCCGATCTTGGAGAAAAAATCAGAACCGGACCAGCACAAAAGCGCAATAATCGCAAACCAAAACCACATAACAATTTTCCTCTCTTTTTATAGATTGATCAGACCTGCATCTACAATTTTTTGCAGGCTCATTAAAATACCTAGTTTTGCGTGATTCCAAGTCAGACCTCCCTGGAAATATACTGCGTAGGGAGGACGGATCGGACCGTCCGCAGAAAGCTCAATGGAGCTGCCCTGCACAAATGCACCGGCTGCCATGATCACCTTGTCGTTGTAACCGGGCATATCCGAGGGGTAGGGGGTGGCGAAAGAGTCCACCGGTGCGGCAGCTTGAATGCCCTTACAGAACGCGATCATGCCTTCCTCACTGCCAAGTTCCACCGCCTGGATAATATCGTGGCGGCTTTCCGTAGCGTTGGGAACGCACCGGAAACCCAGAGGCTCATAAAGATTTGCAGCAAAGATCGCGCCCTTTTCTGCGCTTGCGACCACCGTGGGAGCCAGGAAAAAGCCTTGATATAAGCTGGGCATCAGTCCCAGGTTCGCGCCTACTTCCTGACCCAAGCCAGGCGCGGAGAGTCGGTAAGCGCAGCGCTCAATGCATTGCTTTGTGCCGCAGATGTAACCACCGATGGGGGCAAGGCCGCCGCCGGGATTTTTAATCAGACTGCCCACCGTCATATCTGCGCCTACGTCAGAAGGCTCGATGGTTTCCACAAATTCACCATAGCAGTTATCCACCATCACCAGCACATCTGGCTTGATGTTCTTGCAAAAAGCGATCAGTTCACCGATCTGGGTGACGGAGAAGGTAGGCCGGGTGGCGTAACCTTTTGAGCGCTGAATGGTGATCAGCTTGGTCTTAGGATTGATAGCCTTGCGGATCCCTTCATAGTCGAAGTTGCCGTCTTTAAGCAAGTCCACCTGCCGGTAAACGACTCCGTACTCTGCCAGAGAGCAGGGGCTCTGGCGAATGCCGATCACCTCCTGCAAGGTGTCGTAGGGCATACCAACGGGGGAGAGCAGCTCATCACCGGGCAGCAGATTGGCAGAGAGCGCCACGGTCAACGCATGGGTGCCGCAGGTGATCTGAGGACGCACAAGGGCGGCCTCTGTGTGGAAAACGTCTGCATAAACCCGCTCCAAGTTGTCTCTGCCGTAGTCATCGTAGCCATAGCCGGTGGTGGCGGCAAAGCAGGCAGCGGATACCCGGTTTTTCTGCATCGCCCAAAGCACCTTCGCCTGATTGTGTTCTGCGACCTGGTCAATCAGCGCAAAGCGTTCTTTTAAATGATTCAAAGTATCTTCACCGTACTCATACACCCGGGGAGAGATACCCATAGATTGATAAAGTTCCAGTAATTGTTCCATCTTCTAGTCCTCTTTTTTAACAGTACTTAAAATTTTGTCGGCAAGGGAGTTGAGCACTTCCGGGCGGGAAACGATCAAACCCGTTTCCGTATCGCCTAGGATTAGCAAAGTGTCTCCGGGCTGGATTTGAAAAAGTTCTCTTGCTTCCTTCGGAATGACGATCTGTCCCCGGTCGCCAACCTTCGCCGTCCCGAATACCCGCTGGGATCGTTGTTTGGCGAGAATGTGTTTACCGCTGGCCATATCATGCTCCTTTCACACTTTTCATATTTTTCACACGGAAATTATAAACAAATCCGCCCCGGTTGTCAATGCCGGGACGGAAAATTTGTCAGTTTCTTCTGCGACGTCCGCCAAAGAGCAGAATCAGCCGCAAAAGCTGTGCCAGGGAGACGGCAGTGGCGGCAACATAGGTCAGCGCGGCAGCGGTTAAGGTCTTGCGTGCGCCCCGCTTTTCCTCGTCGGTGAGAATGTCCCCCGCGGAGATGGCCTCCATGGCCCGGCGGCTTGCATTGAACTCCACGGGTAAGGTGATCAACTGAAATACCAGCGACAGGGCAAAGCAGCCGATTCCCACATAAACCAGCGTGTAATTGTACTCAGCCACAGCAGACAGAAGCACACCCAGCAGGATCAGCGGCATGGCCAGCCGGGAGCCGAAATTGGTGATGGGAATGATGGCAGCGCGCAGCTTGATGGGCGCGTAATTGGCCGCATATTGTACTGCATGACCGGCTTCATGGCAAGCGACACCGATGGCAGCCACGGATGTTGAGTCGTATACGCTGTCCGAAAGGCGGATCACATTGGTTTTCGGGTCGAAGTGATCAGTCAGATTGCCTCTGATCCGTTCCACGGATACGTTGAAAACGCCGTTTGCTCGCAAAACATTTTGCGCGGCCTCCGCACCGGTGATATGCCGACGTGAAATCTCCTTGGAATAGCGCTGAAAGGTGGAGTTTACGTTGCTGCTGGCCCAAAGGGACAAAATCACGCAGGGCAATACCAGAACAAGGTATGTCCAATCAAAATAAAACATAAAAGCCACTCCTTATATGGTTTTGCATTTATTATATCCGCAACCGGGAATAAACACAAGCCGTGCAGGAAAATTTTCAATAATTTTCAGAAACAAGGGTATCCTTGTTTTACGGAGGGATTTATATGACAGAACGGGAATACGGAAAACTGGTTGAGAACATGGCGCCCAGATCGCCCATGTGGCGGGATTGCCTGAATGCCTTTTGGGTGGGTGGCTTGATCTGTACGTTAGGGCAGCTAATGATCAATGGTTTTGGCGCACTGGGGTTGGAAAAAGCGGATGCCTCAGCGGCAGCGTCCATTTGCCTTGTGGCCCTATCTGCGCTGCTGACAGGGTTTAGCGTGTACGATGATATTGCCAAATTTGCAGGCGCAGGAACTTTGGTACCCATTACGGGCTTTGCCAATTCCGTAGCTGCCCCGGCCATTGAGTTCAAAACCGAAGGATTTATATTAGGCGTTGGTGCAAAAATGTTCACCATCGCCGGCCCGGTGATCGTGTATGGTGTTTCGGCTTCAGTCGTTTATGGACTAATCTATTGGATAACAACATTGTTTTAATAAAAAAGCTTGACCAATCGGTCAAGCTTTTTTATTTAATTTAAGACGCACGTTTTACAGGGGCCGAGGTTGCGCTTTTCTACTTCATCCCATGTTATTTCATGGCTGTATTTGCCAGCACAGTCAGCTTCGTAGTGATACTTTGTGCTTTTATCACCGCCGGTATAAACATGCCCATGGTAGTTTTCTTTTCCTGGAACATCAAGAGGAGTGCCTTCAGTTGTTCCACAAACAGTACAAGTTTTTGGAGATGTATAGGTAGCATCTTTCCAGTTGTGTCCGTTAGCTTCACCTTCAGTTGCACCGCAAGAACAGGTCTTTGGTGCAGTACAAGTTGCGGAGCTGAAGCTGTGCGTGTGTGGAGGCTCAGTAGTGGGCTCAGTAGTAGGCTCAGTAGTGGGGGCGGTGGTAGGCTCGGTTGTGGGGGCAGTAGCGTGTTCTGTGGTAATTTCTGTAGTGGATTCAGTAGTAGGTGCGGTTGTATATTCGCCAGTTACGGAAGTTGGGATATTGTCCGTTACATCGGAGTCAGATGTGGGGGCTGTGAAAATGGTCAGCAGTGCAAGCACAATTACAATTGCAACTTTAAGTTTACCTCGTATAAATTTTTGAAGTATAGCTTGCCATTTAGGGATAGGAACAACAAGGCATACAAGCAGCAATGAAAATAAGCTTGAAAAACTGGGGAG
>JAZRMV010000012.1:0-64688 GCA_045647845.1 Faecousia sp.
TCTGCCCGAAGAGCCCAAGATGCTGTTGTTGGGTACCTATGGTGCAAAGGCCAACTTCTTCAGCCTGAAGGGTGAGCTGGATGCGCTGCTGTCCGGCCTGCGGATCAAGAAGGCCACTTACAGCGCCGTCACCGACAATCCCACCTACCACCCCGGCCGCTGTGCCAAGGTCACCATTGACGGCAATGACGTGGGCGTTATTGGTCAGATCCATCCTCTGGTTGCTCAGAATTATGGCATTGACGTAGATGTTTACTGCGCTGAGATCAACTTCACCAAGCTGTTCGACCTGCAGCTGCCCAATGCTACCTTCACCGCCCTGCCCAAGTACCCCGGTGTCACCCGTGACCTTTCCCTGATCTGCGACGAGGCGATTACCGTCGCACAGGCAGAAGATGTGATCACCGCAGCTGCCGGCAAGCTGCTGCGCTCTGTCCGGTTGTTTGATATCTACCGGGGCGCCGGTGTGCCCGAGGGCAAAAAGAGCATGGCATTTGCGCTGGAATTGAGAGCAGATGACCGGACCTTGACTGATGCGGATTCGGAAGGCGTGATCCAAAAAGTCCTCACTGCGCTGAAAGATCAGGTCAACGCCACTCTGCGCTAAACATCTGTTTGAAAAAAATTCTTCTCAGGTCTTTACACCGGGAAATTTTTGGGCTATAATACCAATATTGGATAAGGAGGCGATATCATGACGGATAACAGCACACTGAAATTTACCATTCCTCTGGACGATAAAGAAAATATGCGGCGCATTCTCCGGACTGTGTTCGACTCCCTGCAAGAAAAAGGCTACAATCCGGTGAACCAGATCGTCGGCTATCTGCTCACAGAAGATCCGACCTATATCACCAATCATAACAACGCGCGCAGCTTGATCTGCAAGCTGGACCGGGATGAGCTGTTGCAGGAATTGGTCCGCAGCTATCTGGCATAACATCATCAACGGCAAGCGGGTTTTGCCACGGCAAAAGCCGCTCTTTTCAACATTTGTAACTTTCCTTTAACTTCATACTCCCCCTCCCTCTTACAAAAATCCAACTCTCTGCCAAGTTCTGGTAATACTGCCGGAACGGTTGACACAAAGGTTACAAAATGTTACAATTTCACCATGATTCTCACAGGAGGTAACCGAAATGGCTGACGAAAACGCAGTTTTAATGTACAAGGGCCATCCGCTGATGCGGAAGGACAATCTGATCTACTACGGTTCCATGGCAGACACCCACATCATCATGCTCCAAATCTTGGAGACCAAGAAGGTTGGCGATCTGGACGTGGCAACTAAGGTATCTGTTCAGCTTCAACTGACTGATCCCGCGGCAAAGAGCCGTGACCGGATCGTGAAAAAGGGCGAAAAGGACGGCTTGTATACAGCTTTGGATTTTGGCTGTGTCTGGCTGGAACGCGCTCTGGCAGGCAAGTAATTTTTTTGTAAGACGAGTAAGACGGAGGGCAACGTATGAAATTTTCTATGCGAATTGTCAGCTTCGTGCTGGCAATTTTTCTTTTTATAGGCACATCTATCCCGGCAGTCAGCGCTGCCGAAAGCAACATGAAAACGGGAATCGGTTTCATCACCGCATCTTCCCTGCGGCTGCGGAGCGGTCCATCTACCACTGCCAGTACCATTGATTACGGTCCGCAAAACGATGTGGTTGTGATTCTGGGTAAAAGCGGTGAATGGTACAAAGTAAGCTACAATCTTCAAACCGGCTACATGCACAGCAAGTACCTGAATGTTTCCACAAAAGAAAACGCAGAGCTTGGTTACGGCAAAGTCACCGGCAGTGCAGTCAATATCCGCAGCGGTCCATCGACCAACTATAAAGCTGTGGCTTTTGCGACCCGGTACGAAAAAGCCTACATTATCGGCATCAACAACGGCTGGTTCAAGATCATATACAAAGATATTATCGGCTACATTCGCAGCGACTATTTGGAGTTAACCCAAATTCCCTACGAAAACAAGGATTCGACTAACACCCCCCTATTCTTCCGCAGCGGAAAGTCTACGGGCACCCCGGTCAGTCCCGACGCATTAAACGGCACAGCTTCCACCACGCTGGGAAGCAAGATCGTAAACACCGCGAAAAAATACATTGGTGTTCCCTATCTGTGGGCGGGTACTACACCCAGCGGTTTTGACTGTTCCGGCTTCGTGCAGTATGTATTCAAACAGCACGGAATCACCCTACCGCGCACCTCTAAGGAACAAGGTGTATTTGGAACAGCAATCTCCAAGAGTGCATTAAAGCCCGGTGATCTGGTGGTTTTTGCAAACACCTACACCTCGGGTATCTCACATGTAGGGATCTACGTGGGGGACAACCAGTTTATTCACGCTTCGTCCAGCAAGGGCGTCGTGATATCATCACTGGACAACAGCTATTGGGTTTCTCACTACTACGGTGCAAGAAGGATCATCTGACCAAAATACCGGCATTTCAAATGCCGGTATTTTTTTAGTTGCTATCTGTCGCATTTTCACATATAATAAGATTTAAAGAAAGAGAAAGGGTGATTCCCGATGGCAGGACATTATTATAACCAAGACGGCTCCAACAGCCAGCGAAAAAATAAAAAGCCTAACACCATTAACACCATTTTGATCGCCATAATCATTGTTCTTTCTGGTATTTTAGTCAGTGCGATCATTTTCTTAGGCACTCTTAATCAGTCTGCTCCAAATCCGAATAGCCCAGGCAACCAATCCTCTTCCGAAACCACCTCTACCCCCACAACTGCTCCCACTGATCCCATTGACCGGCAAGAAGTGGCAGAACTTATGAAAAAAGCAGAGTTCATTGCTGCGGGCTACGACTATACCAAAGCCATTGGTATGCTGGAAAGCTATGAATATTTTGACGACATTCCGGAACTGGCAATGAAAGTTGCCGAGTACCGGGAGTTGGACAGCAAACTGGTCACCTACGCAAGACCGGATACAGTGACACACATTTTCTTCCACTCCCTGATCGTAGACCCCAGCCGGGCCTTTGACCGTGACGAAGATACCAACGGTTACAACATGTATATGGCTACCATTTCCGAGTTTGTGGCCATCATGGAGCAAATGTACGAAAAGGGTTATGTGCTAATCTCCCCTTACGATCTGGCCTATGAAGTAACCGACGACCAGGGCACTCGCTTCGTTTATGGTAAAATCCGCCTGCCGGCCGGTAAAAAGCCCTTTATCATGAGCCAGGACGATGTAAACTATTACAGCTATATGATCGGCACCGGCAACGGCAAAAATAAAATCCCCATTTTTGCTGACACCCGTGGCGATGGTTTTGCACACAAGATCGTCATTGGTGACGACGGCTACCCCACCTGCCTATATATGGACAAGCAAGGCAATGTGACCTCCGGTGACTATGACCTTGTTCCCGTTCTGGAAAAATTCATCCAGGAACATCCGGACTTTTCCTACCACGGTGCCCGAGCAGTCTTGGGTGTTACCGGCTACGAGGGCGTTTTCGGTTACAGAACGAAGCCCTCTTATGCAGAGAATATGACCGAAGAAGAGTACGCTGTCGAAGTGCAGGCGGCTAAGGAAGTTGTCCAGTGCTTAAAGGACCATGGTTGGATCATCGCCAGCCACTCTTATGGTCATCCCCCCTATGGCGAAAGAAGTGCAAAGGCAGTGGAAGAAGACTCCGACAAATGGGAAAACACGGTGCAGCCCATTGTTGGTGAAACAGACATTATTCTCTACCCCCACGGTTCTGACATTCACACCTGGCGGCCATATACCACCTCCAACGAGAAATTTAATGTTCTTTATGAGGACGGCTACCGCTATTTCTTTAACGTAGACAGCTCCACATACTGGAATCAGTTGGGCCCCAACTATTTCAGAGGCGGCCGTCGAAACATAGACGGAATCCGGATGTATCACAACCCGGATAAGCTGGCTGACCTTTTCGATGTGGAAAGCGTATTTGATCCCACCCGTCCTACTCCCGTTCCAAAATAATATAAAAAGCCAGTCGAAAAGACTGGCTTTTTTGTATGCAAACCTAATCCTTGCACATACTAAACAAAAATTGCAAGGAAGGTATGTTTATGGCAATCAACAAGCGGGGCAAGCGCAGCTTCGTGCTGCCGGAAATGCCGATCATCACCACATGGGCAAGTGTTGCTGGCAAAAAAGAATCGGAAGGTCCTCTTGCGCCTTATTTTGACGTTACCGCCAAGGACACCCTTTTCGGACAAAAAACCTGGGAGCAAGCGGAAAAGCAGATGCAAAAAATCGCTATGGACACCCTTTTGCAAAAAGCCGGACTGCAAAAGCAGCAGGTTGGACTGGCTTTTTCCGGTGACCTTCTCAACCAATGCATTGGGTCATCTTTTACTCTGCGAAACACGGGGATCCCCCACCTGGGACTTTATGGCGCTTGCTCTACCATGTCAGAAAGCTTGCTCCTGGCCTCTATGGCTGTCAGCGGTGGTTTTGCGGATCGGGTAGTGGCCATGACCTCCTCCCATTTTGCATCATCTGAACGGCAGTACCGTTTCCCCCTTGGCTACGGCGGTCAACGAACACCCACCGCCCAATGGACGGTCACCGGCTCCGGTGCAGCGCTGGTGTGCTCTTCCGGAAAAGGACCCAGAATTGAATGCTGCACCATTGGCACTGTTACTGATCTGGGCATCAAGGATGCCAATAATATGGGCGCCGCCATGGCACCGGCCGCATGGGACACGATCCACACCCATTTTGAGGATCTGAACCGGTCACCGGAAGACTACGATCTGATTGTCACCGGTGATCTGGGTCAGCTTGGGAAAAATCTGCTGATGGATCTTGCCGGGCGAGATCAGCTCCCTTTGGGCGGTAAACTCACCGACTGCGGCACTTTGGTTTTTGAGCAACTGACCCAGGATGTGCACTCCGGCGGCTCCGGCTGCGGTTGCAGCGCCATCACGCTCTGTGGTTATTTGCTGGACAAGCTAAATCGCGGTGAGCTGAATCGGATTCTTTTTTGCGGTACGGGGGCGCTTTTATCCCCCACTTCCAGCCAACAAGGTCTCCCCATTCCGGGTGTGTGCCATGCGGTTTCTCTGATTGGAGGTTAATAGTATGGACTATGTAAAAGCATTTATCATTGGCGGACTGCTTTGCATGATCGGCCAGATTTTGATTGACAAGACAAAGCTCACCCCTGCACGTATTCTGGTCAGTTATGTGGTCATTGGTGTGATCTTAGGTGCGGTGGGAATCTATGAGCCTTTTCTTGATTTTGCAGGCGCAGGTGCATCTGTACCCTTGACCGGTTTTGGCAGCCTACTGGCAAAAGGTGTGCGGGAAGCTGTGGACGAGAAAGGCTTACTTGGCGTGCTGATGGGTGGGCTGAAAGCATCTGCCGGTGGTATTACTGCTGCCATTATTTTTGGCCTAATCGTCAGTCTGATCTTCAAAGATAAGGATAAATCCTAAGTTTTCGGACAAGCTAACTCTGCGGATCACCGCGAAATTTAGCTTGGAGGAAAGCAGCTATGAATAACGAACAGAACAAGAACCAGAACCAGAACAAGACTCAGAACGAAAACAAGAATCAGAACAAGACCCAGAACGAGAACAAGAACTGCCGCTAAATAAAAATCCGGCACACCAAAAGGTGTGCCGGATTTTTCCATATTAAAGGATTACTGTTTGATCCATAGCAAAAAAGTAAAGTGCTGCGGCTTTCACTCTTTTTCCATAGATCCGTTCCAGCGCACCTGCGTAAGCAAGCACCTGGGGGCGATAATATGCCGCTTTTTCCCCAAGCGTCTGCTCGGTGACACGGTCGGTCTTAAAATCAATGACCGTTATGCCGTCAGATTCCAGGATCGCGCAGTCAACCACGCCTTGCAGCAGGATATTCTCCCCTTCTAAGCCGTCACCGTAGTGATCCGCATTGTCCAGTATTGAGAACTTAAACTCCCGGAGAACGCTCTGTGCAGATTGCAGTTTCTTTCCGATCTCAGTTTGGAAAAAAGCAACGACCTTATGACAATCAATCCATTTCGCCTGCTCCTTAGTAAGCCGTTCCTCGGACACCATGCGGTCAAGTTCGTTCTGAACGCCTGCCAAGCTTTTGCAGGCTTCATAACGGACATACTGCATAAAGCTATGCATTGCAACGCCTTGATCCGCTCCACCGGCAATTTCTTTCTTCTCACCGGGCGCGCGCCAATGACGCTTTGCCTGCTTTGCAGGTGCTTGCTCCGCCACTTCGCTATCCTTCTGGCGACCTTTTCGCTGGGTAGCAGTCTGCTTGGAAGGAGTCAGGGTTGCGCTATGATAGGGATAACGAAACACCAGATTTTTCTCCAATGATGCCTGAAATTCCGGATCAACAGAAGTTTCAGGCAACTCAGCGTCCACAGTTTTACCGTCGCCGGAAACATTCGTTACTTCCCGGATCAACCAAGGAAGCGGAGAAACCTGACGGCAATCGGGCTGCCCACCCAGGGCATACAAAGCGCCCGCTTCTGTTCTTTGCAGTGCCGCAGCGATCACCCAATCACCGGGGCAGACCGCATCTCGGGAGAGCAGTTCCATTCCGGACATATCCAGCCGAGCGGCAATATTTTGAATATCCCCTTCCAAATTACCGGCAGTATAGGTCATGATCAGCCGGTCTCTGGCTCGTGTAAGCGCCACATAAAGCACACGCATTTCCTCGGACAAACTATCCGCAGCAGTTTTGACCATGATTGCCCGCTTTGCCACGGTGGGATAACGAACCCGGTTCTTCTCATCCACAGCGCTAAGTCCCAAGCCAAGGGTTTGATCGCAAAGCACCTGCGAGCGAAGACTCTCCCGGTTAAACTCCCGGGACAAACCGGCAACGAACACCACGGGAAATTCCAAACCCTTAGATTTATGAATGCTCATGATCGTTACCGCGCCGGCGGTACTTTGCTCGCCGGTGGTAACCAAGCCCTTATCTTCAATAGAATCCAGAAACTCCAAGAACTTTCCCAGATTTCCATGGGAAGACGCCTCATATTCCGCTGCAAAACCATAAAAAATCTGCAAATTCTCTCTGGCAACTGCACCGCCGACCATCGCACCAAACAAACTGTCAATGCGTGTCTGGGCAAAGATTTCCTCCATCAAACGAGAAAGGGGTTGCATCCGCGCGGCATAGCGAAGATTTTCCAGACAAGAGAGGAAATTTTTCGTTTTTTCGTTCTGGGCAAGCAGCAGGCTATCATAAATACTGCATTTTCTGTTCTTGCTTCGGATCAACGCAAGTTCGTCTGCGGTAAATCCGAAAAGCGGACTTGCCAGCACAGCGATCAGCGGAATATCCTGCCGGGGATTTCCAATAACCTGCAAAAGCGCCCGCAAAACCGCAATTTCCCGGGTTTGCAGCAAATCCTCTCCGCCACCGGTAGTGCAGCGAATTCCTTTCTTCGCCAATGCGTCCGCATAATAGCTGCCAATGCTGCCCGGAGAGCGCAGCAGGATCACGATATCCTCCGGCACGATGGGACGAAGGCTCTGCCCATCGCGAACGAAATGCTTGCCGTCCAGCAGTTGTGCCGCCCTTTGAGCCCCCACGGCCGCCTCTTCTTCATAGGTTGCGTTATCCGCCTGAGTCACCAGTAATTCCACTTCCGGTTCGTCCAGAGCTACATGGGGTACGCCCTCCCGGAGCGCTTCTTCCTCACCGTAAGAAAGTCCCCCAACGCTTGGGGTCATAACGTGAGAGAAAATGTAATTCACACATTCCAGCACACCGCCACCGGAACGGAAATTGGCAGAAAGGAACACCTTCCGTCCCTGACCGGGTTTTGCTTCCTCTGCGGGAACATAGGCATTATATTTTTCCAGAAAAATGCCCGGATCAGCCAACCGGAACTGATAGATCGACTGCTTCACATCGCCTACCATAAAACAATTTTGCTGCTTTTGGGTCAACGCAGAGAAAATCGCATCCTGCACCTGGTTGGAATCCTGGTATTCGTCCACCATGATCTCCCGAAATCGCTCACCGATCTCCGTTGCCGCAGAAGTGATCTGATCCCGACGCACGCCCAGCAGCAGATCCAGCATTTGATGCTCCAAGTCACCAAAGTCCAATGCCCGGCGACCTTGCTTCAAGTGAGAATAAACCTCATCAAACCGACGCACCAGACCAACCATGCCCCGAACAGAAGCAAAACACTGGTGCATATCCTGCAAAGTCTGTGCGCTATCGGTGGAAAAGCTTTTCAGCTTAGCGGCAACGCCTTTTTTGCAGGCATTTCGCACCGCCTTCATGCGCTCATTCAAGTCCACATTTGTACATTTTTTGCTGAATCTGAGAGTGCCGTATTCAATATCCTTATTTTGGATGATCGCATCCCAGGAGTCCGCTGCCCGAAGCGACTGCAACTGTTTGACCGTTTCTGCAAACAAAGTCACGGGGCCTTCCATTTCGGGTGTGAGCCGCGCCGCATCCATGCACCGACTCAATGCATCGATCTGCAAATCCAGATAGTCAAACAGATCCTCCATGAGATACTTACCCCACAGAGTCTGACCCACATCGTCGATTGCGGATACATCTGCATTCTTAATACAAGCATCCAGCCATTGATCCGGGGAAAGATGGCAGCGGGCGCTGTCATAGACCTTAAACAAGATTTCCGGTACGAGCCGATCATCTCTGCCCAACCCCTGGGTATCCAGAAATACCCGGAAATCATCATTTTGTGTCAGATCCCGGTACGCCTCTTCCAAAACCTGGGACATGGCTTTTTCCCGAAGCTCTCTGCATTCATTTTCATCTGCAACCCGGAAATCACCACTCAGATCCAACCGATAGGCATACTCCCGCAAAATATCCGCACAAAAAGCATGGACTGTGGAGATTTTCGTCAGATAGAGCCGCTGCAACTGCCGCTGCAAATGCTTGTTTTCCGGAGTCTGTGCCAACTGCTCCGAAAGCTTGGCCGCAATTTTACCGCGCAGTTCCGCTGCCGCAGCTTTCGTATAAGTAATAATCAAAAAATCATCAATATTGGCGCTTTGAAGCGGATCCAAAAGATAACGAAGAAGACGATCCACCAAAACCTTGGTCTTGCCCGAGCCGGCAGCCGCAGAAACCAACAATTTGCCGCCACGGTCCGTAACCGCCATTTGTTGCTGGGGTGTTAATATCTCAGCCATGCCGCTCCTCCTTTTCCACTTCTTCCCAGAATCTCTGAGCATTCATCGCCTTATAATTGCGTCGATCCTCCACCGAATTAGGGTGGCACACCGAACCATAAGGGCAATAAGTGCAGGCATCGTGGGCCGTGCCCCGGGTATAGGGATTGGGCGTGATATTACCGGATGCAATATCGTCGACCATCTTTTCCAGGACCCGAAAAACGTGCTTTTTCAACAGTCCGATCTGCTCCTTTGTGGCAAGATCACCAGAGATCGTACCGTCTTTCTTACGTGTGCAGCACAATCTGCCGGACTCCTGGGGATCCATAGCACTCAGCACCGCCTCATCTGCCAAAAGAAGTCCCTTGCGCTTCCACTGCTTTAAGCGCTCCATCTGCGCCTGCTCATCGGAAAGCCGGGCATCCGCAGTCATCACCGGCACTCTTGCCGGGAAATACTGGATACCTGCGCCATCCAGCTGGGTAGAGAAAAATTCCTCTCCCCTTTGCTCCAAAGCGAACAAGTAAAGGAGCATCTGCAAACCGACACCGTTATACACATCGCAATAATCGAAATCCTTACGGCCGGTCTTATAATCCACTACCCGGAAATAATGACGATCACCGTCATGCCAGATATCTACCCTGTCCACATAGCCACGAAGCACAGCTTGCATTTTCTCCGAGGGAATCGGAATGGCCGGCATATCCCCATCATCGCCAAAGCCCAACTCAAAGGCCTTGGGCAGAAACAGTGACTGCTTCAATTCCTCCCACAACTCTGCAACCACCAGCTCCAATTCCCGACGGTTTCTCTTAAACAAATATTGCAACCGCTCCGAATCCAACTGGCCAAACCGGTTTTGCGCATATACATCGGAATAAGCCAAGGCAATTTCCATTGTCTCTTCCAACGAAACATTAGAAAATCCGCCCCGTTCCATTACTTCACGGGCAGTATGTTCCAGCACTGCGTGTACATAAGTACCGAATTCTGCCGGGTCTACCGTTACCTCCTTGCGTTCCTCTGCCCGGAGTCCGTACTTCAAGAAGTAAGATAAACGGCACTCCGCCTGCCGATCCACCTGAGATGCAGAAAGCCGCAGAGTTTCGCCATACAATTTACGCACATTCTCCGGTTGAATACTGCCCAAACGGTAATCAGACAGGGCTTTTACGTGATCATACAGTTCCGAAATGCCCAACGTATTTGCAAAACCCTCATCACCTTGTGCCACCAAGCAGGCTGCCGCATCCAGCGGATCCACAATGGCATCGGCAGAATGCAATTCTCCCGTCAATTCCTGCCCGGCCATCTGCACCAGACGCTTATAAACATAAGAAGGCTGACCCCCGGGATAAGACACAAAAATCGTCTCCCGCGCGCCGCAAAACACGCCATAAACCTCTGCAAATTCGGCTTGGATTCCCTCCATAGCACCGCCGGTCAAAGTGATTCCCAGATCCCGCAGAACGGTACGCTCCTGGTCGTTGAGCAAGCCGGCAGATCCGGCATAACCGGGCAGTTTTCCTTCCTGCGCGCCAAGAACGATCAAATGCTTCACCTGCTGGCAACGCATTGCGCTGACCGGGCCAACGGTAACAGCGTCCAGAACCGGAGGGATCGTACCCACATCGTACTGGCTCAGCATTAACATCAGCAGCTTGGTAAAGCTCTCCTGGTCCCAGGCTGTCTGTCCCAGCACATCGCGCATCTGCTCCAATGCAGTAAGTAAAATCTCCCACAACTGGTTCAGTACCTGGGCGCCAGGGTTATCCCCTGCCGCATCCATTTCCCGGGCAAGATTTTGCAGCGCATCAGCAAAACCCACCGTATTGAGATAATCATACAGAGCATCAACCTGATCTGCCAAATTCGCAGCATTCCGGAATGCATCTTTCAGCACGCAAAGCGGCTCGACCAGCTGCTGACGGGCAAAATTCAATTCCAGAAGTGCTTGGACTTCCTCATCGCTGCGGATCTCATCTAAGCCATTGGGGTTACTGGTCCAAGGAGAAAGCCAACGATCACCTCGAACGCCCCATTTGATGGCGTAATTTTCCAGTTTGTCTGCCATTTCCTGGGATACGGGCGAAAGGGCAGAACGAAGATAACGGAACACATCACGTTGCTCAAAGCCACCCAACGCAGCATCCAGCGCTGCGATCACTGTGGAAATCCCGTTCTTTTGCAGCACATCTTCTGTACCGGACGCATAAAGAGGAATCCCACTGCGCCTGAACTGCAAGCGAATCAAATGCTGATACGCGGTCATATCCGTGCACACCACACCGATATCCCGATAACGATAACCGCTGCGCACCAACTTGCGAATTCGTTGCGCAGCAACAAGCACCTCTTGCAGCGCAGACTCCGCCCGGTAAAGAGTCAGCCCCTCCGCCATCGGTTGAATCTGTCCTTGGAAAAGGCCGTCGCAAACCGGTTTTAATGGCAGCGTATTAGCAGGCAAAATTTCAATTTTCACTTCAATATTGGCATTTTTTGCACACCGGATCAGCTCTGCTGCCGTTTCACCGGCCTTTTCAAAAGCCATAGCGTCAGAACGAACCTTATCACAATTGAGGCCCACCGTAACGCAGGGCGAAACCCGGATCAGATACTCCAAAATAGCCAAATGCTGCCGAGTAAAATCCGGGAAGCCATCGATATAAAAAGTATGTCTCTCACCATAATTTCCGTCTGCCAACTGATTCAGAAGCTGTGTCATCTGATCTCTGGGGTCACGCTTACTTTGAGCACAGATCGCCTCATAAGCGCTCAGCAGCAGAGAAAGTTCCTCTAATTTTTGCGCAAAACTGCCGCTAGATTTCTTTGATGCGGACAAAAGATCCTGAGAGCTGATGCAGCAGCGCTTGAACTCATCCACCGCATCCACCAGACCGGTCAAAAATTCCGGTTTGTTTTCTACTGCGGCATATACCTTCAACTGGCTGTGCAGCGATCTGGCAGCCGCCGCCATGGCAACGATTCTGCCGCCCCCATCTAAACACTCCTCCGGGGCGCGATCCAGCATCTCCGCCACCCGACGGGCCAGACGGGGAAACGACAACACCTCCGCAAAACGGCTGGCTGTATCACCAGCAGCAGCGCAAAGCCGCCGTTCCATATCGTGGCTGATCAGTTCCGGTACCATCAGCACGATTCCGGATTTCTGCGCATTGACATCTTTTGCAACCCGATTCAATATTTCATCTCTTACCGCAACCCAATCGGCACCCAAAACCAAACGAAGCATAGATCCACCGCCTCTCTTTTTCTACATCATAACATATGATTCGTCCAAAATATAGGGTCTAATTCTGTCATTTTTGCATTTTCATAAAAAATCCGGTGCATTACGCACCGGAAATCCTAAAATATTTGAAAGAGCCAGTTTTCCACCCAGCCAAGGCAATCCAGCAAGAAGAACCGAACGCTATACTCCTCTTTTTGGGACAAAGTATCCGTCAGCGTATCAGAGAAGCCTGCGCCTGCGGCAGTATCCGCAAAGCCCTGACTGGTCGCAGGCAGACACAAAGACGGGAACACCACACACCACCAGTTCTTCCCCTCTGCCTCACCGATAGTCACCCGCAGAGATTCGTAGACCCCCGCTGGCAGAGAAAAGGTATCGTACTCCCGCATAGGAAAGCTTTCCCAATCCAGGGTCACCTTACACCGATCCGTCACGCCCGCCTGAGCAAGCGCAGAATCCGCCAGCTTCCGGATCTCATCTAATTTCCCGCTGAGATATTCTCTTGCCGATTCTTTATCCGGTAATTGGGACATCGCTTCGCTGAGTTTTTCCACGATCTGATCCCGCACCAGAAGCTTAATATTCTGATCTTCAACAGAATCCGATGCCCCCACCACATGAAGACGAATCAAATGGTCCTTCAACACTTGTTTATCTGCTGACACATCCAGGCAAATCACAAAAACCGTCAGAATCAAACATGTACACAAAATTTTACCGATTAAGCGCATAAAAAACACCGTCCATACTGGAATAACACCAGTATGGACGGAACTTGTCAAAATTATACAGGTTTGGCGATAAACACTTGGGGATAATTTTCTTTAAGCAT
The DNA here is from genome assembly GCA_045647845.1 of Faecousia sp. Taxonomy (GTDB): domain Bacteria; phylum Bacillota; class Clostridia; order Oscillospirales; family Oscillospiraceae; genus Faecousia. Next base: position 13,231 of record JAZRMV010000012.1, read on the forward strand.
ACTGCAAATCACTGCGGCATGCTCAAACTCTGCGCAAATGGCGAACACCGCAGAGCCGGAGCCGGTCATCTGCTGACCCACAGAACCGTAGGAATTGAAAATCGACTTGATGTAATTCAACTCCAAATGTTCCTCGGTGACCACCGGGTCGAACACGTTGCAAAGATTCTCAGCGATTTTTCCCAAATCACCTGCCAAAACCGCAGATTCCATAGCCACATGATCCGGGCGCTTAGAAATCTGCCGCTGATCCAATTTCTGATACAGTTCGGGAGTGGATACAGAAAAGTCCGGCTTGCAAACCACAAAAATGCAATCCGGCAAGCTCGGCAGCATCCGCAGTTTCTCGCCTCTCCCCTCTGCGATAGCAGTACCGCAAATGGTGCAAAAAGGCACATCGCTGCCTACCAGGCTGCCAAGTTCCGCCAACGCGCCAATAGAAAACGGCTCGCCGAAATGTCGATTTAATGCCCGAAGCACCGCACCCGCATCAGCGCTGCCGCCGCCTAAACCCGCTTCGCAAGGGATCCGCTTGGTGATCCGGATCTCCAAACCTTCCGGGTCTTTCTTCGCTGCGTCAAAAAACACCTGCGCTGCTTTCCATGCCAGATTCCTCTCATCAGTGGGGATCCCCTCCTTATCGCAAAGCAGCCGCCAGGGCTTTCCGGTACCCACATCGATCTCAACATCATCCCGAATGGAAATGGTCTGCATCAAACTTTTAATATCGTGATACCCGTCGGGTCTTTTGCCCGTAACATCCAAGGTCAAATTCAATTTCGCATAAGCGCCCTCATATAGTGTGGTCATAAGAATTTCCTTTCCCTTTTTTCCTTATTATAGCTGAAATCACCGCATATTGCAACGACAGAAAGATATTTTTCTGACTCATGCATAATCAAAGCCCAGTTGGGGATTCTATGAACAGCCAAATAAAGGAATGGAGGTACTTTTTATGGATACTCTGGCATTGATTTTGTCCATCATTGGCTCTCTGAACTGGGGTCTCGTGGGTATTTTTCAATTTGACTTGGTGGCTTGGCTGTTTGGCGGCCAGGGCAGCATGATCAGCCGCATCGTCTACACGCTGGTGGGTCTGGCTGGTGTTTGGTGCATCACCTTGCTGTTCCGCAGAAATTATCACATTGACGGCGAATAATACAAAAAAACACGGCAGCACATTTCGTGCTGCCGTGTTTCTATTATTCCGGATTGCTCTGGGTCGCGGCCTTAACCCGGACAATACAGGTAAAGGTCTCCCCTTCATAGGTGGTGGAAAGTGTAACATTTCCCACTTGCTCGCCGGTAATCTTTGTGCCATCAATGGTAACAACGCCTTCGGTCTGTGCAGTCCACACAATGCCCTGAACATTGGCCGAGTCACTCTTGCGAATCACATTGACGGACACCGATCCTCCAACCTCGATGGTAACATCACTGATAGAAACCCGATAATTAGATTCCGGAGTTGCCGTAAAGGATACACGAACAATGCAGCTGACCATTTGACCTCTGAATGTTGCCCAAACAGTAGTACTGCCCTTATTCACACCCCTGACTGTGCCCTTACTGTCCACGGTGGCAACATTGGGATTATCCACAGACCAGGTAATATCCTCAGCAGTGACGCCATATTCGTTCTTTTTAAACAGATTCCATGCCTCACCCTGCTTGCTCAGTGTAAAGTCATCCCGGTTCAAGTGAAGCTCAAAACCGGCCAGAGGATCCACGGTAGGCTCGCTGGGCTCCGTACTGCCATCGGTGCAAACCACCGTACATTGCACAGTATATTCACCGCAAATAACATAAATCACAGTTTGTCCAACGCCAACAGACACCACATTGCCAAGCTCATCCACCGTAGCGATCTTAGGATTTGCAGACATGAAAATAACAGTATCGGTGGTATCCTCCGGCTGCTTGACCACACGCAAGCCAAAAGTCTCATCCGGTCCGGTAAAATTAATGGTAGGTGTTTCCAAGCTCAGACCCACACAGGGTTTCTTATCAACTTGGCCGCCCTGCTGACCGGGGTTCTGGGTATTGGGCTTGGGCGCTTCCACAGAACCCAGCACACGAATTCCGATATACACCAAGACCGCAACGATTGCTAGCAACAGCACCAACACAACGATCACAAGGCCCTTATTTGCGCCCTGGTCGTCCCCCTTAGGCATATTGGAACGAGGTTCTTTCACAACTTTCTTACTATTGCGCTTGCGAACATTGCCCTTGGAAAAACGTCCGCCTTTCACATAATTATAAGAACCGTTCTGATCCTGCTCACCACCGGCAGCCGTCTGTGAAGGTTGCCGTGCAGCGCAACCACAGATGGGGCAAGAAGATGCAGTATCCGGATAGGTCGTTCCGCACACATCGCAAATCACTTTGCTCATTTGAGTACCTCCGCTTCGGCGCGAAATGCAAGCGCCCTTATTTTTTTACCTTCTCAGCTGCCAAATTTTTCGTTCGGCAACCGGGAAATTACATTCTGGCTACATTATAACACACACCCTAAATTTATGCAAGTACACAAAAAGGAAAACCACCGTTCTTTCTCGTCGAAAGACAAGTCTTTTTCTTGTTTCATTCCATATTTTCCGGGAGAAAACATAAGAAATACTGTTGCTTTTTTGGTGATTTTCATTTATTATATATAGAGTATTAGAAATAAGGAGGCATCAGATATGTCCGAGCCGAAATTGATTTCTCCGTTGCTGGACGGCTTTGCTATGGGCGACCCCATCAGCAATCATGACGGTGTGCGTTGCTGCCCCGCCATGCAGCTGGAAACCCAGAGCAAATATATGGTTAAGGTCATTTCCGTTCCCGCATCTCAAACCAAGCTGGATGCCCTGCTTCTGGCAGGCGCTTTCCAAGATACCGAGTCTGCTGTTACCTACTTTGGTAACCTGGCTGAGGAGATCGTCAACGAAGCGGTCTTGTTGCAGCGGCTGTCCCGTCTGGAAGGATTCTCCTCCTTTGAAAATTGGCAGATCGTCCCCATGGACGAGGGTGAATCCGGCTATGATGTTTACTTAACAAACACCTACCAACCCACCTTAGAGCGGCAGTTAAGAAAAGAAAGCATGACCCATCTGGGCGCTGTCAATCTGGGTCTTGACCTTTGTGCCGCTTTGGCTGTTTGCCGCCGCAGCGGTTATCTGTTTGTGAACTTGAAGCCCGAGAACATTTTCTGCAAGGATAACGAATATCGGATCTGTGATCTTGGCTTTATCGAGAGCGCGTCTCTTGCCTACGCCTCCCTGCCGGAGCGTTACATCAGCAGTTATACTGCTCCGGAAATTGCTGACGCTTACTCGTCCCTGAACGAGACCATGGACGTATATTCCGTTGGTTTGATCTTGTACCAGATCTACAACGGTGGTACGCTTCCCTTTGAAGGCAGAGCGCCTGCTGAGCCCCTTTCCGCTCCCGCCTATGCGGACGCGCAGATGGCGCAGATCATCTTGAAGGCATGTGATCCCAATCCGGAAGTCCGTTGGCAGGATCCCCTGCAAATGGGTCAGACGCTGGTCAATTATATGCAGACCAACCCGGTAAATGAAATGCCTATCGTGATCCCCGCCGAGCCGGAGATTTTCGACGAGCCTGCTGAGGAAGAAACCGAACTCCTGCCCGAAGATCCCTCTGCCGAGGAGATCCTGGCGGAAGTGGACGAAGCCTTAGAAACCGCCATGGATATCCACGAAGAAGTGGCAGATGCATATATTGCCACCGAAGAGCCTGCTGAGGAAGAATTAACAGACGAAGAACCGGTGGAAGAAGTTTTGGACGCACCCATCGAGGATATTCCGGAAGCAGAATTGATCGAGGCCCCGGAAGAAACTGCTGCACCTGCGGAAGAAGTGGAATTTGAGCAAATTGAAATCATCGAACCGGAGGAAACCAACGAGGAAGAACTTGCAGAGTCTACCGAGGAAGTTTTAGCAGAACCTGCTGAGGAAGAACCCGCCGAGGAGAATCAAGAGGAATCCAACGAACTGACAGCAATGCTGGCACAGGCAGATGAACTGATCGCCCACGAAACCCCGGATCCCGTTGTAGTTCCTGAGCATGTGGACCTGCCGGACCCTGACGTAATTGCTGCCCAGGAAGAAGCAAGCGAAGCGGAAGCCTCTGACGAGGAAACATCTGAGCAGGAAACTGCCGAAGAAAATGCGACCGTTGAAGACACTGCTGACGAAAACACCGCTGAGGAAGTTACGGAAGAAGCACCCGCAGCCAAGCGTGTCCATCGCAAATGGATCGCAGCGCTGATTTGCTTCTTGCTGCTGGTTGGCGGCACAGTTGGGGGCTACTTCTTCTATGAAAACTATTATTTGCAGACTGTTTCTGCTATCGATGTTGCATCCAAGGAAGATCAGCTCATTGTAACGCTGAATACTGCTATCAATGATGCACTTCTGACTGTCCAATGCTCTGACACCTACGGCAACACCTTTACCCAGACCGTTACTGACGGCAAGGCGATCTTTGAGGAGCTGAAACCCTCTACCCGCTACCGGATCACCGTGGAGATCAGCGGCTTCCATAAGCTGATCGGCACCACATCCGTGTATCACGTCACCCCGGATCAAACTTCCATTTTGAACTTTACTGCTGCCACCGGTGCAGAAGACGGCTCTGTGATCCTTTCCTTCGCGCTGAACGGTCCTCAAACCAATGGATGGGTCATTCGTTACCAGGCCGAAGGCGAGCAAGCCCAGTCTGTCACCTTTACCGGCACAGTAGTCACCATTCCTAGTCTGACAGTGGGCAAAACCTACACCTTCACCCTGGAGCCGGAGACACCTCTGTATCTGGTGGGTACCACAACGATCAGCTACACCGCTTCCAACATCATCTACGCAGAGGATCTGACGGTTCACGGTTTCCAGAACAACGCCATGACCATCACCTGGAACACTCCTGCTGACACCACCGTAGAAAGCTGGGTCGTTCGCTGCTACAACGAAGGCGGTTTTGATAAGACCATCACCGTCAACGAGCCCCGGGCAGTATTTGCAGATATGGACAGTTCCAGCGCATACACCATTCAGGTTACCGCTGCCGGTATGACCCAGAGTGTTCGCACCTACATTTCCGCCAACTCTGTCAGCATCCATGATCTGGTTTGCGACAACAGCAACCCCAACCAACTGACAGTAAGTTGGAATTTCGAGGGTACTGCACCTGACACCGGCTGGCTGCTGCTTTACACCGTAGACGGCAGCGACGCACAACAGGTGATCCAAAGCACCACTACTTCCGCTGTCATCTCCCCCATCGTTCCTGGCAGCACCTATGACATCAGCATCGTGCCTGCTAACGGCAATACCGCCTTTGGCGGAACGACCAGCTACGAGGCACCAAAAGCTGAGAGGTTTTCCGGCTATTTGGTTAGCGCTAAGGATATTACCTTCAAAATGTGCAAGAGACCTACCAAGACCAACTGGACAAGCGCTGATGTGACCACGTTCAAGTCCAACTTTACCATTGGTCAAAAGGCTTCTTTCGCAGCATATCTGGACCACGAGTACAGCACATCTTCCGATAAGATCACGACCTTGTACGTGATTCGCGACGCCGAGGGTAAGATCATCAGCACCGCCACCGAGACCCGCAAATGGACTTCCATGTGGAAAGATGGCTTCGGTCGGTTCAACATTCCGGAGCTGCCCGGTGAAGCAGGCACCTACTCCATTGAGATTTACTTCAACGGTGCATTCGTTTACAGCCGCAACTTCACCATGAAATAAAAGCAATATCCGGCAGTCTCAAATTTGAGCAACTGCCGGATATTTCAGCAAAAAAAGGATTTTTCCTATTGCAAATCAAAAAACAGCGTGCTATACTGTTTACAGTACATATCCTAGGAGGGTAAAAATGATTCAGTTTGCTGCACAGTTTTACTTTACCTACTATTACTTTTTTGGTGGAAAAAGGTAATAGCGATTTGTGCTGCAATGAATTTTCAGGATTGTTCTAAATGATTTTGATTCGTCGCACAGTTCGCAACTGTGCGACGTATTTTTTTAGGAGATGAGGAAATGATCGCAATATTAAAGCAAGGAACCACCCCCCAACAAACACAGCATCTGATCAACTGGCTCAACAGCATGAATCTGGATGTGCACATTTCTGAGGGTCAGCATGTGACCGTTCTTGGTCTGATTGGTGACACCAGCCGTGTGGATATGGAGCTTTTAAGCTCTTTGGATATCGTGGAATCTGTCAAACGGGTATCGGAGCCTTTTAAGCAGGCAAACAGAAAATTCCACCCAAACGACAGCGTCATTCAGGTAAGTGATGTGAAGATCGGTGGTGGACATTTTGCCATGATCTCCGGCCCGTGCAGCGTTGAATCGGAGGAGCAGATCATTTCTGTGGCTCTGGCCGTCAAGGCAGCCGGTACTCACATTCTCCGGGGCGGTGCTTTTAAGCCCCGCACCTCTCCGTATGCGTTTCAGGGCATGAAGGATGAAGGTATCAAGCTGCTTCTGAAAGCAAAAGCCGCCTCCAATCTGCCCATCATCACGGAAATTATGAACATTTCCTCCCTTGATCTGTTTGAAGAAGTGGATATCATTCAGGTCGGCGCACGAAATATGCAAAACTTTGATCTGCTGAAAGAATTGGGCAAAACAAAAAAGCCCATCTTACTGAAACGAGGTCTTGCCAACACCTTGCAGGAGTTACTGATGAGCGCAGAATACATCATGAGCGAAGGCAATGAAAACGTGATCCTTTGCGAGCGTGGTATCCGCACATTTGAAACCTACACCCGCAACACGCTGGATCTTTCTGCAGTTTCTGTGCTCCATGAATTGAGCCACCTACCGGTTGTAGTCGACCCCAGCCACGCCACCGGCAAGGCCAAGTTAGTGCCGCCCATGGCTGCCGCCGCAGTGGCAGCCGGTGCTGACGGCATCATGGTGGAAGTACACAACGACCCCTCCTGTGCCCTTTGCGATGGCGTCCAATCTTTGACCCCCGCACAATTTGCAGAACTGGCAGAGCGCATCTGCCGTATCCGTGAGGCGATAAAATGAATGTAGGAATAGTAGGTCTTGGTTTGATCGGCGGCTCCATGGCGCGAGCCTATGCTAAGGCCGAGCACCAGGTTTTTGCAACAGATACTGATGGCAGTATTCTGGCCTTTGCGCAGCTTTCCAAGGCCGTTCACGCACCCCTGACCCTAGAAAACATCGGTTGCTGCGATCTGCTGCTTCTGGCCATTTATCCCAACAGCGCCGCGGCTTATTTGGAAGAGCATGCTCACCTGGTGAAAAAAGGCGCTTTGGTCATGGATCTTTGCGGTATCAAAACAGATATTTGCAGACGGTGTTTCCCATTGGCTGAACAATATGGCTTTACTTTCATCGGTGGGCATCCCATGGCAGGCTCTCACAACTCTGGTTTTAAATACAGCCGTTCCAATTTGTTTCAAGGGGCGCCCATGGTCATCGTGCCACCCCGATTTGACGATATGCAACTGCTCACCCGTGCAAAAGATGCCTTGTCCCCCTGCGGATTTGGCAGTTTCTCCGTCTGCACGCCCCAAGAGCATGATACACGAATTGCATTTACTTCTCAAATGCCCCATATTCTCAGCAACGCCTATATTAAATCCCCCACCGCTTTGAATCACTCTGGATTTTCTGCCGGAAGCTACAAGGATCTGACCCGTGTGGCGCGGCTCAATGCCCAAATGTGGGCGGAACTTTGCATGGAAAACCGAGAAAATGTCCTGTTCGAACTGGAAACCTATATTCAGAGCCTGCGAGCGTATCAGCAAGCGCTGGAAAATCAAGACATAGATACACTCACCGCCCTTTTGGAACAGGGCAGCAAACGCAAAGAGGAGGTTGACGGATGAAGACCGTAACTGTGAATACCGCCAAGGCCTACGATGTGGTCATTGGCAGCCAAATTCTATCCTCACTGGGTTGCCGGGTGGCAGAAATCTGCACAGGCAAAAATGTTGCCGTGATCAGCGACACCACGGTATGGTCCCTTTACGGTGAACAAGTTATCCAAAGCCTGGAAGCCGCCAGCTTATCCGTATGCAGCTTTGTATTTCCCGCGGGAGAAGAAAGCAAAAACGGCAAAACCTATCTGGAAATCTTGAACTTTCTTGCCCAGCAGCAGCTGACCCGATCTGATTGCATCATTGCCCTGGGCGGTGGCGTTGTGGGCGACATTACCGGCTTTGCCGCAGCCACATATTTGCGTGGGATCGCCTACATTCAAGTTCCTACCACTTTGCTTGCAGCTGTGGACTCCTCAGTTGGCGGTAAAACCGCTATCGACCTGCCGGCAGGCAAGAATCTGGCCGGTGCTTTCTGCCAGCCGAAGCTTGTTCTGTGCGATACGGATACGCTCGACACCTTGCCGGAAGAAGTTTTTCGAGACGGCTGCGCAGAAGTAATTAAATATGCGGTTCTTTTTGATCCAGAACTGTTCTCCCATCTTTCCGACCATGGCATCAACTTTGACAAAGAAGATGTAATCGCCCGATGTGTCCAATGGAAAGCGCTTGTGGTAGAGAAAGACGAACTGGATCAAGGGGAGCGCATGAAATTAAACCTGGGTCACACCATCGGCCACGGAATTGAAGTGCTCAGCGATTTTGCCCTATCCCATGGCAAAGCGGTGGCCATTGGACTGGCTATGATCTGCCGAGCGGGCTACGCTCTCGATTATTGCGACCAAAACACCCGGGATTCGACTTTGGCTTTGCTAAACCAGTTTCGGCTTCCCACTACCACTTCTTCCCCTTGTGCGGACATATATCATGCCGCCCTTTCTGACAAAAAACGTGCCGGTGACACCATTCATTTGATCGTGCCCCAGCAGATCGGCAAGTGCAATATTCACCCCATTGATGTTCCCCAGTTAAAATTCTTTATTGAAGCAGGAATGTAACATGGATCTGACCATTCAACCCCGAAAACTAAAAGGCACAGTCGCTGCGATCCCCTCCAAATCCCAGGCCCACCGCTACCTGATCTGTGCCGCTTTTTCGGATAATCCCACCCAGCTAATCTGTCCTGAGACTAATCTGGACATTGAGGCAACCGGGAACTGCCTTCGAGCTTTGGGTGCGGTCATTGACCGCACGGAAACGGGATACCACATAAACCCCATCCAAAACATTCCCACCCAAGCGGTATTACCCTGCGGTGAAAGCGGCTCGACTCTGCGTTTTATGCTGCCCATTGCAGCGGCTCTGGGTGTGGATGCCACCTTTACCATGGCCGGACGGCTTCCCCAGCGTCCTCTTTTCCCGCTGGATCAGGAATTGGAACGCATGGGTTGTAAAATCACTCGCCCCACTGCCACCACATTGCGCTGTCAAGGCAAGCTTTTGCCGGGCGCATATTCCATTGATGGCAGCGTTTCCAGCCAGTTTATTACCGGTTTGCTGTTTGCCCTTTCTTTGATGAATGACGAAAGCACCTTGACCATCACCGGAAAGGTAGAATCCGCACCCTATATCGGCTTGACACGCAAAGCGATGACCCTGTTCCAAGCGCCTAACTATCATAGTCCCGGTACGGTTACCGTTGAGGGCGATTGGAGCAACGGTGCATTTTTCCTTGCCGCAAATCAACTGGGAAATTTTATAACCGTTACAAATCTTTCTGCGGATTCCGACCAGGGCGATCAAGCGGCAGGTACGCTTCTGCCCCGGTTATCCGAAAATATTACCATCGATGTGTCGGATATTCCCGACCTTGTACCCATTCTTGCGGTTACTGCCGCAGCAAACAAAGGCGCTACGTTTACCCACATTCAGCGCCTGCGGCTGAAAGAATCAGACCGGGTATCTTCCACGGTACAGCTGATCTGCCAACTGGGTGGACAAGCGCAGGCCACTGATGACTGTCTGATCGTCCATGGAACGGGGCTTACCGGTGGAATCGTGGACAGCTTCAATGATCATCGGATCGCCATGGCTGCCGCAATTGCCGCCACAGCTTGTAAAAAGCCGGTAACCATCTTAAACGCCCAGGCAACCAATAAATCCTACCCCAGCTTTTGGGAAGAATACCGTCGGTTAGGAGGATCCATATGCGAAGCACCTATGGCGAATGTTTAAAATTATCAATTTTCGGTCAATCCCATGATCCGTATATTGGCATGACCTTGGAAGGTGCGCCCGCTGATCTGCCCATCAATCTTACTCAGCTGCAAAGCTTTCTGGATCGCCGGGCACCGGGTAACAACCCTTGGTCCACTCCCAGAAAAGAAGCGGATCAGCCGGAATTTCAGTCGGGCATCTGTGGTGATTTGACGGACGGCTCTCCCATCACCGCAATTATACACAACCATAACACCCGCTCCGGTGACTATGATAACCTGAAAAACTGTCCCCGTCCCGGTCATGCAGACTACACCGCATATATCAAATATGGCGACAAGCACGATTTTGCCGGCGGTGGTCACTTTTCCGGACGGCTGACTGCCCCACTGTGCATTGCAGGCGGTCTGTGCAAGCAATGGCTTGCTCTGAAAGGAATTCAAATTGGGGCGCACATTGCTTCCATCGGTTCTGTATCTGACGAAGCCTTTGATCCTATGGATCCGGCACTCGACCGGGTAAGCACCACCTTCCCTACCCTCTGCGAAAAAGCCGGTGAGGATATGAAAACGCTGATCGCCAACGCAAGAAGCGAAGGCGACAGTGTGGGCGGCATCATCGAATGTGCCGTATCCGGCTTGCCCACGGGTCTGGGTGGTGCCATGTTTGCGGGCATGGAAAGCCGCATTGCCGCTATCGTGTACGGGATCCCTGGTGTAAAGGGCGTTGAATTTGGCGCAGGTTTTGGCGTTAATGATCTTTCAGGCAGTCAAAACAACGACGCTTTCACCATTACAAACGGGCAAGTCTGCACCCAAACTAACCACGCCGGTGGAATTCTGGGCGGTATCACCAACGGTATGCCCTTGCTTTTCCGGGTAGCGCTGAAGCCAACCCCCTCTATCGCTAAAATCCAGCAAAGTGTGGATCTTTCCAAAATGACACCCGTTTCCATTCAGGTCAAAGGCCGTCACGATCCTTGTATCGTACCCCGGGCTGTGCCTGTGGTGGAGGCTGCTGCCGCCATTGCGATTTTCGATGCTTATTTATTATCTGAACAGGAGTGATTACCCATGGAATTATCTCAGCTTCGTGAAAATATTGACCGCATTGACGACGAACTGGTTCGCCTGTTTTGTGCTCGCATGGATGTAGCCGCCCAAATTGCTGACTACAAGAAAGAAAATCACCTGCCCATCTTTGTCCCTGCCCGGGAGCGGGAAAAGCTCAGCGATGTGGCGCAAAAGGCCGGCTCGGAGATGGCAAACTATTCCCGAGTGCTTTACTCCATACTGTTCGAACTAAGCCGCAGCTACCAGAGCAAGAGAAGCAACACCTGCTCTGCGCTGTATGATCAAATTCGAAATGCCATCGACAGCACTCAAAATCTGTTTCCCCAGCAAGCAATGGTTGCTTGTCAGGGTGTGGAAGGCGCCTATTCCCAAATTGCTTGTGAGAAAGCATTCAAAAGCCCGCTGATCATGTATTTCAAGAATTTCGAGGGTGTATTTACCGCCATCGAGCAAGGTCTGTGCCAATACGGTATCCTGCCCATTGAAAATTCCACTGCCGGTTCTGTGAAGAAAGTGTACGATCTAATGATCCAGCACAATTTTTCCATCGTTCGGAGCATGCGGTTGAAAATCGATCATAACCTTCTGGCAAATCCCGGCACCACATTGGAAAATATTCGTGAAATTTACTCCCATGAGCAAGCCATCAGTCAATGCAGTGATTTTCTCAGCCAACTCAAAAATGTAAAGATTACCCCCGTTGAGAATACGGCAGTAGCAGCACAGATGGTGTCCAAATCCGGTCGCAACGATGTTGCCGCCTTATCCAGCCGAAACTGCGGTGAACTCTACAATCTGAAAGCCCTTGCCGCCTGCGTGCAGGACAAAGGCAACAATTACACCCGTTTCATCTGCATCAGCAAGAACATGGAGATCTACCCCGGATCGGACAAAACCAGCATCATGATGGTGCTGAATCACCGCCCGGGCGCTCTGTACAAGGTGCTGGCCAGATTGTATGGCCTTGGAATCAATGTGACAAAACTGGAATCCAGACCTTTGCCCGATCGGGATTTTGAATTCATGTTCTATTTCGATTTAGAAACTTCCATATACTCCGAAGAATTTATTCAACTCATGTGCGAGTTGGAAGATCTGTGTGAAGAGTTTAAGTATTTGGGCAGTTACAGTGAGGTCGTGTGATGAAAACAGGACTTTTGGGTCGAAAACTAGGGCATAGCTATTCGCCTCAGATCCACAGCCTTCTGGGAAACGATACCTATGGTCTGTTTGAAAAAGAACCGGAAGAATTGGAGCAGTTCTTGCTGCACGGAGATTTTGACGCCATCAATGTGACCACCCCTTACAAGAAAGCTGTCATTCCCTTTTGCAAATGCACAAGCATTGCCGAAAAGCTTGGCGCTGTGAACACCATCGTTCGTCAGACAGACGGCAGTTTGCTGGGACACAACACCGATTATTATGGCTTTCTGAGTATGTTGAAGCACTACGGTGTCGATCCCAAGGGCAAAAAATGCCTTGTATTGGGCAGCGGCGGCGCATCGGTGACTGCCACTGCGGTCTTGCAGGAATTGGGTGCTGAAACTATTGTAATCTCCCGCACCGGAGGAAATAATTACCACAACATCTCAGCTCATCATGATGCGGCACTGATCTGTAACTGTACCCCCGTGGGAATGTATCCCCACAACGGAGATGCGCCAGTAGATCTGAGCCAGTTTAACCGGTTGGAATTTGTAGTCGATATGATCTACAACCCCGCAAAAACCGCATTACTTTTGGACGCGGAGAAACACAACATTCCTTGCTGCAACGGTTTGTGGATGCTGGTTGCCCAGGCAAAAGAAGCTTCGGAATGGTTTCATAGCACCACTTTGCCGGAAGAATGTATTGCACCGATCTATCGCTCACTACGGCGACAAATGGAAAACCTCATTCTCATCGGCATGCCCGGCTGCGGAAAAAGCACCATAGGAAAACTGCTGGCAGAAGCGCTGGGCAAAACCTTTGTAGATGCGGATGCTGCGCTTACGGATACTTACAGCACCACCATTGAAGCAATCTTTTCCCAGGAAGGCGAGGCCGGTTTCCGCCAAAAAGAAACTGCCGTCCTTTCCGATCTGGGAAAGCGCTCCGGCCTTGTGATCGCCACCGGCGGCGGCTGCGTGACCCGACCGGAAAATTATCCACTGCTCCACCAGAACGGTCTTATCATCGCCTTGGATCGGGATATTGCAAAATTGCCCACAGACGGTCGTCCCCTATCCCAAGCCAATGCGCTATCGAAGCTGTATCAGCAACGCGCTCCTCTTTACCGTCAATTTGCAGATGTTTGGGTGGACAACAACCAAGCTAGCGCCCAGACACTTTCCACCATTTTGAAACTTTTGGAGGAAACGATATGAACATTATGGTCATCAACGGCCCGAATCTGAATCTTTTGGGTGTTCGGGAGCCGGACATCTACGGCAAAGAAACCTTCCAGGATCTGCTTGCCCTTTTAGAAAGAACCGGTGTTGAGGAAAATTTGCAGATCGCCCAATTTCAGTCTAATCACGAAGGTGCCATCATCGATGCTATTCAGTCTTGCCTCAATACGGTTGATGCCATCGTCATCAACCCTGCTGCCTACACCCATACCAGCATTGCCATTTTAGATGCGTTAAAAGCGGTTCAGATTCCGGCAGTAGAAGTACATATTTCCAAAGTGAATGAACGAGAGCCGTTTCGGCAGATCTCCTATCCGGGAATGTACTGCGAAAAGACCATTCAAGGCCAAGGTCTGGACGGTTATCGGCAAGCGATTTTATACTTAAAAGAGAAATACAGCAAATAAAAGGAACCCGGTAGAATTCATTCTACCGGGTTCTTTTAAACACGAAACATTTACTGGTCACATAATTTACCAGCACCACAAGCACCGACACCAGAATTTTCATCAGATTGCCATTCCAAAGCAGCAGATCCACAGTCAAATACAAAATTCCCGTTTCCCCGATTCCCGAGGCCAGGCGGCAACCTGTAAACTTAACCAATTCCCGAAGCCAGGCTTTCCTCGACCAGTCAGCACTTTGAAACACAAACTGCTTATTGGTCACGAAAGCGAACGCCACCGCCCCTGCCCAGGCGATCCCATTGCTAACCGCCGCGCCCATAGCCAGCAGATTGAAGCAAGGAAAGTAGATCAGAAAATTCACCAGAGTCGTAAGGACGCCAAAGATCAGATAGCGCAGCGCCCCCATGTGTTTTCGCCAAAATCGCTTAATAACTCAGCACCTCACAGAAGTTTTTCCAGCGCAGCCAAGCGCAGGCAGGTGCACAGTACACGCATAGCCTTTTCCAGTTCCTCTACCGGAGGCAAGCTGGGTGCGATCCGGATCATAGAGTCCTGCGGATCAATGCCATAAGGATAAGTAGCGCCTGCGGGAGTCAGCACCACACCCGCCTCCCGGCACAATTCCAAAGTGCGCTTTGCTGTGCCCGGCATCGCAGCCACGCAAACAAAATAACCGCCCTTGGGATGATGCCAGTGAGCAATACCCTTATTAGTCAATTCCTTTCGGAGCATACGCAGCACCATTTCAAATTTCGGTGCCATGATCTGGGCATGACGATTCATCAGTTCCAAAGTATGCTCTCGATTTTTCAGATATTTCACATGCCGAAGCTGATTGATCTTATCATAAGAAATGGTCTGTACAGACACGAGCTTCAAATGATACTGAATATTTTCTTCGGATGAGGCCATTACAGAAATACCCGCTCCGGGGAATGTGATCTTGGAAGTAGATGCAAATTCGTAGGCCATATTGGGACGGCCTGCCTCTGCGCACAAGGATATAATATCCCGGAAAGGCTCAAAAACTCCGTCAAATTCATGTACACAATAGGCATTATCCCACATGATCACAAAATCAGGAGCAGCAGGCTTTAAGTTGGCGAAGCGATCCACTGTCTCCTCAGAATAGGTATATCCCTGGGGATTGGAATATTTCGGCACGCACCAAATACCCTTTACCGTCGGATCTTTTACCAATTCTTCCACAGCGTCCATATCCGGTCCGTCGGGTGTCATCGCAACCGTGATCAATTCAAATCCGTAAAACTCGGTAATACGAAAATGCCGATCATAACCGGGAGAGGGGCACAAGAATTTTACTTTTTCTTCCTTATGCCAGGGGCGGGGGCTATCCACCAGGCCATGGGTATAAGCACGGGTAATCAGATCGTGCATTAGGCTTAGACTGGCGTTACCGCCCACAAAAGTCTGGGACGGTTTGCAACCCAGCACATCTGCCCAATACTCTCTTGCGCAATCAAGTCCCGCCAAGTCGCCATAGTTGCGGCTGTCATTATTTTTGATAATACATTCTCTGGGATCTGTAAGTACCGTCAGCATATCACTGACCAGATCCAATTGCAGCTTACTGGGCTTGCCCCGGGACATATCCAATTGCAATTTTTCCTCTTTCAATTCAGCATAGCGAGCCAGCAATTTGCTCTGCTCTTGCCGCAATTCTTCTTTTGTTCTGCAAGAATAGCTGGGCATTTCCGTCATCCTCCAATTGATTTTTACGTAAACATTGGGTTAATTATATGATATATGTCCAAAAAATGCAATATCTATATGACTAAAATTTCATTTTTCTCGAATTTTGTTTTCCTTGCACAAAACTTTTCAAAACCGGGACGCAAATTCATGGAATTTCCCCCCTTGCTTTTTATCCTCTTATCAAATAAAATTATTATGTGTTGGTATATATCAGGATATCCGCTATAAATTTCCGCACCTCATCATATTCCCATTGGAAAGGATGCGTTCATATGAATCCAATTTTAAATGTACCCGAGATCTTCGGCACAGATGTTTTCAACGATGCAACTATGAAGCAATATCTGGCGGCAGAAACTTATAACGCCTGGAAACAATGTATCTGCACCGGCACGCCTTTGTCCCTTGATGTAGCTAACGGCATCGCAGAAGCGATGAAACTTTGGGCCATTCAAAAAGGTGCGACCCACTACACCCATTGGTTCCAGCCCATGACCGGCATCACCGCTGAAAAGCACGATTCCTTCATCACCCCCACCGGTGACGACAAGGTGATCATGGAGTTTTCCGGCAAGGAATTGGTACGTGGCGAACCGGATGCCAGCTCTTTCCCCTCCGGTGGTCTTCGCGCTACTTTTGAAGCCCGCGGCTATACCGCATGGGACCCCACCGCTTATGCTTTTGTAAAAGACGGCAGTTTGTACATTCCCACCTGCTTTTTCTCCTACACCGGTGAAGCGCTGGACAAAAAAACCCCTCTGCTCCGCTCTCTGGACGAAGTTTCCCGGGAAGCCTTGCGGATTCTTCGTCTTTTCGGTGACGAACAGACCCAGCGTGTCCACGTTTCCGTCGGTGCGGAGCAAGAGTATTTCCTGATCCCGAAAGCATTATATGCACAGCGGGAAGATCTGCGGCTCACCGGTCGGACACTGTTTGGCGCACTCCCTCCCAAGGGTCAGGAATTGGGCGATCACTATTTCGGCACCATTCGTACCCGGGTCTCCAACTTCATGAAGGATCTGGACGAACAGTTGTGGCGGCTGGGCGTTCTGTCCAAGACCAAGCACAATGAGGGTGCCCCTTGCCAGCACGAATTGGCTCCCATTTACTCCGACGCTTCCAACGCCTGCGACAGCAACCAGCTGATCATGGAGATTCTGAAAAAATGCGCTGCCAAGCACGATTTGGTTTGCCTGCTCCACGAGAAGCCCTTCGAGGGCGTCAACGGATCCGGCAAGCACAACAACTGGAGCTTAGGCACCGACACCGGTCGCAACCTGTTCAAACCCGGTCAGACGCCCAGGCAAAACGCACAGTTTCTGGTGTTCCTGGCGGCCTTTATCCAAGGTGTGGGCGAATACCAGGATTTCCTGCGCTGCACAGTAGCCATTGCCGGCAACGATCACCGTCTTGGCGCAAACGAAGCGCCTCCTGCCATTATTTCTATCTTCTTGGGCGATGAGTTGTATGCAGTGGTGCGTTCCATCATCGACGGCACCAACTACCAGGATCCGGAGAAAAGCGTCATGCGTATCGGTGTGGACGTAATGCCCTCCATTCCCCGGGATACCACCGACCGCAACCGTACCAGCCCCCTTGCGTTCACCGGTAATAAATTCGAATTCCGTATGCCCGGTTCTTCCCAATCCATTGCAGGTCCGAACATTGCCCTCAACACCATTATGGCCGAAGAATTGCGGAAATTTGCCGACATTCTGGAAAATGCAGAGGATTTTGACGCTGCCTTGCAGAAACTGGTATGCGACGCCTTTACCAACCACCAGCGGATCCTGTTCAACGGCAACGGCTACTCCGAGGATTGGAAAAAGGAAGCCGCAACCCGCGGCCTCAGCAATTTCAGTTCTACTGCCGAGGCGCTGCCCCACTACTTCGCTCAGAAAAACATCGACCTTGTTACCTCCCACGGCATCTACACAGAAACAGAGTTCCGGGCCAGATATGAGATCCACCTGGAATCTTACTGCAAGCTGATCAACATCGAAGCACGCACCAGTTTGGACATGGTGATGCAGCAGATCCTGCCTGCCGCTTTGCGTTACAGCTCGGATCTTGCCAAAGCTGTGGAGAGAAAAGCGCCCCTTGGCATTTCCTGTGAGGCAGAAAAAGCGCTCCTCGCAAAACTCTCTGCTCACACTGACGCGCTTTATACCGCTCACGAAGCACTTCAAAACGATCTGGCCGCTGTTCCCCATTCCACCAACCAGGCTGCTGCGGAATACTTCCGCAACGTAATCGTAACCGATATGCAGAAGCTAAGAGAACATACGGACATTCTGGAGCAGCTGACTGACAAAACCTGCTGGCCCTACCCCACTTATTCGGACATCTTGTTCTACTAATAAACGAAAAAAACTGCTGCGTTTACCAACGCAGCAGTTTTATTTTTGTTTCTTACTCAGCCAGTTTCTTGATAAAACCGGGCAACACGGGCTTACCAATCAGGCAAGCACCGGCCAGCAAAATCATAACCACATAACGGGCCACATTGCAAATAGAAATCATCAGGCTTTCCAGTCTGTCAATCATGTACCAATTCACGTAAACTTCCAGAATATCCAGGAAGGATGCAATAATTCTCATCAAATCGGGCAAGAATCCGATAACATAGCTCAACAAAGAAAAGCCAAGCTGCAAACCGGCAGCCACCAAAGCTGTACCTCTCAAATCCAAATCGCCCTCAAACAGCAGAATATAGCCTGCCAACACCAACCCGGGAAAATAGCCGCCAAAGCAGAACATCAGCAGCGCAGCAGCGCCCAAAACTTTTGTGGGAACACCCAATCTTGTTTTCGTCATAATTATAAAACCTCTACTTAATTAATTTGGAGCAAAGGGGTAATATATTGCTCTCTGCGACGATCCAGTTCTTTACGATATGCCTGATCGTTACCCTCGTGGATCTCTCTAAGGTAATCGTAGTGATTATGCAGAATGCCTGCATTTTCTCTTGCCAACAAAGTTACGGCAATGGAAGAGCACTGGTCGGAAGCACGCTCCATATAGGTCAGAACGTCCATAAAGATCAAGCCTGAACCAACATTACACTCGCCGGTCTTCAACCGCTGGGTATGCCGGTCTTTCAAAATCATGACCATATCGTCAATGGTCTCTTCCAAAGGCTCAATGGCCTTGGCTTTCTCATTGTCATCATAGCGGAAAGCATCCACGGTAATGGAAAGGATCTCATCCACCGCATCGCTCAAAATCCGCAATTCTTTCCTTGCGTTCTCCGAGAAGGTCGCCTGCTCAGCATGAAGCTTTTGCGCCATTTCCACAAAATTCGTTGCATAGTCGCCCACGCGCTCGAAGTTGGGAACTGTCTGCATCAGCATATCCACCTGGCGATTATCTTTCTCTGTTTCAACTACCTTGGAAAGGCCGATCAGGAACTGACTGGAATCATCGGCAAACTGATCCAAGCAATTTTCGTCTTCATCCACTTCCTTGTCCAACGCCTCATCATAGTTAAAAAGCTGCGCGCAGCCTCTGGCAAAATTATCCTTTGCTACCGCGCCCATCACCGCGACGGCCTTAGTTGCCTCAGATACGGCAACAGCGGGAGAAATATAAAGCTTCTCGTCCAGTGTCAGCAGCTCCGGATGGCGAATGGCATCGTGCTTTTGCTTTTTGATAATCAAAAGCGACAGCTTCACCAAAAGATCAGAGAACGGGATCAGAAGAATTGCCGTAATCAGATTAAAAATCGTCTGGAAATTGGCAATGCCGCCGCTATCCACAGTAGCAGTCCAAAATTCAGCGCCGAACACAGCAAAATGCTGCATGATGCTCATAACAACCATAAACAGCACTGTACCGATGGTATTAAATGCAATATGCACCACGCCGGTACGCTTTGCATCGTTAGATGTACCAATGGAGCAAACCATAGCGGTAGTAATACAGGTGCCAAGATTAATGCCCATAATAATGGGATATGCCATAGCAAATGTTACACCGGAACCGGGCACAGCAGCCACTGTTTGGAGCATACCAACTGTTGCAGAGGAACTCTGCACGATCACCGTCAGCACCAAACCAAACAAAATGCCCAAAAGCGGATTCGTCAAAAGGCCCAGCAATGAGGTAAACGCATCTGTGCCGATCAAAGGTTTTACGCCGGCGGTCATCAAATTCAAGCCGATAAACAAAACACCAAAGCCAATGAAAATATCACCGATGGTCTTTGCGGATTTACTCTTAATAAACATGAGCAGAACAATACCCACCACCAGCGCAACAGGAGCCAGCGTGTCCGTATCGAACAGCCACAAGAACCAGTTATCCCCGGCCTCAATTGAGCCAAGGCGAATAATTTGAGCGGTGATGGTTGTGCCGATATTCGCGCCCATAACGATGGAAGTAGCCTGCTTCAAGTTCAGCACGCCCGCACCGATGAGCGCAACAGTCAAAACGATGGTTGCCGTAGAGCTCTGGATCACAGCAGTAACCAGCGTACCGGTTAAAACACCCATGACTACGTTACCGGTCACTTTTTCCAGTACCCGCTTCAAGGCATCACCAGAACTGTTCTTCAAGCCGTCACCCATGACCTCAATACCATAGAGGAACATGGCCAAACCACCCAGCAGCTGAATAATCGCACTTAATATCTCCATATAATTCTCCAACTCTCTTAGCATGGATTGCCATACTTGGCAAATATATTATATAAAATTCTAAAATAAAAGTATATTATCAAAAATACACAAAATTTTTCGCTTAGCTGCCAAAAATTTTATTTGCCCGTTGAGCCAAATCCGCCTGCTCCCCGATCGGTATCCGACAGTTCCGACACCTCCACATATGCGGGCGTGACAACCGGTGTAATGATCATTTGTGCGATCCGCTCTCCATGGGATATGGTCTGCTTCTCCTTGCCATGATTCAGCAAAACCACCCGGATCTCTCCCCGATAATCGCTGTCGATCACACCCACCTTATTGGCAGGGGCAAGTCCCCGTTTAACGCCCAAACTACTCCGGGCATAGATGAGTCCTGCGCAGCCTTTGGGAACTTCCATGGCGATACCCGTAGGGATCCATGCGGTTTTACCGGGATTGATGGTAACATCCGCCTCCAAACAGGCATAAAGATCCGCGCCCGCAGCCTCAACGCTTCCGTATGTGGGCAAAATCGCATTGGGGGACAACTTTTTCACAGCAATGGTATCCATAAGGCATCTCCTCTCAAAAACGGCAGCAGAAAACCTCCCCTACCGAATGTGTCTGCATTTAGTATAACACATCTCCGGGGAGGTTTCCACCATTATTTTATTTAAGCAGCGCCAGGATCTGTTCCTTCGACCGAACGCCCAGCGCCTGGTTCACCACTTGTCCATCGCGAAATGCCAAAAGCAGCGGAATGCTGGACACCTGATACCGAATGGCAAGCTGCGGATCTTTATCCACATCTACTTTGCACACCTTAATGTCCGGATTTTCCTCAGCGATCTGCTCCAATGCAGGCGCGATCATACGGCAAGGGCCGCACCAAGTAGCAAAGAAATCCAGAATCACCGGTTGTGTGCTTTCCAGCACTTCCTGCTGAAAATTATCCGTTGTAACCATAATCAAAGCCATCGCTTATTCTCCTTCATTCTTTTTCAGTTGCAACGCAGCCATTGCAGCCTTCGCTGCGTCCTGCTCTGCCTTTTTCTTGCTGCCGCCTACACCGGCTCCCATCACTTCACCATTTAAGAGCACATGCACCCGGAATTGCTTGTCATGATCCGGACCGCTCTCGCCCACCAGCACATACTGAATGGTCTGATTCTTTTTCTGCTGAACCAATTCCTGCAAAGCGGTCTTGTAATCGGCATTTTTCAGATCCTTCACCGGGACACGACACAAAACAAACCGCACCACAAAAGCCCGGGCAGCTTCCATGCCTCCATCCAGATAGCAGGCGGCAATAATAGACTCCACCGCATCAGCCTGGATCGAGCCGCGGCTGCGTCCGCCGCCCTGCTCCTCACCCTTGCCCAGCAGAAGGTGCTTACCCAGGTCCAGCTTTACTGCGATCTCCGCCAAAGCCTTCTCGCACACCATATCCGCGCGCATGCGGGTCAATTCCCCTTCCAAACGATCGGGGAAATTGCGGTATAGGTACTCCGCCACGATCATACCCAGAATACTGTCGCCCAAGAATTCTAACCGCTCATTGCTCTTCAAGCCATCGTGCCAACGTTCATTGGCATAGGACGCATGGGCCAACGCATTTTGCAGATAAGAGATGTTACTGAACCGATAGCCAATGGCAGTTTCCAGGTCCTTAATCATCTTCTCTCTCCTTTATATCCGCGATCTTTGCAAGACCTTCTTCTAATTCCTTGGAAATGTCGCAGGTTGCAGCGGTCTGCGCCTGGCGCAAAGCATTGCAAAATGCCAAGGCATCGGAAGATCCGTGTGCCTTGATCACCGGTTTGCGGATACCCAAAAATTCCGTACCGCCAATTTCCCGGTAATCGAGCATTTTCATCACCTCATCAACACCGCTCTTGCAGAACAAATAACCAATACCGGAGAAGATGTTCCGCTTGAAGATCTTATGTTTCATAAGACTGCCCATAAACATGGCAGTACCTTCAATGGATTTGAGCAGCACATTACCGGAAAAACCGTCACAGACAACCACATCTACTGCGCCCAACGGCACATCTCTGGCTTCCACATTGCCCACGAAATGAATTAAGCCCCGATCTGCTGCCTCTTTCAGCAGCGCATAGGCCTTCTTCTGCAAGGGCGTTCCCTTGGAATCTTCCGTACCGATGTTCAAAAGACCCACCTTGGGATTCTCCACACCATAGGTCTTTTTCGCATACAGGGAGCCCACAAGAGCAAATTGGAGCAAAAATTCCGGGGTGCATTCTGCATTGGCACCGCAGTCCAGGATCACCGTCTTACCGCCGGCTTTATTGGGCATAGCAGGGCCCATAGCTGCCCGACGGATTCCCTTGACCCGCTTAACCAGCAGCGTCGCACCGGTGAGCAGCGCACCGGTGCTTCCGGCAGAAACAAACGCATCGCCCTGTCCATCAGAGAGCATCTTCAAGCCTACCACCATCGAGGAATTTTTCCTCTTGTGAATGATGCTGGCAGGATCATCGTGCATATCCACCACATCATCTGCATTGGCGATCTCAACGCCCTCAGGCAAATTATCAATGCCGGCCTTGCCCAACGCGGACAAAATTTCCTCACCACGGCCGACCAGAGTAACCTTGATTCCATAATTCTTGGCAGCTTCCACCGCACCCAGCACCGGTGCTTCGGGTGCGTGATCACCGCCCATGGCATCTAAAATGATCTTCATCGCATTGCCTCCTAAATACCTTCTGCCACCATCGCATCGACGATCTCCAAAGAACGCTGCGAAATAGCAAGGTTTTTCTCTGCTTTTTTCCGGATTTTCTTATCCAGAGGCGTAATAATGCTGAAATTGATATTCATCGGTTGGAAATTCTCAATCGATGAGTCACTGATGTAATAACCCAAAGCGCCAATTGCAGTCGTCTTGGGGAAATTGGGAATGGGTCGTTCGTTGATCTTCGCAGCCATCGCCACCGCTGCCAAATAACCGGAAGCTGTGCTCTCCACATAGCCTTCGACACCGGTCATCTGCCCGGCAAAGGCTACAAAAGGATTGCGCCGATCGGCAAAATACCGATCCAGCAGCTTAGGACTTTGCAAAAATGTATTGCGGTGCATCACGCCATAGCGCACATACTCCGCGCTGCGCAGCGCAGGGATCATGGAAAACACCCGATTTTGCTCACCAAACTTCAAATGGGTCTGGAAGCCAACCAGATTGAACACGGATTTTGCCGCATTATCCTGCCGTAACTGAACCACTGCATAGGGCTCTTTTCCGGTTCTGGGGTCGGTAAGTCCCACGGGCTTCATAGGGCCATACCGCAGCGTATCCACGCCACGGCGCGCCATGACTTCCACAGGCATGCAGCCTTCAAAGACATTCTTGTCCTCAAATCCGTGCACCTGCGCCTCTTCTGCGTTCACCAGTGCCTCCACAAAGGCTTCGTATTCGTCCTTATTCATGGCGCAGTTGATATAATCGGGTGTTCCCCGGTCATAACGGCTCTGCCACCATGCCAGCTCCATGTCAACAGAGTCAGCAGTGACCAGCGGTGCGGCCGCATCAAAGAAGTGCAAATGTTCACTCCCAAAATAGTTTCCGATGGCATTGGACAAAGCATCAGAGGTCAACGGGCCGGTGGCAATGATCACCGGACCTTCCGGAACTTCCGTTACTTCCTGGGAAATTACGGTAATATTGGGGTGGTGCTTGATCCGCTCTGTCACCCGTTCGGCAAACCCCACGCGATCCACCGCCAAACAGCCGCCGGCTTCTACCCGGGTCTGTTCTGCGCAGGACATAATTAAGCTATCGCAGCGACGAAGCTCCTCTTTCAGCAGACCAACCGCGTTTTCCAGCCGATCGCCACGGAAAGAATTGGAGCAAACCAGCTCCGCAAAGTAATCACTATGGTGCGCAGGAGATTTTTTCAGAGGCTTCATTTCATAAAGCTCCACCTCAATGCCCCGCTGAGCCAGCTGCCATGCCGCCTCAGAGCCGGCAAGACCCGCGCCAATCACTTTTACCTTGGTCATATTTATTTCTCCTTGGTCTTCTTGGCAGACTTCTTTGCCGGTTTCTTTTCCTTTTTGGTATCTTCTCCCGCTTGCTTCTTGTAGTATCCCCGCTTATCCTCCGGCAGGAACTGACCGCACTTTTCATTGATACAGAAAGGCTTCATCTTACCTCTGCCGGACTTCTTGAACAAGGTCTGTCCACATTCGGGGCAATCGTGCTCCGTGGGCACATCCCAACTCATAAAGCCGCAGTCCGCACCCTTCTCACAGGCATAATATGCATAACCCTTTTTAGACTTGCGTTTGAGCAACGTACCGCCGCACTTGGGGCAGCGACCGGGCATTTTCTCAGCAAGGGGCTTTGTGTTCTTACACTCCGGCCAGCCGGGGCAAGCAAGGAATTTGCCAAACCGACCCACCTTGACCACCATTTTTCTACCGCAAAGATCACAAACTTCCTCTGTTTCTTCCTCCGGCACCTTCAACCGTGAGCCTTCCAATGCAGACTCTGCCGCAACCATTTCCTTGTGGAAACCATCGTAAAAGTCAGAAAGTACCTCTTTCCAGTTGCGCTTGCCTTCTTCCACAGCATCCAACTGATTTTCCATGCCGGCAGTAAATTCCACATCGATAATGTCCACAAAGCGTTCCATCATCAGTCCATTTACCACTTCGCCCAAAGCCGTAGGTGCAAGGCGCTTGTCTGCTTTTACCACATACTCCCGATCCTGAATGGTAGAAACCGTAGATGCATAGGTAGAAGGACGGCCTACACCCTTTTCTTCCATCGCCTTGACCAGCGTCGCCTCCGTATACCGGGCAGGAGGCTGGGTAAAATGCTGCTGCTTTTCCATATCCACGCAGTCAGCCTTCTCCCCTTCTTGCAGGTCAGGAAGCGCCGCGCCCGCAGCCTCAGCTTCGTCATCACGGCCTTCTTCGTATACTGCGATAAAGCCGGGGAATTTTACGCTTTGATGGCTGGAACGAAATACATGGCCGGCACACTCAGCATCAATGGAAACCGTATCATACAAGGCATTTGCCATCTGAGAAGCCAGGAATCGGCTCCAAATCAGCTTATAAAGCCGATACTGCTCCCGGGTCAGGCTGCTTTGGATTCGCTCCGGATCCAAATGCACATACGTGGGACGAATGGCTTCGTGAGCATCCTGCGCTCCGGACTTGGTCTTAAACACATGATGCTTGCCGTAATAATACGCTTTTCCATAGCGGTCGCGAATATATTCCGCAGCGGCATCCATCGCCTCATCAGAAAGACGCAGAGAGTCGGTACGCATATAAGTGATCAGACCCAGTGTGCCCTCTCCGGCTACGTCAATACCTTCATAAAGCTGCTGCGCAACGGACATGGTGCGCTTGGGTGTCATATTCAGTTTACGAGACGCCTCCTGCTGCAAGGTAGAAGTGGTAAACGGAGGCGCAGAGGAGCGCTTCTTCTCCGCTTTCTTCACCTGCGTAACCGTAAAGGTTTTGCCGGTAATGTCATCGATCACCTTCTGCACCTGCTGCTCATTATGAAGTTCCTGCTTCTTCTCCGCACCGTAGTACTGCGCCACAAAGGAGCCGGACTTCTGCTGCCGCTGCAAGGTCACGTCCAAAGACCAATACTCCTTGGCCTGGAACGCACGAATCTCATTTTCACGATCAATAACCAGTCTGGTCGCCACAGACTGCACCCGACCCGCAGAAAGACCTCTGCGCACCTTTTTCCACAGTAACGGAGAAAGCTGGTAGCCCACGATCCGGTCCATGATCCGCCGAGCCTGCTGGGCATCTACCAAATCATAGTCAATATCCCGGGGATTCTCAATGGACTCCCGGACCACCTTCTGGGTGATTTCGTTAAAGGTCACCCGACGGGTCTTTTTCTCCGGCAGGTTGAGCAGTTCCTTCAAATGCCAGGAGATGGCTTCGCCCTCCCGGTCCGGGTCCGTTGCCAGATACACAGTATCCGCCTGCGCTGATAGTTTCTTCAATTCTTTGATAAGCTCTTCTTTGCCTGCCACAGGCAAATACTTGGGCGTAAAGTCGTGTTCCAAATCTATACCCATGGTGCTCTTGGGCAGATCTCGCAAATGACCCATACTGGCCTTCACAATATAGTCTGCGCCCAAATACTTTCCAATGGTCTTAGCCTTGGAAGGCGACTCTACGATTACCAATTTGGATGGTGTTCCCATTCCTGACCTCCATAAATTAAGGTTTACTTCAATTTGACCCGTTTTCCCGGGAGTTGCTGCACCACACCCCGGATTTCCAGCATTGTCAGCGCCGCAGCAACCTTTGACGCGCTCATACCGGTCTGATCGATCAGATCATCTACCAGCATTTCACCCGACAAATGCTCCACAACGCACCGCTGCGTATCCGACAAGGTGGGTAAAATGGCATTGATGTCAATATAAGATGCCGCTGCCGGCTTGTCAATGCCTTTTTTCTCTTGCTTTGCAAGATCCGGATTGTCCTTCACCGGAGATAATACCGGCTGTGCTACATTAGCAATGGGGATCTCACCCATATCCTTTTCCTGGGCAAAGATTACCTTGCCCGGATAGATAGCAGCATATTCCTCCACCACGTCCCAACCGTTTCTGACCGGGATCGCACCGTCCCGAAGCAACGCATTACTGCCCTCAAAAGTGGGAAGATCCACATTTCCGGGGACGCAAAATACATCTCTGCCCTGCTCAGCCGCCTGCCTTGCTGTGATCAGCGCACCGCTTTTCTCCGGTGCTTCTATGACCACCACGCCATTGCACATGCCGCTGATGATCCGATTTCTTTTGGGGAAATTCCACGCATAAGGACGAGTCTTAGGCGGAAACTCCGAAATCAGGCAACCGCAGCGAAGTACATCGTCGTAAAGCCGACGGTTGCTTTTAGGATAAACAACATCCACACCGCAACCCAGCACACCAACGACGCTGCCACCGGATAACAGTGCGCCCTGCATTGCCATAGCATCAATACCGTAAGCCATGCCGGATACCAGAACGCCACCGCAAGAGGCGATCTGATAACCCATGCGCTGCGCCACATTCATGCCGTAGGCAGAGGCTTTCCGAGTACCAACCGCACCGATCACCGGTGCGCTATCCAGATCCGGAAGAACGCCTTTGCAGTAAAGTACCATAGGAGGATCGTCAATATGCCGCAGCCGACTGGGATACGATGCATCTCGATAGGTGCAGATCTGAATTTGCAGATCCACGCATTGTGTCAGAATTTTCTGTGCATCGGACAAGTCCTTATCCGCCAAAGCGCAAATTGCTTCCTCTGTTAAATCCTCCACAGAGGCAAGCGCCGCTTCGTCGGCATTATACACATCCTCCGGATCTGCAAAACAATCCAGAAGTACCTTCTTCTGGCGGTCATTCAGACCAGGACGGGTGGAAAACCAGACCCAATGTATCAGCATGGAATCTCTCCTGTCTATCTATCTGTCATCTGCCACATTACGATCGCTGCCGCCACCGCAGCATTTAACGATTCACAGTTGGGGTTCATGGGAATGATCAGTTCTGCCTGGGCGCTGTCCAGGATCTCCTTGCGGACACCTCTGCCCTCACTGCCAATCACCACAGCCATACGCTTCATATCCACTTGGCGCAGATCCTGCGCCCGGTCGGACAAAGCTGTAACCGCCACAGGAACCCCTGCCGCCTCGCAGGCAGTCAAAGCCTCCTGCCAGGTGGTCTGTACCACCGGACGGCGAAAAACAGCGCCCATGGACGCTCTGACCACCTTATGGCTATAAGGATCTGCGCAGCCTTCCAGCAGTACCACCGGAATATCCAGTGCATCTGCTGTGCGCAAAATTGTGCCCAAATTTCCCGGATCCTGAATTCCATCTAACAGCAGCATGCCGCCTCTTGGTTCAAACCCAGCCTTTCGGGGAAGTTTCAGCAAGAAGATCGCACCCTGGGGTGTTTCCATAGGTGAGATGGACTCCATCACATCTTTGGGCACACGCACCAGGCGCACCTGCTCCGGAACGGAAGCCTCCACGCCGTCAGCCAGGATCACCGTGTCCAAACCGGGATAATGGCGGATCGCTTCGTCAAGAAGCTTTGTGCCGTCCGCCACAAAAAGCCCGGCAGCCTCCCGCTCCTTTTTGGACGAAAGCAGCCGTTTCACTTGTTGGAGTAAAGGATTTTTCCGTGCCGTGATACGCTCCTCCATGGTCGTGCCTCCAAAGCCGAAATTTCGCATTTTGACAATTTATACAATATTATAAACAATTCCCCTTATTTTTGCAAGTACGGATTTCCGCAAGGTCAAAAACACGGCTTTTTCCTTTCCCATACACCAAACATTCTGCCAGCAAGCAAAGGGGCAGCGCTGCGAAAAAATCCACCGCAGAATGCTGCTTGATGAACATAGTCGACAAACAAATGACCCCCGCGATCACCACAATCAGCGCCTTCCACCTTGCTTTTATGCCGTCCTCTTTCAGCCATGCGGAAGCGATTCCGATGGAATATGCCACATGCATGGACGGGCAAACACCGGTATTGGTATCAATGCTGTACAAAAATGCCACACCCCTGGTAAGCGCATTATCCCGCGCAAACTGTGCCGGGCGAAGATCCTGCCGGCTGGGAAGCACCACATAGATTACAATGGCCAACACCTGCAAAATGATCAGATAGGTCTGCAACTTCCGGAAACTTTCTACCCGATGCAACAGAAAATATACCAATGTAAACACGATCAGAAAATACCAAAACACATACGGGATCAAAAAGATCTCACAAAACGGAATCCAATCGTCCAGAAAACAATGCACCGGATAGCAACGCTCTGGTGGAATCAGTCTTTCCGTGAGTACGAAACACACAAAATATATCACCCAGCCCCAAAGCAACTTCAAATGAGAATATGGATTCTTTTCGCTCTTTGGTGCAAGCCTTCCGCGATCCGTTTTCAGTTTTTTCATAGCGCAACACAGCTCCTTTTTCAATTCCTCTGCCAGCAGAGATGTCATTATACACCTGTGCTTCGCTGCGCCTGTAAATTTTCTGAAAACTCGTTCCCCAAGATCACCGCCATTATGACAAACATCTCTGCCCTTTTACCGGATCTGGGATATTCCGCCATTTTTATCTGTTAACGCAAAAAACACCCTACGGCCTTTCGGTCATAGGGTGTTTTTATTATTAACGGGAAATTAAAAGAATACCGCTCTTGCCTGCTCTTTCACTTCTTTGGACGCAATGAAGGGAATTCTGGTGGTATAGCCATTTTTTGCAGCCACGATCTTCTTGGCAGGCCACTCGAAAATGTCTTTGTTCCACTGATTGATGGTATCGTTATAAAGTTCTCTTGCTGCGGTAA
Organism: Faecousia sp.; assembly: GCA_045647845.1. Classification (GTDB taxonomy): domain Bacteria; phylum Bacillota; class Clostridia; order Oscillospirales; family Oscillospiraceae; genus Faecousia. Next base: position 42,895 of record JAZRMV010000012.1, read on the forward strand.
TTTCTCTTTGCAGATACATATTCTGCTGCATCGCATCGGCAATTTCGCGATGTGCTTGCAGATCGGGATAATTTTCAACCGCTACCCGGATATTTCTGGACACGGTTTCGATCTGTCCGCCCAGCTCATTACGGACGGCATCTGCATCGCCGGCGTTTCCGGAACGATATTTAGCAAGGTTTTCAAACGTGCTCTTATCCAGATCAATGGCCTTATCCAACAGGCGGGCGCAGTTTTGCAGCACCATCACTCTTTGTTCCAGATAATTATCGATCTGAGAGGCATTGCGCTGAATTTTCTGCTGTAACTGGTCAAAATGCTTTTGGGCATTGATCTTCATAAACAGAAAGATCAAACCGGGAATGATACCGCAGACCCACAGCATAATTTCAAAGAATTTAGAACCTGCGCCCACTTCGGCAGGGATCTTCTTAGCGATCACATTCGTATCCAAGCCTTCCTCTCTGATTTCGGGATTGAGTTCATCTAACTGATTTGCCATTTTAATTTCTCCTTTTCTGATTAAGAATTGAAAATGCACAGTCCGTTGCGTCTTGCCGCAACCGATTTGTTTTTCGCGATTTCATTGGTTGCAATGTAAAAATAATTGCTCTCTTCCAGGGGTAAATAATCATCCCACTCCACCGCCACATCATGGATCCGTCCATCGCCGCCAAGCACGGGAACGAAATCCAAGCATTTTCTGATATCATAGGAATACGCAGTGATGCAGGTTTCGTCAATTTGATCTTTTGAGCTGATAAAAGTCGATTTCAAAATTGCAGGCGTCTTTGTATCCGGATGAACGACGCAATCCCGATCCATCGCATTGGCAAGGGCTTCACTCTCTTTCAGAGAATACTGCTGGGAATACTCCGGGATCGGTTTTAAGGAATGTACCGGTCTTTCCTGGTACACCGGAATCGCCAAAATTGGCGCAAAATCAAAATATACCGCCTTGAAAAACTCCATATTCTTACCCACAAAATTTTCCTTGATCATGTCATAAGAGTACGAAGTGTAGTTTTCCGGCAGTAAATTGATATTTCTGCCTTGGCTATGATTGGAAATAATGCGATTGGTTCTCTTTCTTTTTAAGAAATGGAAATCGTCGCCATAGCCTAATTTAGAAAGGATCAGATCCACCATGTTGGTCTGCGCCAAGGGCGTGAACAAAGTTCTAAACTGCACTTCATGGGTTCTGTCCAAAGCGTCAAACAGCACTTCAAAATCCGAATTTGCCATGCTGACAAAATCATCGTTCTGGCGAATGGCTTTATCGGTCTTTCTTTTGAGCTTCTTCTCTCCCCGCTTCACGATCCGCTCAATCTCTTTCTCACTCTTCTGCTCCAAATGGGTCGCATCACGAGTAAAAGACAGATCCGGTGCGCCTTGGGCGCAATAATTCAAAACTACCTGAGTGTTATAATAGGGTTTCGGCTTTGTCACCGTGGCGTGCAGGGTTTGTGTCCTTCTCCGAGTTGTCAATTTGCCGTTTATATCCCGGCTGGTCTCCGTCCAATGGATCGTTTTATATCCGTGGTAGGTTTCCACGCCCATGGTATGGATCAGCTTATTCTCAAACAAGAACGGATTTTCATTATAATTTCCGGCCAGAACGTCCAAGGTGGATTGCTCGTCATCATCGTACTCGCTGAAATCATAATTGATCACCATATCCGATTCCTGCTGGACTGTAAAACAGGGATCAAAGGTGATCAGTGGAATCGTAGCCTCGATCAGACTCAACGCATCCCGCTCGGTAAAGAGCGCATTCAGCGGACGCATTTGGGCATAGGCTTCTTCCAGCACTTTTTCCGCCTTCTGATCTGCTTCTTGGATTTGCGTCCGAAGCCCTCTGATTTTCGGTGTGGTTTTGAAAATAACCACCGGGATCAGCACAATGCTAATACACATGAGCACTCTGAAAAAGCGCCACCAATTCAGCTTTTTATTCAATTTGACAAGATTCTCTTTCTGCTCATTATAAAGCTGTACAGTTTTCCGGTTTTTTTCAATATCGATACCGGACTGCTGCACAAGCTTTTCGAAAAAATTGCTGGTGTTTTCAGAATGTTTATCCTTGTAGATGGTTTGAAATTCTTCCAGCGGATTGTAGATCACTGCATTCATCTGACCACCCCTTTTCTACATTATACTACTTTTTTCGCGCTGTGTAAAGAAAAAGAGTCCTGTCAATCCATCAGAATCGCTATCCCGCATGAAGATTGCGAATACATTGACGTTTAAAATAATTCTGATATAATATTATCATCAGCTAAAATAACGAAAGGAGAGCAACATGAGAAAATTTTTATCGATCATAATTGCAGTTTCTTTGCTTTTTCTTTCAAGCTGCACTTCTCAAAGTCAGGGAATAATCGTGGAAGAATCGGATGGATACATCAAAATAATACTGGATCATATTGAGGGCAAGAGGAAAATTGAATTAAAGCACACAAATCCGGGTGAATGCAGTTTATATTACACAACAGATATTACGGAAGGCAGCATAAACGTATCATATGACCCAGGTTTTCTTTGGGATCCATTGCAGCTTTTTACCGCTGCTTCCGACACGAATACCAATGGTGGCACCTATATTGACAGCAGTATCAAAAAAGTAACCATTATCATCGACGCTCCGCAAGCCGCATCCGGAGAAATATTGCTTTGTTTTTCTGCATCCGCTTCACCTTTCACATAATCAACGTAAGTTTTCACGCCAGTTTTTATGCAAGGATTTCACCTGTTTGCAAAATATCAAAAGCGCCACAAATATAAAAACACCCTATGGCTTTCGCCATAGGGTGTTGTTTTGTTATTCAGCCAGGGGTTTCATCGTGGGGAACAGAATTACTTCACGAATGGAATCCGAGCCGGTCAAAAGCATCACGCAGCGGTCGATACCGATGCCCATGCCGCCCGTGGGAGGCATACCATACTCCATTGCGTTGAGGAAATCCTCGTCCAGCATTTCGGTTTCATCGTCGCCACGCTCCCGTTGCTCCACCTGCTTCATAAACCGGGCCCGCTGATCAATGGGATCATTCAGCTCGGAATAAGCATTGCCCATTTCACTGTGGCAAATAAATGCCTCAAAACGCTCGGTCAGTCTGGGATCTTCGGGAGAACGCTTGGTCAGAGGGCTGACCTCCACCGGATACATAGTGATAAAGGTGGGCTGGATCAAATGTTCCTCCACCTTCTGGTCAAAGCAAGCATAAAGCGCATTGCCCCAAGTCTTTTCCGCGGCATCAGAGAGCCCTACGCCCTTTGCAGCGGCAGCAGCCACAGCCTCAGCGTCATCGGAGATGGCATCAAAGTCAATGCCCACATACTCACGCACCGCTTCCACCATGGTCATACGACGCCAACCGGGAGCCAGATTGATGGTCTCACCCAGCCACTCCACTTCGTATGTGCCCAGGATCTCCTTGGCTGCACCGGAAATAATGCCCTCGCAAATATCCATCATATCGTGGAAATCCGCATAAGCCTGGTAAAGCTCAACAGAGGTAAATTCCGGATTGTGCTTAGGATCCATGCCCTCATTCCGGAAAATACGGCCGATCTCATACACCCGATCCATACCGCCAACGATCAGCCGCTTCAAGGGCAGCTCTGTGGCGATCCGCATGTACATATCAATGTCCAGCGTATTGTGGTGGGTAATGAACGGGCGGGCAGAAGCGCCACCGGCAATGGTGTTGAGCACCGGGGTCTCCACCTCAATGTAACCCATATTATCCAGGTAATTGCGCATAAACTTGATGAACTTGGAGCGAATCACAAAGTTCTGCTTCACCTCAGGATTGACCATCAGATCCACATAGCGCTGACGGAAGCGAATCTCCTTATCCGTCAGACCATGGTACTTTTCGGGCAGGGGCAGCAGAGATTTGGCAAGCAAGGTCACTTCTTTGGCGCGAATGGAAATTTCTTCGGTCTTGGTCTTAAAGACCTCGCCCACGACGCCCACAATATCGCCAATATCATTCTTCTTGAAGCGGTTGTACTCCTCTTCTCCCAGCTCGTCGATCTTCACAAACAACTGGATCCGGCCAGCTGAGTCCTGCAAATCGCAGAACATAACCTTGCCCTGACCGCGCTTGCTCATCAAACGGCCGGCAACCTTCACGATCTTGCCTTCATAACCTTCGTAATCCGCCTTGATCGCAGCAGAATCCGTGTCAAAATCAAACTTTGTCTGACGGAACGGATCCCGGCCTTCTGCCTGCAACGCAGCCAACTTCTCACGGCGAATCGCAGCCTGCTCGGAAACAGGAAGCTCCGCCTGCGGTACAAAATTTGCCATAATTTAACCCTCGCGAGAAACTTCCACTACCAGCATATCATAGCTGCCGGCAGGAGCATTGACGGTGAAGGTCTCGCCCACAGCCTTGCCCACGATGGCACGGCCAAAGGGAGAATCGTCAGAAAGTTTAAACTCCATGGGGTTGGCTTCCTGAGAACCGGTGATGCGGTAGGTGGTGTTCTTACCGGTCTTTACATCCTGCACAACAACCGTGCAGCCCAGGCCTACGCGGCCGGTGGCCTCGTTTTCATCTTCAATAATCACAGCATGGGACAGAATGTCCTCAATTTCCGCAATTCTGCCGTACAGCTTTGCCTGCTCATTTTTAGCCGCATCGTACTCGGAGTTTTCGGACAAGTCGCCGTAAGAACGAGCTTCCGCGATCATGGCAGCGATCTCCCGTTCCCGGGTGGTTTTCAGGTAATTGAGTTCCTTTTCCAGATCTTGCAGCCGTTGGCTTGTAATTTTAAATTCCTTTGCCATATTCTTCGATCCTTTCTCAGATAAAAATATCCATAGCTTTGATAATTATAGTGGAATTATCCCATACAGTCAAGGAAAATTTGCATATTTTACCGCAAAACACCTTATAAAAGCATTCCCACAGCCCGAAGGCTGTGGGAAATATTTTTTACTTCAAAATATAATCCAAGGGATTTACATAGGTGCCCTTATACGCAATACCAAAATGCAAGTGGCTACCGGTAGAACGGCCGGTGCTGCCCACGCAGCCAATTACCTGACCGGCGGTAACAAACTGACCTGCCTTTACATAGGGTGCCTTACACATATGCAAATATGTACTGGAAAAACCATCGCCATGGTCAATTTTCACGTAGTTTCCGCTAATGTCATTATAAGTAGCGGCGGTAACGACACCAGCTCGGGTTGCGTAAATGGGAGTGCAGCCAACTGCCAGGTCCACGCCCTTATGGAACGACTGCTTTTCACCGGTTACCGGGTGTGTACGATAACCAAAGCGGCTGGAAATCCGAATGTAGTTACAGGGAACGAGCCAAATAATACCGTCTTTATCTGCGCCAGAACCGCCGGTACCGCCGCTGCCGCTGGAACTGGGCTTTGTGGTAGGCGGAACAGAAGTTGCCAGCCACTCTTCCAGCTTAGCCTTATCATAGGCCACTTCCATATCGGCAATTTCCTGCTCCATTTTGTCAAGCTCAGCTTCCCAATCCTCTTTCATGTCTTCAAACTCCTGGCCCTTTGCCACCAGCTGAACCATGACTTCGTTGGCTTGCTCTGCTTTCATTTCAAATTCTACTTCCTTGGCAAGCATCGCAGTACGGCTTTCTTCCAAGGCGAGCTTTTCAATTACCAGTGTTTCCTTGACTTCCGCAATTTCCTTTGCTACCTGGTTCATTTCTTTGATCCGTCGGGCATCGGAAGCAGCGATCTCCTGAATCATATTCAGTCGATCCAACAAATCGGAAAAGCTATTGGCCTGAAACAGCACCGCCCAATAAGAAATAGAACCGTCCTCTTCCATAGCACGGATACGCTCTTTATTCTTGCGATTGAGCTCTGCCAGCCGTTCTTCTGCTCGGTTCAACTCCTCCTGCTTATCGGCTATAAGCACCGCATAGGCAGAAATCTCCTCGTTAAGCGAGCTCATCTGCTGAGAAATCAGATTGAGCTGCTTTTCGATCACGCTCTTCTGGCTGCTCAGATCCTTAATCTGATTGGTATTCTCTTTCAGCTGCTTTTCCAGCTCTTTCAGCTCTTTTTCTTTTTCCTTCTGGTCCTTTTGCAGCGCATTGATCTGGTTTTTGATCTCGCTGGATGACTGGGCAGCGCTAACGGTGGGCAACACGCCAATGATCAAACTCAGGATCATCACCGCGGCCAAAATGCCTGCCGTAAACGTAACCCAAAACTTTCTATTGTTCACATTCATTCTCCTTCTAGGGGTTAAACATCCATAAACTTCCGAATTGAGGTCCAGCTGCCCACAACGCCTACAAACAGGCCGGCAGCCACAAACACCGCCACCATCGGCAGCAGCAGTTCTTCAAAAGGTACAAAGCTGAACAGTTTCAGCGTATCCACCTCGTAAAGCCGTTGCAGCAAGAAATCGTATAGCAGCCATTCCAAACCAAATGCAATGCCTGCGCCAACCATGCCCAAGGTGAAGCCTTCCACCACATAAGGCAGGCGGATGAAGCCATTGGTCGCACCGACCATTTTCATAATGGCGATCTCATCTCTGCGCTCATGCATTGCAAGCTTAACCGTATTGGAAATGATCAGCAAGCTGACAACAAGCAGCACCAGAATAATCACAAAAGTTGCAATATTCAACACATTTTTCAGTGTGGCAAAACCGGCGGCCAATTCATAAGCCGCATTGACCTTTGCAACACCCTCGATCTGCTCGATCTGGCTGACCGTCTGCTGGATCAAATTGTTATCTTCCAGCGTGACCACCACCCGATGGCGCAGATCGTTTGCCTCAATGCCGCTGAACGCATCATCACCTTCGTGGTCCGCCACAAAGTCCTTCAACGCCTCTTCCCGGGAAACGAACTGTGCCTTAAACACATTATCCAGCACTCGGATCTTGGTCTCGATGGTTCTGGCTTCTGCCTCCGGCATGGTCTCATCAATGTACACCAGAATCTCATTGGTCTTATTCAGATCTTCCACCATTAGGCTGACATTGTAAGTCAGGATGGAAAAACTGCCCACGATCATCAGGCAGGCCACCGTGACACACACAGCGGCAAAGGACATAAAACCGTGGAGGAAGATGCCACGAATGCCCTCTTTCAGCAAATATCCGATATTATTGATCTTCATAGTGATAAAAACCGTCCATTCCGTCGCTGACGACTACACCGTCGTCAATTGCAATCACCCGTTTGGGGAAACGCTGCACCAAATCCTGCTCGTGGGTAACCACCAGCATGGTCGTACCCAAGTTGTTGATTTCCATCAGCAAGCTCATGATCTCCAAAGATCTGGCGGGGTCCAAGTTACCGGTGGGCTCGTCCGCAATGATTGTGGAGGGATTGTTCACCAGCGCGCGGGCAATGGCCAATCTTTGCTGCTCACCACCGGAAAGCTCACCGGGAAGTCTGCGGCTCTTGGTATCCAGGCCCACAAGATTCAGCACATAAGGCACCCGTTCCCGAATTTCCTTCTCCTTAGCGCCAACAGCGCGCATAACAAATGCTACGTTTTCATAAACCGTTTTATTCTCAATCAAGCGGAAATCCTGGAACACAACGCCAACCGTGCGGCGAAGATACGGAATTTCCCGCTTGCGGATCCGTTCCAGAGAATAGCCGTTTACGTGCACGGTGCCGGAAGTAGGCTTCAATTCACCGGTAATCAACTTGATGATCGTGGACTTGCCGGAGCCGGATGGACCCACCAAAAAGGCAAATTCACCGTCATCGATCTGCATGTTGATACCACGCAGCGCCTTTGTGCCAACTGTATAGGATTTTACCACGTCAGTAAACTCAATCATATCTATCTGCTCCATTATCAGTGTAACCAAATTGTAACACATCAAGAATGTTATGTCAATGAGCGTGCCGAAAAATTCAAGCTTTTGTCATAATTTGGAAAGAAGAAAGAGCCGCACATTTTCCAGTGCGGCTCTTGCAAATCGATCAATAATTATCCCGGGAAGACAAGTATTTACGAACCATCAACGCCACCTTAAACACGATCGCATGATCAAACTGGCGCAGATCCAAACCGGTCAGCTTCCGGATTTTTTCCAGACGATACACCAGCGTATTCCGGTGAACAAACAGCTTACGGGAAGTCTCAGAAACGTTCAGATTGTTTTCAAAGAACTTATTGATGGTGAACAAGGTTTCCTGGTCCAGCGCATCAATGGAATTCTTCTTAAACACTTCCGTAAGGAAGATATCGCACAAAGTGGTGGGCAGCTGATAGATCAATCTGCCGATACCTAAGCTTTCATAATTGATGATGGTCTTTTCCGTGTCAAACACCTTACCCACATCAATTGCGGTCTGGGCTTCCTTGTAAGAATCTGCCAGATTGCGCAGATGCTCCGCAACTGTGCCGAAACCGATGACAGTTTTCAGGTATAGTTCATTTTTCAGCAAGTCCTCCATGGACTTTGCAATCTTTTCCAAGTCCTTCGTGGTGGTACGCGCTGTGATCTGCTTGACGACCGCAATATCCGACTCGTTGATATTCAGCACAAAATCCTGCGACCGGTCGGGGAACAGTGTAGACAGCACATCAACAGTGGAAACATCACCATGACCCAACTGACGAACCAGGAACACCGCTCTGGGCGCTTCTGTTGCAAAATGCAGTTCCTTGGCGCGGATATAAATATCACCGGGCAGAATATTATCCATGATAATATTCTTCACAAATGTACCGCGATCGTGCTTTTCTTCATAGAATAATTTAGCATCGTTCAAAGCAATTTGCGCCACCTGACAGCACACCTTTGCCATCTCATCACTGCCGGTGCAGAATGCCACATATTCCAGATAATTGGCACTATTTAGGATCGCCTTGAAAGACTTTTGGTTAAAAGTCACTACGCTATTCAAAGAACCGTTGACCTTCACCACTGCATCGGACCAGCACTCACCCAACATGGTCGCATCGGTGCAGGAGATCACACAGCCTTCGGTATCCAGCACGCCGTACACCCGGTCGGAAACATCCTTTAATTGAAGAATTACATTCTGAAAAACACTGTTCGCCATTTTTCAGACCTCCTTATAAATCTACAACATATTGCATTTTCCACAAATTGCACGACCATTATATATCCACTTTGCACAAATTGCAAGTGCCTTTTGACATTTTATTACAAAACAACCCCCGCTTTTTGTCAGTATTGACAACTTTTCTCCAAAAGCGCCACTTCCGCATCGGTCAACTCACGGAATTGCCCCAGAGCTAAATCACCCAACAAAAGATCCGCTTCCTGCATCCGTTTCAAATATACAACCGGCATATTCCGGGATGCCATCATACGACGGACCTGATGATATTTTCCTTCATAAACCGTAATCAGGCTCTCCCCCGGTGCGATGCTCTCCAATGTTGCGCTCAGGCATTTCGTTCCGTCTGCGAGCACAAGTCCATCTCGAAACGCTTGGATATCTGCCTCTGTGACCAAACCCTCATGGCGGGCATAATAGACCTTTTGCACCGCTTTTTTCGGGCTGATCAGCCGATGCAGCAAATCCCCGTCGTTTGTAAAGAGCAGTAGTCCCTCCGTAGCTTTATCCAGGCGCCCCACCGGTTTGATATCCCACTTTTTCAGATCCTCGCTAAGCAAATCCATTACCGTAGGATCCTGCTTATCCTCTGTGGCAGTCACATATCCCGCAGGCTTGTGGAGCATCACCACCACCCGACGCTTGCCGCCCAGAACTTCTCCGTCAAAACCGATCGTCACCACAGCAGGATCGATCTTGCGTGCTCCGTCTTTTTCCGTCACTCCGTCTACGGTAACTCTGCCGGCTTTCAAAATTGCCTTCACCTGACTGCGGGTTCCCACCGCACTGTCACACAAAAATTTATCCAATCTTTCCATAAATGCTCCGTTCTATCCTCGTCCACAAAGGAATAGGCTATAATGCCAATCACTTAACAGGAGGGATCCTATATGCTGGTAATGACCACAAAAATCGATAAAAAGAAAATCGCCATCATTCTTTCCGCAGTTGCCATATTGATCGCAGGCCTTTTCATGCTTCTCGGGGGCAACGACGCCACACCCACCATCTCCACAACGGTATCCAACAATGATGCCCGGGTGGCGTTCCTTAAAAGCTTCGGCTGGGATGTGACCACCTCCCCGGTGGAATCCAGTCAGGTTCTGATCCCGGAAGAAGCCAGTGAAGTTTTCTCCCGGTACAACGCGCTTCAAAAATCCCAAGGCTACGATCTGAGCGCCTATGCGGGAAAAACGGTGATGCGCTTTGTCTACAAGATCAACAATTACCCCAACGCCACCGAACCGGTTTATGCCACTTTGCTGATCTACAAAAATCAGGTTATTGGCGGTGATGTGACCGATACTGCGGCAAAAGGTGTGATCCGAGGCTTCCGTATGCCCGAATAAGGCCACGCCCTATAAAACTATCCTATCACAAAAACTGTTTCTTGACAACACCCTCGCCCCATGCTACCATAAAGCTAACTTCATAGATCTTCGGGGCGAGGTGTAATTCCTCACCGGCGGTATAGTCCGCGAGCTTTGGCTGAACCGGTTCGATTCCGGTACCGACAGTATAGTCTGGATGAAAGAAGATCGGATTTTTCCGTTTATTGCGCCCTGAGTATATGCTCAGGGCGTTTTTTTGAGGTGGTTCTATGTCTAAATTACTTACTGATTTGCAAAATAACTTATCCTTTGTTCTAGTATGCGTACTGATCGTTGTCGCCCTATCCCTGCTGACCCACGGTGCAGAACGGTTTATGAAAACAAAGCGCAATGCCTCCCCTGCCCGTCGGGTAACGCTGATCGGCATATTTGCCGCCATTGCCGCAGTGCTTCACATTTTCGACTTTCCTCTAACTTTCCTGGCTCCGGACTTTTACAAGCTGGACTTTTCCGAGCTGCCCGTGCTCATCTGCGGCTTCTACCTTGGGCCTTCCTCAGCCGTTGCCTGCGAGGGCGTTAAGATCCTGCTGAAATTGCTGATCAAAAGCACCTCCACCGCATTTGTGGGCGATCTTGCCAATTTTATCACCGGCTGCGCCCTGGTTCTTCCTGCAATTTTCATCTATCACATCAAAAAAACAAAAGCCCTTGCCCTTGTGGGTCTGATTGCCGGCACGATCTTTCTGAGTTTGTTTGGCTCTGCCTTTAACGCAATATACTTACTTCCGAAATTCTCTCAGCTGTTTGGCATGCCCATGGAAGTCATCATCGGTGCAGGCGCTGCCATTCACCCGGGGATCCGCAATGTATCCACCTTTGTTCTGATGTGTGTAGTGCCGCTGAATCTTGTAAAAGGAATCAGCGTTTCCGTACTGACGCTGCTGCTTTATAAACGAATTGAGAAAATACTGTTTTTAAAGAAATAAAAATCAGCCGCTTATTCAAGCGGCTGATTTTCTTCTTGTATCGGTTCTTCTTTTCTTCTGGGCATACCCAAATCCTTATCACGGCAAATAAACACCAGAATCGGCTGAGCGAAATCAATAAAAATACTCAAAAGCAGGAAAATCACATCATTGATAGGATTACAGGAGCTATATAAATGAAACAGCGCAATGTAGGAGATCACCGACACCGAAATTTGAAGCGCAAATGACAAAAACACGCTCCAAAGCAGGCACACCAAAATCCCCATCAAGCCGATCACATCTGCGTTGGTCACATAAGGATCTGCCCGTAAGCCAATACCCCGCACCAACAACACAACAGAAAACGCTAACATCAGCACTCTCGTTACGCACAAGATGCATCGGAGCAGAAGCAGCGTTTTTCTTTTATTTCTGATTTTCCTCTTTACCAAATACTGATACTGGTCAGATATGCTGCCTAAAATCCAAGTGCTGCCCACCGGGATCCAGGAAAGCCACGAATGGCGGATCCTTCTGCGCTTGGCAATGGTGTAAAGACCCAAAGACTGCACCACATACAGTACAATCACCAGACCCACAGAAGCGCACATATATACAATCTGCATAAACGCAAGCCGAAGCGGCATCACTTCTACAAATTGAAAAAACCACGTAAGCAACTTTTCCACAAAACGCACCTCTTTTCACAGCAAATTTTATCATATCGAGCAGGCAAAAGCAATCCTAATTTCCCTTGAAAACATTAGAAAAAACTCTTTCATTTTTTACCATTATGTGATATGATTATCATGTATAATTATGTGCCAATGCGCCAATGGTTTAAGGAGTATAAAATGATTACTGTCAGCAATTTAGGTATGCAATTCGGCGGTCAATGGCTGTTCCAGCATGTAGACCTGCAATTTCTCCCCGGCAACTGCTACGGCATCATCGGTGCCAACGGTGCCGGCAAGTCCACTTTCCTGCGTCTGCTCACCGGTGAACTAGATTCAACTTCCGGCTCCATCTCCATTGATCCGGATAAGCGGGTTTCCGTTTTGAAGCAGAATCAGAACGCATATGACGAGTACACCGTTCTGGACACCGTTATCATGGGCAATCAGCATCTTTACGATGTAATGATTGAGAAAAACGCCATTTACGAAAAGCCCGACTTCTCCGACGAGGACGGAATTCGCGCAGCAGATCTGGAAGCGGAATTTGCTGAGTTGGGTGGCTGGGAAGCCGAGTCTGACGCATCTCGTCTGCTGCAAGGTCTGGGTATCGGAACAGAACTGCATTACGACATTATGAGCTCTCTCGACCCCCGTCTTAAAGTGAAAGTGCTGCTGGCGCAGGCGCTGTTCGGCAACCCGGACATCGTTATGCTGGACGAGCCTACCAACAACCTGGATATTGAAGCCATCAACTGGCTGGAAGATTTCCTTTTGGATTTCCCCGGCATGGTCATTGCTGTTTCCCACGACCGCCACTTCCTGAATACTGTATGCACCCACACGGTAGATATTGACTACGGCAAAATCAAAATGTATGTGGGCAACTACGTCTTCTGGTACGAATCTTCCCAGCTGGTGCAAGCGATGATCCGCAACAAGAATAAGCGCAACCAGGAAAAGATTGAGGAATTGCAGCTGTTCATTCAACGGTTCTCTGCCAACAAAAGTAAAGCCAAGCAAGCAACCGCCCGTCGTAAATTGCTGGACAAGCTGACCGTGGAAGAAATGCCCTGTTCTACCCGCCGTTACCCCTTCGTTGGCTTTATGCCGGAGCGGGAACTGGGTAAAGACATTCTCACCGTCAAAGATGTTTCCATCACCGTAGATGGTGAAAAACTGCTGGACAACATCTATTTCTCAGTTGGCAGAACCGACAAGATCGCATTCGTTGGTGAAAACGAAAAGGCGCAAACCGCCCTGATGCAGATCCTCATGGGCGAATTGGAACCGGACGAAGGCTCCATCAAGTGGGGCGTTTCCACCGTACGCAGCTACCTGCCCAAGGACAACACCTCCTATTTTGAAGGCAACACCATGGAACTGGTGGACTGGCTGCGCCAGTACTCCGCGAAAAAAGACGATGTATATCTGCGTGGCTTCCTGGGTCGTATGTTGTTTAGCAACGAGGACGTATTCAAGCCCGTCACCGTGCTTTCCGGTGGTGAAAAGGTTCGTTGCATGCTCTCTAAAATGATGCTCTCCGGCGCCAACGTGGTGCTTCTGGACCAGCCGACCAACCATCTGGACATGGAATCCATTCAGGCAGTAAACAAAGGTCTGGAAGCCTTCAACGGCGTGGTGCTGCTGGCTTCCCACGACCACGAAATGCTCGAATCCACCTGTAACCGTGTCATCGCCTTCCAACCCGATGGTACCATCATAGACCGTTACGGCACTTACGATGAATATTTGGCTTGGTTGGAACAGGAAAAGAACAAATAACACCGCCACAGTTTATCTGTCAGGAGATTTACACTTATGGAAAAAATCTTAGATATTATCACCGGTAAAATGGAAAAGGCCTTTGCCGACGCAGGTTACGATCCTGCTTTTGGCAAGGTGAGCGTTTCCAACCGGCCGGACCTTTGCGAATACCAATGTAACGGTGCGCTCTCTGCCGCCAAGCAGTATAAATGCGCGCCCATTCAGATTGCCAATGCAGTTCTGGCACAGCTGGACGCCAGCGACTATGACCTGGCCGAAGCGGTTATGCCCGGCTTCATCAACTTGAAGCTCTCCGGTGCGTTTCTGACCAAATATCTGGAACAAATGCGTACCGCTGCCGATTTTGGCGTAGAGAAAATCGGTACAGGCAAGCTCTGCGTAGTGGACTACGGCGGCGCAAATGTGGCAAAGCCCTTGCACATTGGTCACCTGCGTCCTGCCATCATCGGAGAGACCCTGAAACGGCTGCACAGCTACTTGGGTTATGAGACCATCGGTGACATTCACCTGGGCGACTGGGGCTTGCAGATCGGTCTAATCATCACCGAATTGCAGGAGCGTCAGCCGGATCTTCCATATTTCGACCCGAATTTCACCGGTGAATACCCCGAAACCTCTCCGTTTACACTGACGGAACTGGAAGAGATCTACCCCACTGCTTCCGGCAAAAAGAGCGATCCGGTCTTTGCGGAAAAAGCCCATATTGCCACCTACGAATTGCAGCAGGGTCGTCGTGGATACCGGGCCATCTGGAATCACATTATGGGCGTTTCCCTGCCTGATCTTCGTCGGCTTTACGATCTTTTGGACGTACACTACGAGAAATGGCTTGGTGAAAGCGATGCCGATCCTTACATTCAGCCTATGGTGGACGATCTGAAAGCAAAGGGCATTGCCGTACTCAGCGAAGGCGCATGGGTCATTCCCGTAGCCGAGGAAGGCGACAAAAAAGAAGTGCCGCCCATGATTCTCATCAAATCCGACGGCTCCGCCATTTACGCTACCACGGACCTGGCAACCATCGTCCAGCGTATGCAAGACTGGAAGCCGGAGAAAATGCTCTACGTTACTGATAAACGGCAGAATCTGCACTTTGAGCAAGTATTCCGTGCCGCTCACAAGAGCGGCATTGTCAAGGCCGAAACCGAATTGGAGCACGTAGGTCACGGCACCATGAACGGTGCTGATGGCAAGCCTTTCAAGACTCGTGATGGTGGCACGCTGCGTTTGGAACAGCTGATCTCCGACATGACGGACTTCGTGCGCAGTAAGGTCGTGGAAAACAAGATCGTCTCCGAGGACGAAGTGGAAGCCACCACCGCCAAGATTGCTCTGGCTGCCCTGAAATATGGTGATCTAAGCAACCAACCCACCAAGGACTACAACTTTGACTTGGAACGTTTTGCCGCCTTCGAGGGCAACACCGGTCCTTATATCCTGTATACCATCGTTCGGATCAAGTCCATTCTGGCAAAATACGGTACTTGGGAGAATCTCCCCATTCAGCTCCCAGCCAATGCCTACGCAAAGGATCTGATGCTCGCCATCACCAAATTTGGTCCTACTCTGGAAAGCGCTTTGAAGACCTCCTCCCCCAACCTCATCTGTGCCTATATTTATGAGCTTGCGGGCTGCGTCAACAAGTTCTACCATGAGACCAGAATTCTGGGTGAAGAAAACGAGGAATTGAAAGCCGGTTATATCGCTTTGATAGGTCTTGCCAAAAACATATTGGAAACCAGTATCCACATTCTTGGCTTCTCCGCACCCGAAAAAATGTAATATAAAAAACCGCCCAATGGGCGGTTTTTTGTTATTTCAGTGCTTCCAGCGCCAAAGCATTTTGTGTCTTATAAAGCTGGGCGTAAACGCCATCACGATTCACCAATTCCTCGTGGGTACCACATTCCGTAATCTTACCGTCTGCAATGGAAATGATCCGATTTGCCGCCCGGATCGTGGACAACCGATGCGCAATGATCAGCGTTGTACGACCCTTCGCCAGAGCATCAAAGGCCTTCTGGATCTTGGCTTCCGTCACCGAATCCAAAGCAGATGTAGCCTCGTCCAGGATCAGGATCGGCGGGTTTTTCAAAAACACCCGGGCAATGGCCACCCGCTGCTTTTGTCCGCCGGACAGCAGCGTACCCCGCTCGCCCACATAGGTCTGGAAACCCTGGGGCATGGTCATGATATCCTCGTAGATTTCCGCTTTCCTGGCGGCTTCTACGACCTCCTCCATGGTAGCGTCCGGCTTACCGTAACGAATATTTTCCAAAATCGTATCTGCAAATAAGAACACATCCTGCTGCACGATGCCAATGTTTTGATGAATGGATTTTTGCGTTACCTGGCGAATATCCTGCCCATCAATGGAAATTGTGCCCTCCGAAACATCATAAAACCGCGGGATCAACTGGCACAGCGTCGTTTTTCCGCCGCCGGAGGGACCAACAATCGCCACCGTCTCCCCCGCTTCCACCTGCAAGGTAACATTCCGCAGAACTTCCAATTCCCCGTCATAGGCAAAAGAAACCTGATCCACCGTGATATTGCCCTGCACATTCCTCAAATCCGAGGCATTCTCCGCATCCTGCAAAGTCGGTTCTGTGCGCATAATTGTAACGAATCGGTTCAGACCAGCAAAACCGTTGGCAAACATTTCGCTGAAACCGGAAAGTTTACGCATAGGGCCAACGAAGGAAGAAATATACAGTGTAAAGGTCAGAAGATCCCGATAATCCATCTGTCCCTGCATGACACAGTAACCGCCCACGCCGATGATCACCACATTCAGACTGCACAAGAAGAACTCCACGCTGCTGTGAAAACGCCCCATTGCCTTGTGGAATTCCCGTTTCGAGCCCTTGTATATCTCATTTGCCGCAGTAAACCGGGCATTTTCCGTTTCTTCATTGGCAAACGCCTTGGCGGTGCGGAAGCCGGAAAGGCTGGACTCGATTTCCTGGTTGATGTAACCGGTCTTTTCCTTTGCTGCTTTGGAAGCCTTGGCCATCTGCCGACGCATCGACATGACCACGATCAGAAACACCGGGATCGTCAGCGCCACCACCACCGCCAGCCGCCATTGGATCGTACCCATTACGATCAGCGCACCGATGATCGTCAGTACAGATGTGAGCAGATCCTCCGGGCCATGGTGCGCGAGCTCCGTCAGCTCAAACAGATCCGTCGTCAGCCGGCTCATCAGCTGGCCGGTGCGATTCCGATCGTAAAAATCAAAACTCATATCCTGCATATGGGCAAACAGATCCTTGCGGATATCCGCCTCTACACGTATGCCAAAGGTATGGCCGTAGTAAGCCACGATATAATTCAAAAACGAGCGCAGTAAATAACAAACCACCACAATCGCCATCACCAGAAAAAAGGTTTTGTACATTTGTCCGGGCAACATATCATACAGGGCACTTCTGGTCACCAGTGGGAACAGAAGATCGATCGCCGCAATCAAAACTGCACACAACACATCAATGGCGAACAACTTTTTGTGGTTTGCAAAATAGCGCAAAAAAATCGTCAAAGGCGATTTTTGCTGATAATCCTTTGTGGTCATGTCACATTCCTCCAAATCATACTACCATTATACATTATTTTGGGTTCTTGGCAAATCTTTTTTGCATTTTACCGGAATTGTGCTATACTGGGAGAAAAGAACACTGATTCGAGGTTCACTTATGGAAATTTTGTATTCTGATGAAAATATCGTGGTATGCATCAAGCCCGTAGGTTTGGACTCAGAGCACGATGTGCCGGCACAGCTGGGCGATGAGATCTATGCACTTCACCGCCTGGACAAAAATGTAGGCGGTGTGATGGTCTATGCCAGAAACAAAACAGCCGCTGCCGCCCTTTCCGGTGTCATTCAGCGCAACGAAATGGTCAAAGAGTATGTAGCGCAAGTCCATGGTGAGCCACCGGAATATGGCGATTGGGAAGATCTGCTATTTAAGGACAGCAAAAGCAACAAAGTTTTCGTAGTCAAGCGCCCCAGAAAGGGCGTGAAGGCCGCTCATCTGGAATATCAGAGACTGACTCCCGCCCCAAATGCGCTAGTTCGCATCCGGCTGCATACCGGCCGCAGTCACCAGATCCGTGTCCAATTTTCCAGCCGTGGTTTTCCCCTGCTTGGTGACCATAAGTATGGCGCAAAGGATCCATTTACTGCCCCACAGCTATTTTGCTGCTGTCTGCGGTTCAGCCTTTACGGCAAAGATTACACCTTTGAAGCTATGCCAAAATGGGAAATTTTAGCGAATTTTTCCTCAACTTAATACTTTTTTAACATTTAATCACTTATTTTCTTAATAAAAGGGCCGTAAAATAAAAGTATAAAGCGAAACATTTTGTTCTTTCTTCTATTTTATATCCCTTTCCTATTTGTAAAAATCCGGTGTCATCTGGTCAATGACACCGGATTTTTCATTTTTCTTTGCCCGATAAAATCTTTGGGTCTACGCTTTCCCTCGATTTGATCGACCGCAGCACTCGCTGCGCCCTCGCACCTCCGCCCCCCGACGGCGCTCGGTCTCGCAACCAAATTCGAACTGGCTTCGCCAGTTCAAATTTGTATCTGCTAATAAAAAATCAGCCACCCCGTATGGGATGACTGATTTTTTGGAGCTGCTAGCCAGATTTGAACTGGCGACCTCATCCTTACCAAGGATGCGCTCTACCGGCTGAGCTATAGCAGCATTTCGCAGACAGCTTTGCTATTATATAACACGTCCACCTAAAAGTCAATAGCTTTTTCAAAAATATTAGCCGCTTTATGGATGAAAAGAAAAAGCCTGACGCGGTATGCGTCAGGCTTTCATTCATACATTTACCGGATCAAACCAGCTCGATAATTGCCATCTCAGCAGCGTCGCCCCGACGAGCGCCGGTACGGGTTACGCGAGTGTAACCACCATTACGATCTGCATAGTTGGCAGCAATCTCCTTGAACAGCTTGTTGGCAACATCTTCCTTGGTGATGTACGCCAGAGCGCGGCGATAATTGGTCAGGCCGCCCTTCTTGCCCAAAGTGATCATCTTCTCAACCACAGGCTGCACTTCCTTAGCGCGGCAGAAGGTGGTCTCGATCTTGCCGTTTTCCAGCAGATCGGTTACCAGCTGACGCAGCAGTGCCTTTCTCTGTGTGCTGTCTTTGCCCAGCTTACGAGTTCCGAACATGAACATTTCCTCCTTTTTGAAAGGTTGACTTAATTGTTGCTGCCAGAATCTTCACTGGCCAGGGACAAGCCCATCATTTCCAGCTTCTTCTGAACCTCGTCCAAAGACTTCTTGCCCATGTTACGGACCTTCATCATATCCTCGCCGGTCTTGTTGATCAGATCAGCAACGGTATTGATGTTGGCACGTTTCAGGCAGTTGAAGCTGCGGACAGACAGATCCAGTTCATCAATGGTCATGGCCAGCTTGGCATCGGGACGATCGGGATTCTTCTCGACGACAGTAGAACCAGTGGTGATGCTATCAGACAGGTTGGTAAACACAGTCAGATGATCACTCAGGATCTTGGCGCCCAGGGAAACCGCATCCTTAGCAGAGATGGTGGAATCTGTCCAGACTTCAAGAGTCAGTTTATCAAAGTCGGTCTTATCGCCGACACGGGTGGGCTCCACCGTGTAATTCACCTTTTTAACAGGAGAATAGATGGAGTCAATGGGGATCACACCGATCACGGTCTGAGCGGTCTTGTTCCGATCAGCGGAAACATAACCGCGACCCTCGGACAAAGTGATCTCCATATTCAAAGTGGCATCGGAACCCAAGGTGCAGATGTGCAAATCAGGGTTCAGCAGTTCTACCTCACCGTCAGCTTTGATGCTGCCGGCAGTGACCTCGCAGGGACCCACTGCATCAATATAAACAGTCTTAACACCTTGGCTGTGGAGCTTGACAATCATCCGCTTCACATTCAGAACGATCTCCGTCACATCCTCCTTAACACCGGGGATGGTGGAGAATTCATGCTGCACACCGGCAATTTTTACAGAGGTAGCCGCATAACCGGGCAGGCTGCTCAACAGAATCCGGCGCAAAGAGTTGCCCAGAGTCATGCCATAGCCGCGCTCCAGCGGCTCCACAATATACTTGCCGTAGGAAACATCCTCAGCAGAGTCCAAACAAGTGATGCGGGGCTTTTCAATTTCTACCATGAACTAAAACCCTCCTTCTCAAGAGTATGGGGTGTAGAATGCACCCCACAATTGACAATACGAACGAACAAGGGGTCGATTACTTGGAGTACAACTCGACGATCAGGTGCACAGCGATGTCGAAGTCGATGTCCGCCTTGGTGGGCACAGCAACGACCTTGCCCTGGAGAGTGTTCTTGTCACGATCCAACCACTGGGGAGCAGCAACAAAAGCATCGTCTTCCTTCAGCTTCTTGAAGAAGTTGTTGGAGTTGCTCTTCTCGGAAACCGCAACCACATCACCAACCTTAATCAGATAGCTGGGGATGTTCACGCGATTGCCATTAACGGTGAAATGACCGTGGTTAACCAGCTGGCGAGCCTGACGGCGGGAGTTGGCAAAGCCCAGGCGGTACACCACGTTATCCAGGCGGCGCTCCACCAAGCTCAGCAGCACCTCACCGGTGTTGCCCTCAGCGCGGGCGGCCTTGTCGTAGTAGTTCCGGAACTGCTTTTCCTGAATACCGTAGACAAATTTAACCTTCTGCTTTTCGGTCAGCTGAGTAGCATACTCAGACTTCTTTGCTCTTCTCTGGCCGCCGGGGTTCTTGTTGGAAGTCTTGGAATAACCCATGGCGGCAGGAGAAACGCCCAGCGTTCTGCAACGCTTCAAAACGGGCTGCATATTCTTAGCCATATCGCAAAATTCCTCCTATACCTAAATCAGACACGACGTCTCTTGGGAGGACGGCAACCATTGTGAGGAATGGGAGTCACGTCCTTGATCATCACGACTTCCAGACCAGCAGACTGGAGCGCACGGATTGCAGCCTCACGTCCCTGACCGGGTCCCTTGACGTAAACTTCAACGGACTTCAAGCCGCAGTTATCGATTGCAGCCTTTGCAGCGGTCTCTGCTGCGGTCTGAGCAGCAAAGGGAGTAGACTTACGGGAACCACGGAAACCCAGGCCGCCGGGGGAAGCCCAAGACAGAGCATTGCCTTCCAGGTCGGTGATAGTCACCATGGTGTTGTTAAAAGAGGAACGGATATGTGCCGCACCCTTTTCAACAACTTTACGCTCGCGGCGGCGCTTAACAACTTTCTTAGTAGCCTTAGCCATTGTACATATCCCTCCTTACTTCTTCTTGTTCGAAATGGTCTTCTTGGGACCCTTACGAGTACGGGCGTTGGTCTTAGTTCTCTGTCCATGGACAGGCAGACCACGGCGGTGACGCAGGCCGCGATAGCAGCCGATTTCGCTGAGCCGCTTGATGTTCATCGCATTTTCACGGCGCAGGTCACGTTCGATAATAAAGTTATGCTCAATTGCGTCACGCAGCTGAGCTTCCTGCTCTTCAGTCAGGTCCTTAACACGGATATCAGCGTCGATACCGGTCATTTCCAAAACCTTGGCGGCACGGGCAGGTCCGATGCCGTAGATATAAGTCAGCGCTACTTCGATCCGCTTCTTGCGGGGAAGGTCAATACCAGAAATACGTGCCATATTCTTTCAGCACCTCCTATTAGCCTTGTCTCTGCTTGTGTTTGGGATTTTCACAAATTACCATTACGCGACCCTTGCGCTTAATAACCTTACACTTTTCGCACATGGGTTTAACGGACGGTCTTACCTTCATACTGTTTAACCTCCATATGAAACTTTCGTCTCGTGTCTTTACTTGCTTCTCCAAGTGATCCGGCCTTGGGTCAGATCATAAGGAGACATTTGAACGGTTACCTTGTCACCGGGCAAGATCTTAATAAAGTTCATTCTAAGCTTGCCGGAAATGTGTGCCAGAATGGT
>JAZRMV010000013.1:0-13706 GCA_045647845.1 Faecousia sp.
TGCTGGCACTGAAAGAGCGCAACGGCTTCTCCACCGTAGCGATTACCGAAGACGGCACCGCCAACGGTAAGCTTTTGGGTATCGTCACCGGCCGTGACTACCGGGTGTCCCGTATGGATCCCGCCCAGAAGGTCTCTACCTTCATGACTCCCCGGGAAAAGCTTATCACCGCTCCCGCGGAGACGACCCTGAAAGAGGCCAACGACATTATTTGGGATCATAAGCTGAACAGCCTGCCCATTGTGGACAAGAATGATCATCTGCTGTACTTCGTATTCCGTAAGGATTACGCTTCCCATAAGGCCAACCCCCTGGAACTGCTGGACCAGGAGAAGCGCTACCTGGTTGGCGCAGGTATTAACACCCGTGACTATGCTACCCGTGTTCCCGCTCTGCTGGATGCCGGTGTGGACGTGCTGGTCATCGATTCTTCTGAGGGTTACACCTGCTGGCAGCAGAAGACCATCGCCTGGGTTCGTGAGAACTATGGCGATACCGTGAAGATCGGTGCAGGCAACGTGGTGGACCGGGATGGCTTCCGCTTCCTGGCCGAGGCTGGTGCAGATTTCATTAAGGTCGGTATCGGCGGCGGCAGTATCTGCATCACCCGTGAGACCAAGGGCATCGGCAGAGGTCAGGCAACTGCACTGATCGAAGTGGCTGCAGCCCGAGACGAGTACTTTGCTGAAACCGGTATTTATGTTCCCATTTGCTCTGACGGTGGTATCGTCCACGATTACCACATGACTCTGGCCCTGGCCATGGGCGCGGACTTCCTGATGCTGGGCCGTTACTTCGCCCGGTTCGACGAGGGCCCCACTCCCAAGGTGCTGGTCAATGGCATTTACATGAAGGAATACTGGGGCGAGGGCAGCAACCGTGCCCGGAACTGGCAGCGTTATGACCTGGGCGGCTCCGCAAAGCTGAGCTTTGAAGAGGGCGTCGATTCCTATGTCACCTATGCCGGCTCTCTGCATGATAATGTGGAAGCTTCTTTGTATAAGGTCAAGTCCACCATGTGCAACTGCGGTGAACTGAACATTCCCGACTTCCAGAAAAACGCGAAGCTGACCCTGGTGTCCGCAACCTCTATCGTAGAGGGCGGCTACCACGACGTTACGCTGCGTTCCGCTTCCACAGCAAAATAAAAATAAACGACCTTGCTTCGGCAAGGTCGTTTTTCTTGCGAAATCCGTAAAATGTGGTATACTGTAAGAAAAAGGCGGGTGAAAATCATGAATAAGAAATGTTTGGCAGCTGCGCTGGCTCTTTGCGCATTGCTTTCCGGCTGCAATACCCATGTTCATAGTTACAGTGTAAGTGTGGTGCAGCCGTCCTGCGAGGAAGATGGGTTCACCCTTTACCGCTGCGCTTGCGATGATGCCTATGTGGAGCATGTGGTAAAAGCCTTGGAGCATGATTACGAGGAAGTGACCGTACCGCCCACCTATACCACCCAGGGTTATACTTCTCACACCTGTCGTCGTTGCGGAAAAGCCTATACCGATGCCTTTACCCAAATGCCCGAGGAAGTGGTTGCACCCACAGCGGTGAAGGATTATCTGCTTCCTTTTGAAAGCTTTTCCAGAGCGCGGGAACGTAATCCGGAATTTGTGATGATTCACTTTACCAGTGCGGTGGTGCTTTCTAAGACCGATCCTTATAATCAGGAATTGGTTCGGGGGATTTTTGAGGATTATGGAGTGAGCGTTCATTATATCATTGACCGGGACGGCTCAGTTTCCTGCTATATTCCGGAAAATCTGGTAGCATACCACGCAGGCAAGGGCACTTGGAAGGACGATCCTGCCTATACAAACCGGCTGAACGACTATGCCATCGGCATTGAGATGGTTGCCATCGGCTCGAAAGATGACATGAAGCAATATCTGACGGCAAGCGAGTATGACAAACTGGACCCAGCGCTGATCGGTTATACCCAGGCGCAGTACGACGCTCTGAAAATCTTGGTGCAGGATATTTGCACCCGGAATCAGATCCCCATGGATCGGGAGCACATCATCGGTCATGAGGAATATTCTCCCGCCAAAACGGATCCGGGCGAACTGTTCGACTGGGATTGTCTGCTTGGCGCATAATTGCCCCAACAATAGAATAACAACGCGGCAGAGATTTTTCTCTGCCGCGTTGTTGATTGTTTTATTAGCCCAGAGCCAGCTGGTACTGAATGGAGGAAACTGCACCGTCCTCCAAAATAATGGTCAGCACATCTTCGCCCTTGGTGATGGTGTAGGCGTTGATGCCGTTGAAAGCTGCAGCACCGTAGATGTTATCCACTTGGGGCTGGGTCGCACCGATGTAGATGCCCTCCTCGGTGGCGATGCTGTCGTCCACAAACCAGAAGCCGAACACCAGATCCTTGCCGTCCATGGGGTAAGTTTCCAGATAGAAGCTGCCGTAGTAGTAGATCTTGCTGGTGCCGTCAAATGCGCAGCTGGCTTCTTCGGTGTAGCTCATGGGCGTGCCAAGGGCGGCAACGATGGGCGCAGCGTCGTCATTAATGGCGATCTTCGTTCCCTTGTAGGTGAAAGTAAAACCGACCCGCGGAGTGGAGTTGTTGTTGCCGGGGTTATTGGTGTTTCCGGACTGTTCACCGCAGGCTGCCAGGCTTGCCACCATGCAAAGGGCAAGCAGTAAAATCAAAAGTTTTTTCATAGTTCCTCCTTAGCTGTTTTGCGCTTCCATTGCTTTTTTGCGTTCGTAATAGGTGTTGCAGATCTCTGCCCAAGTGCCGTTAACCGCAGAATCGTTGCGCCGGTCGGCCACACCGCATTGCTCGGAAAGGATCTTTCCAAACCAGCGGGCGGCTTTTTCTGCGCCGTACACATTCAGGTGCAGTCCTGCATCATAGGTGTCGGTGGACCAGTCAATGCCGATCTCCTCAATGTGATCCAGCATGTTGACATACAGAAGGTCGTGCTTTTGAGCATATTCTACCATTTGCTGATCCCATTGATCCCACCAGATGGGGGACATGGACGGGGCTTTCACCAGCACCAACTGTACATCGTTAGCCTTGCAAAGCTCCACCATCTTGTCCAGATAGTAGTAGCTGTTTTCACCGAAGGTGTAGTTTGCCAGCGGTCGCTCCGCATAGGGGGTTTCGTAGGGTTTGATACCGGTCTGCATTAGGTAGCCCATGTCGGAAACCTGATCTTTTTTAAACCAGTAGCGGAAATCTTCCTCCGTCAGCTGCGACCACCGGTCGTGGTAGCGAAGCAGAGGCAGAATGTAGCTGTACTGGGCTTCCCACAGTTTTTCTTGCTCCGTCAGAGAAGCCAGAATGGCGTTCCATTTGGAGCTGGACCAGCGCATGCCGTCCAGAGTCATGCGGTTGTAAGCTTCCCGCTGATCCTGCCTGCCGGTGCTGGCAGGGGTGTTGTACTTCATGGAAAGCACATTAAATACGATCACGTCGGGTTTTTCGTAGCGCAGGGTTTCTTCCATCAGGTAGTATGACTGCCAAATCAGCTGCTGGGCGCTGCCGCGAATGTAAGAGGTGATGCCGTATTCTTCCCACATGGTAATGGGAGAGAAGTTTTCGTACACCTCGCAGTCACCGATGAAGATCACATCGTTGTTGCCCGCATGGTCATAATATTCCCGAATCAGCGCGCCTTCCCGGTTTTCCATATATTTGGGCATTAGCAAGGCTTGCAGCAGGGTAAAGATCAAAATAAATGCCAGAAGCGCCGCGGTTGTGCGGAATATTTTCTTTTTCACGGCTGCCTCCTAGAATTGGTTGTAGATAAAGCTGCTGGCGTTATAGCCAATGCCGTAGCTGCCCATCAGCAGCACCACCAGTAACAGCCCAATGATCAGAACGTAACGCAGCAAGGGCTTTTTCCAAAGGAACTCCCGGACGCTGCCCTTGGTTTCTTCCGTGAGGCTTACGACAAAAATCAGCATAATACCGCAAAGAAGAATGATGTAATCCAAGCCGGTCAGGCCCAGTTTTAACATGGTGCCGTCCCAGAGAATGTGGAAATTAAAGGTGGTGACCAGAGAACCCATGCGGGCGAAATAGTCGCCCACTCGGGGGAACAGGTCGCAAATGCGGATCATGTTCATCAGTACGAACATTCTCAGCATTTCAAAGCCGCCATACCAGGCTTTTTCTTTCAGACGGAAGCGGCTATGGAATTTTTCGTACAGGGGCATCAGCTCCTCGGAAACCACGATCACGAAGCAGTTGAGCATACCCCACAGCACAAAGTTGGGGGTCAGACCGTGCCAGATACCGGTGACGAACCAGGTGGCGATGGAGGCCACATACACCGGAAGCCGCTTGCCGAAGTTGCCGAATTTTGCCCGGGCAGACTTGCTCAGTTTCAGCATGGGCTGGCTGACGGAGATGTGGTAGAAGATGTAATCTTTCATCCATTCGCCCAGAGAGATGTGCCAGCGGCGCCAATATTCGGCAATGTTCTTGGAAAAGTACGGGCGTACGAAGTTTTCCGGCAGGGTAATGCCCAGCGCTTGGGCAAGACCGATGGTAATGTCGATGCCGCCGGTAAAGTCACCATAGATCTGCACTGCGTAAAAAACCGTCAGCAGGAAAAAGCCCACGCCGGTGAATTCAGGGCCTCGGAGGGCGATCACCGCAGCGGCGATCCGGTCGGCGATGACCAGCTTCTTGAAATAACCCCAGAGCATTCGCTGTAAGCCGAAGGACAGCTGCTTGCCGTCAAAGGCCTTGGGTGCGTAAAGCTGGGGCGCAAGCTGAGAAAACTTGCTGATGGGGCCTTGCACCAGCTGGGGGAAGAAGGATACGAACAGCGCCAGACGGAAGATATTGGTCTCCGCTTTGGCGGTGCCACGGTACACATCGACCACATAGCCCATGGATTGGAACATATAAAAGGAAATGCCCAAAGGCAGGCCAAGGGTCAAAAACGACAAATTTCCACCCTTTGCCATGGCAGAAAAAGGCTCAATCAGCAGCGCTTTACACAGCGCAAGTACGCCAAAATTGATCAAAAGGCATGCAACTAAGAATACCTGGTTGCCCTTTTTTACCTTTGCCTTATAGGCTTTGCGCTCGTCCCGGGAAAGGGTCTGCTTATTTTCCGCAAGGTAAGCGTTTTGCTTATCCAGACGGTTGCCCATCAGCCGGGTGGCGGCATAAGTGGTGAGGGTAGTCAGCAAAATAAATGCCAGATACTCCACGCCTGCCCACAGATAAAAGATATAGCTTGCCGCCAGCAGCAGGATCCACCGGAATCTGCCCGGGGTCAGCCAGTAAAATACCAGCAGCGCTGCCGCAAACAGCAAAAAGCTTACAGAAGTAAATTGCATGATCTATCCTTATTCGTTCATGAGTTTTTCCACCAGAGCATACAGCGCCTGGGCGGAGTTGAAGTTTTCGGGGATCAGTTCTTCCGCGGGAATGGATACGTCGTATTCTGCGTCGATCTCTGCCACGATGGTGACGATGTCAAAAGAGTCCAGGATCTTATCGTCGATGAGGGTGGTGCAGGTGTTAAAATCTACGTCCTGGTGCAGTTCGGTCAAAATTTCCAACAGTTTTTCCATGTTCATTTCTCCTTATCATGCGTTTTCCAGATACATCTGCTTCAAAAGATTGCGGTCGATCTTTCCGTTGGGTGTCAGAGGAAGCATATCAAGCTGCCGGGTCACATGGGGCACCATGTAGCGGGGCAGTTTGCTTTTGATGTAAGTGCTCAGGTCTGCCGGGGTCAGATCGCCGGAATAGTAAAGAACGATCTTTTTCTTTTCGTTGTCGAAAATGCAGCAGGCGGAATTGACCTGATCGTGCATATCGGCGATCACTTCGATCTCGCCCAGCTCGATCCGGTGGCCCATGTGCTTGATCTGAAAATCCTTTCGGGACAGGAACATCAGTTCGCCTCGCTCGTTGTAGTAACCCAAGTCACCGGTGCGGTAGATCAGCTCCGGGTAAAGATCGTTCAGGGGGTTCTGGACAAAGGCCTCTGCGGTCTTTTCCGGATTGCGGTAATAACCGAGGGTCAGCCGGGTGCCGCGAATGCAGATCTCGCCCTGCTTGCCCGGTTCGGCCAGCTTATCGTTTTCGTCCAGGAGCAAGATCTCGGTGTTACGGAAGGGGCGGCCGATGGGGATATGCTCGTCCAGGGCAAATTCCCGATCCACTTCATAATAGCAGCAGATGCCGGTGGTCTCGGTAGGACCGTAGAGGTTGATGAACCGGGCGTTGGGCAAGGTTTGCCGCCAGATGTTGAACTGCTTGATGGGGAACACCTCGCTGGCGAAAGCGATGGTGTGCAAATATTCGGGTTTCAATTTCTCAAACACCCGGAAAGAGGAGATCATGGTCAGAGCGGAAACCACCCAGCACAGGGTGTTGATCTTGTGCTCGTTGATGAACTGCACCAGTTTGACCGGGAACATAAACAGCTGCTTGGGGATCAAAATGGTGGTTGCGCCGTATTTTAATGTGGGAATGACCTCTTTCAGGTAAGCGTCAAAGTAAAGGGGTGTCTGGTTGCCGAAAATGGTATCTTCGGTGAACTTCATTACTTCACACAGCCGCTCGATGTAATCGATCACGGAGCGGTGGCAGGCGATGACGCCCTTGGGCACACCGGTGGAACCGGAGGTGAAAACAATGTAAATGGGGTCAATATCCAGCTGACGCCGGCGAATGGAGCAAAGGGCCTCTTCGTCCGCTGCATGGTTGCAGATATCGTCGTAAATATAAACTTTTCCGGAATAATCAAAGTCCTTTACCAGGGGGGCGGTGTCCGCATCACAGATCATGGCGCTGGGGCGCAGGGTCTTCAAGATCAGATCGATCCGGTGATGGGGCATCTCGTCATCCAGGGGCACATAGTAGTTGCCGGAGTATATAATGCCGAAGAAGGACACCAGTGTGGTGGGGTGCTTTTTCTTGAACACTACCACGGGCTGCTTGTAAAGACCCTCTGCGGCAAGGAAGGAGCCTACTGCCCGGGCTGCATCATAGGTCTGACGGAAGGTAAGACCTACGGTCTCGTCGGCAAAGGCAACCTTGTCTGGCACCCGGTTGACGCTATGTTCCAGATATTCCAGAATGTTAGTCATAATTTTCTCTCCGTTTATTTAGAAATCAGATCTTTGCAGGATTCTTTCAATGTACCGCCACAGCGAAGCACGCTTTGCTGCGCAAGCACCTCCATGGCGTCGATAAAGCCGGGGCCAATGGGGTTGTCCCGCTTGACCAGGGACAATTCCGTGCAGCCTAAGATGATGGCCTGGGCGCCGTTTTGCCGCAATTGCTCGGCAACGGCATAAAACCGATCCATTTCGGCAGGGATACCGGCTTTGATATTGTTGAAAATGATATGGGTCACATCTGCCTGCCGCTCCTCGGAAGGAACGATGGTCTCCATGCCCAGTTTTTCCAATTCCCGGTGGAAGATACCGGAACGGACAGTGCCGATGGTGGCCATGATGCCGATACGGGTAAAGCCCTGCTCTTTCAGCTGGGCGGCGGTGAGGGCAACACCGTTGATAATGGGGGTGTGGATGCCCGATTCCAGCGCGCCGTAAAAATAATGGGCGGTCATGCAGGGAATGACAATATGATCTGCGCCCAATTGGGTCAGCTTTTGGCCGATCTGCAACATTTGGGGCAGGGGGTTGGGCTGGGTGTTATCCAAAATATACCGGGTGCGATCCGGAATGGAGGGGGAACTGAATACGATCATTTCCACATGCTCCTGATCCACGGCCGCATCGGTCATATCGGTGACCAGGTTCATAAAATGAGCCGTTGCACCGGGCCCCAGACCGCCGATGACACCCAATGTTTTTCTTTCGTTTACCATGGCTTCGTCTCCGGTGTGGCGGGATACAAGGATTTATCCCGATTGAAGCAGTTGTTATACTGCAAAGAATGGGCGTCCAGCTCCTGGTCGGTGACCATGCAGAAGGTGCCGCCTTCGCGACGGGGCGTGGTATCAAAGTGATAGTAGTTCTGACCGTTGTCTGCGCTGACGAGAAGCCAAAAATGGTTGGAGTCAGTTTCTTTGACTTTGACTTTTCTGACCTCAATGCAGGGAATGTCCAGATATTCAAGCATCAGTCTGGATATACCCAAGAAGTAGTAACAATCGCCTCTGCGTTCCGTCAGCATCCGATAACCGGCCTGCCGCCAGTCGTCTTTAAAGGTGGTGCCTTTATAGGAGCAGTTGCTGCGGATCCATCTGTATATCGCTTGAATCTTTTCTATGGTGGACATATTGTCGTTTACGATCTTGGCCAGAATTTTTTCGATTTCGGTATTGATCACATCCATTTCCACATAATCGCTGCGCATTTCCAGCACAGAGACGGTGACGGTCACCACGGTTTGGTTGCCGGAAGCATCGGTGGCGGTATAGGTCACCGGGTACTGACCGATTTTGGAAAGGTCAACGGCGGAAGAATCCACCTGGAAGGTGGGGGCCGGGTCGTGATCGTCTGTGACGGTGATGCCGTTGCGGTAGGACACAGTCTTGCCCAGATAAATATCAATGTTTTTCAGACCAACAAAGGAGGGGCTCTGTCGGTCTACCTGTACGGTCAGAGTGGTGGTATAGCGGGTCTCGTTGCCGCCGGCGTCTTCCAGGATCAGTGTTACATTCTGGGGCTGCTCGTTTTGAAGATCCGGTGCGGATTCATAGCGGGCGGTGACATCCGTTGCGTCTTTGGTGATCAGGAAAAAGTCTTTTGCGGCGGGAATGTTTTGCCGCAGGGCGGATAGGGGACGCACAACGCCGATGGGGGCGACGGTATCTACCACGCGAATGATGGCCTTGGTGGATTTATTGTCCCAGCAGATGGTGACCGGATAATCACCGGGGACATCAAGCTGCACCTGGTCAATGCCGTCACCGTAGGATAAGGTGATGTTTTTGTTGTCTGCCAGGAATCGTTGCGCTTTGGGTAATACGGTGCCGGCCTCTACGGTGACTACTTTATAGAATCTGGGATTGACGACCAGAAGGATCGCTACGATAATCAATATTGCCAGAACAGCAGAAAGTACGGTAACCACGAATAAAGGGTTAATGTGTTTGCGCGGGCGTCTGGCTGTGCGCGTACGGTTACGCGGATTTGAGTTCATTTTATATATCACTTCCGATAGTAGTTGTTGGGCCAAAAGCGGCAAAATGTTTTCATGTTATAATAACATACATAGCGTATAAAATCAATAGTTTGCCTCGGTATTTTCTGTGATTTATATCAGGAAAAAACAGAAAAAAGTGGAAAAGTGTATGAAGTTGGGAAAATGTGTCGGAACCGGACAAAACAAATAAAGAAAGTGGTTGCTTTTTTCGGGAAATCGTGATATTTTAATGAAAGCTTATGTCATTAGGGAGTGAAATTATGAAAAAATCTATTTCCGTGATTTTGTCCGTTCTGCTGGTGCTGTCGATGGTGCTTTCCATGGCCGCCTGCAAGCCCGTTGAAGAAGAAAAGAAAAAAGAAAACATTTTTAATAAAGTTCCCAATCAGAAGCTGGATTATAATCCGGAAGATGCCCAGAGCATTCTGGACGCTTTTGCTGAGCAATTTGCGATCAGCACGGAGTTTGTGGAAGACAACATGGTGACCTTGAAGAGTGTGCTGGGCGAAAGCTATGCTACATACAAGGAAAAAGCTTATGTGGTTCCCGACTTCTATAAGAATTTGCAGAAGGTATCCGATAAGCTGTACGAAAATGCAGAAGCCATCGCTGTGGACTATTTTGTTCTGCTGGCGAAGTCCGGCAAGGGCGATCATGAGACCTGGGAAAGCGCCCTGGCAGAGTACTGGAATCTTTGGGACACCAATATCACCGCTTACGGTGAATTTTGGAGAAACTGCACCGAAGAGGTGTATGATTTGTGCGAAGGCCTGATCGCCACTGTGGTGGGCACGGAGCTGAAAGATGAGTATTCTACTGCGTGGACTCCCATGTACACTTCCTATCTGAACATCACCTACTCTATGGAGCAGGATTACGCCGGTGTGGTCGGCAGAGGTTTGATCAACTACCAGAGCATTCTGGAAGGCTTCAATGCCGGCAACATGGATGTGGAAGCGATTCTGGATGAGGCTGCGGATAAGGAGCTGCCCACCGAGCCTTCCGAACCCTCTGCTCCTACGGAGACTACGAAGGACGACAGCAACCAGAACACCTTTACTTCTGAGTGCATTGAAGTGCTCAACAACTATGAGGCGTTCGTGGTAGAGTACTGCGAGTTTTTGGCAGAGTATGCGGCTGCTTCCAACACCACTTCCTTGCAGAAGAAGTATACCCAATACGTCAATCAGTTGCAGCAGTTTAATGAGGCACTGTCGATTTGGACGGAAGATAACATGACCGAGTATGAACTGTATTATTACGAAGGCGTTATGTACCGTTGCAACGCTTTGCTGGAAGGCGCAGAGTTGAACTGAAAATCAAGATATATCCCGCGGCGAATGATTCGCCGCGGGATATTTTATTTGCTCTCGGTGGGTTCTCCGAGAATTTCCAGAAGAAGCCGCAGCTGGTGCTGCTTTTCCCGGGCAAGGGCGGCAAAAACGGAGCCGTATTCCGGGTCGTTCGTATAAGCTTGATATCCTTGGGCTGCGCGCATACATTGGCCGCAGCAGCGGCGAAGGATCATGCCTGGCTGCTCTTGTTTTGCCTTTGGAAGCGTAGGCTTTTTGGCTCCGGTACCTTGCAGAAAACGAATGCCGGAAAGGCAGGCGCAGTGGCGGCGGGATTCTTCGGAAAGCTGTCGAAAAACCGCGGCTTTTCCCGGCAGGCGGGATTGCAGCTGCTGATAGTCTGCGGCGGCTTGATATTCGGAAAAGAGCAGGCCGGAAAGATCGGCTTTTTCCGATTCGCCCCGAACCCGCTGCCATACCCGTTGCGCCATTTGCTGGTTGATTGTATCCATGTGATCGCTCCTTTCTGAAATTATTCTATGCAGCAGAGGCAAAACAGGTCAAAAAACGCTTTTCTTTTTCGGACATATGTGCTATAATAAAGAAAAATCAGCAGGAGGGAACCATAATGCCCAGAACTAGTGATAAAGCGGATCGGATTTTGGAATATGTGAATCAG
Organism: Faecousia sp.; assembly: GCA_045647845.1. Lineage (GTDB taxonomy): Bacteria > Bacillota > Clostridia > Oscillospirales > Oscillospiraceae > Faecousia. Next base: position 11,084 of record JAZRMV010000013.1, read on the forward strand.
TTCGTGCAGGAGCATGGCTATGCACCTTCCGTGCGGGAGATCGGCGCGGCAGTAGGGCTTCGTTCCACCGCTTCGGTGAGCTATCACATTCAGGCATTGCAGGAAAAGGGACTGCTTCTGTCCCCGGATGCCAAGGGCCGCAAGCGTTCTATCGTGACCAATGTTCGCCCGGGGCAGATCCCGGTGATCGGTGTGGTCACCGCAGGCGTGCCGATCCTGGCCTATGAGAATCAGGAGGGGACCATGGCCTGGGATGGAGATCCCGGTTGTTTTGCCCTGCGGGTACGTGGCGATTCCATGATCGGCGCCGGCATTCTCAGCGGAGATAAGGTGGTGGTCCGCCCTCAGCAGACGGCCAATGACGGGCAGATCGTGGTGGCCCGGATCGGAGATGAGGCGACGGTCAAGCGCTTGTCCCGGCGCAACGGGAAGGTCTGGCTGTTGCCGGAAAATGATGCGTATGAGCCTATTGATGGCTCCGAGGCGGAGCTGATCGGCTTGGTAAAAGCAGTGGTAAGAGAATATTAAAAAACCGGGCATTTGCCCGGTTTTTTAATATTCAATATCGTCAATATAGCGGGTGAAGTTCATGGGAGCAAAGGGGGCGCTGCCTTCATTTTCAATCAGAAGGCGATCCCCGTCCAAGGTGAAAGGACATGCTTCGTCTTCGGTAAATTCCGTATCTTCGCTCATGTATAGCCGGTTGTCAACTACTTTATAGTAGCCGGTAAAACCGATGTCCAGGGTGTTGGGGAGCAGGGGCGTCATAACGGAATCAATCAGGGCATTCAGCGTGGTATTTTTGCTTTCCAGAAATGTTTCCAGGGACATATGAAAGGCTTCCGGTATGAAACTGATTAGCGCTTGTTCCAGCATGGAGGCATTCCAGTGGTGTTGGGTCAGAGCGTAATCTTCCACAATGTAGAGTTTGACGATGCCGTCTTCGTGCAGTTCCAGCGTGACGGGGTAGGTAAATTTGTCGATGTGGAGAATTTCCAGGTCATAGCGATTTAAGGCAGCGTTATAGAGACGGGCAAGATTTAGATTCCAGCGCCAGGTATCGGTCAGCAGACTTTCCGTTTCAGAGGGATCGGAGGGGTCAGAGGGCTCGGAGGGGTCAGAGGGATCGGAGGGCTCTGAATTTCCGCTGACGGGATCTTGGGCGGGTTTTTCGCAGGCGCACAGACTCGCCATCATAGAAAAGGCCAGCAGCAGGCAAAGCAGTATAGACCAAAATTTTTTCATAGCGGTGCTCCTTTTCCTTTTTTAGGGGTTTGCCGTTATTATATTGGGTCTTGTTTGCTCCGGTCAAGGGATATTTTGCGCCAAAGCGGGATTTTGGGTGCAAAATAGTGAAAAATATACTTATAAAATGAAAAAATGCAAAAAAAGATTTGCAATTTTGCGCGTGGCGTGGTATAGTATTTGGGCGTTTAAGAAATCTATAAAATATGTAAAATTTTGAAAGGGGTTATTATTATGGCTCACAAGTATGTTTACCTGTTTACCGAAGGCAACGGCTCCATGCGGGAACTGTTGGGCGGTAAGGGCGCAAACCTGGCGGAAATGACCAACATCGGTCTGCCCGTTCCTCAGGGCTTTACGGTTTCTACCGAGGCCTGCACCAAGTATTATGAAGACGGCCGCATGATCAATGCGGATATCCAGGCTCAGATCATGGAGCACGTGGCAAAGCTGGAGCAGATCACCGGCAAGAAGTTCGGTGACAAGGAGAACCCGCTGCTGGTTTCCGTTCGTTCCGGCGCTCGCGCTTCCATGCCCGGCATGATGGACACCATTTTGAACCTGGGTCTGAACGAAGAAGTTGTTGAAGTTCTGGCTACCAAGTCCGGCAACCCCCGTTGGGCTTACGACTGCTACCGCCGCTTTATCCAGATGTACTCTGATGTCGTCATGGAAGTCGGCAAGAAGTATTTTGAGGCCCTCATCGACGAGATGAAGGAGAAGAAGGGTGTTACCCAGGACGTTGAGCTGACCGCTGACGACCTGAAGGAGCTGGCAAATCAGTTCAAGGCTGAGTACAAGGCTAAGATCGGCACCGATTTCCCCACCGATCCCAAGGAGCAGCTGATGGGCGCTGTCCAGGCTGTGTTCCGTTCCTGGGACAACCCCCGTGCTAACATCTACCGCCGTGAAAACGATATCCCCTACTCCTGGGGTACTGCCGTTAACGTCCAGTCCATGGCCTTCGGCAACATGGGCGATGACTGCGGCACCGGCGTTGCTTTCACCCGTGACCCCGCTACCGGTAAGCGCGGCCTGATGGGCGAGTTCCTGACCAACGCCCAGGGCGAAGACGTTGTTGCCGGCGTCCGTACTCCCATGCCCATCTCCGAGATGGCTGACAAGTTCCCCGAGGCTTTCGCACAGTTCCAGAAGGTTTGCGAGATCCTGGAGAACCACTACCGCGATATGCAGGACATGGAGTTCACCGTTGAGAACGGTAAGCTGTACATGCTGCAGACCCGTAACGGTAAGCGTACCGCTCCTGCTGCTCTGAAGATCGCCTGCGACCTGGTGGACGAGGGCATGATCGACGAGAAGAAGGCTGTTTCCATGATCGAGCCCCGTAACCTGGACACCCTGCTGCATCCCCAGTTCG
>JAZRMV010000014.1:0-7782 GCA_045647845.1 Faecousia sp.
GCCAATTTGCATACCCATTCCAATATCTCTGACGGGACTCTGACCCCAGAAGAAGTGAAAGCTGCTTACAAGAAACGGGGGTACAGCATTCTTTCCGGCACAGATCATAGTGCAATGATTCCGCATAACGATTTGACGGAACCGGCTTTTCTGAAGCTCACCGGTTTGGAAATAGATGTTGTGCAGGCCAAGAATCGAAAAACCGGCTGATTAAAAGCCGCCGTCTCCACCAAACTGTTTGGGGTGAAGGTGTGACTGAGGCAGAGTTTGTAATGCACCGCTGGTTTGATTCTTCTCAGGATGAGCCGAATGCCTGGTTCTATGTGATCGTGGAAGCCTCCAACGACAGCTATGCCGTTACCCGCGCTTACCACCCGGGTGATCTAATCTAAAATAAAGTAGGGAGGGTCATTGACCCTCCCTTTACGTTGTTGGCGTAGCCTGAGACGCTTTTCTTATTTTCTTCTGGCGTAGATCTTTGCCAAACCACCTTCGCTGGTTTCCCGGAAGCGGTGGTTAAGATTGATGCCGGTTTCATGCATGGCCCGGCAGACCATATCGTAGCTGATGTTTCGGGATCCCGTAAGGAAGAAGCTTAAATTGCAGGCGTCCATCGCCCGAAGGGCGGCCACTGCGTTGCGCTCAATGCAGGGGATCTGTACAAGGCCACAAATGGGATCGCAGGTCAGACCCAGATTGTGTTCCATGGCCACTTCCGCGGCATATTCAACCTGATCCAGATCCTGCCCGTTCAGCTGGGCGAGGGCTGCGGCAGCCATGGAGCAGGCAGTTCCGATTTCCGCCTGACAGCCACATTCAGCACCGGAGATGGAGGCGTTGCGCTTGGTCAGATTGCCGATGATGCCGGCGGTAGCCAGAGCTCGGCAAATTTCCGTGTCGGAATATCCCCGGGTTTCCTGGGCGTACAGTAAAACTGCGGGCAGCACACCGCAGGCGCCGCAGGTGGGGGCGGTGACGATGGTGCCGTTATCAGCATTTTGTTCCGCAACTGCGTATGCGTAGGCGGCAACTTTCTGGAATTTGAGCAAGCCTGCGTCCCCGTTCTCCGGAGCTTGGTTGCGAAGGAATTTTGCCTTGCGCTGTACGTTCAAGCCACCGGGAAGCACGCCTTCGGCAGATAATCCGTCGGCAATGGCCTGCTTCATCACTTGCCAGACTTCGGATAGGAAGTCCCAGATTTCCGGGCCTTCGTTTAGTTCCACATATTCCCAAAGGGTGTGAATGTAGCGCCATTTGCAAAAATCTGCGATCTCTGCAAAGGAGTGTTCAATGTAAACTTCTTCGGACGGCAAATCCGACTGGCCGTTGATCCGAATGTCACCGCCGCCGATGGATTCTACCTGCCATGTACCCAGAACTGCATCGTTTTTGTAAGCAATCAATTCCATGGTGTTGGGGTGCCGGTCAGAGAGTTCTTCCTTGGAAAAAATGATCTCCACGGGTAGGGGAGACAGCACTTGCCGAATGACCCGATCTGTTCCGTGTCCGATACCGGTTTTGCTCAATGAACCAAAAAGTGTTACCTGATACCGATCTGCCTGGGGAAATTCTTCACGGAAGAATTTTGATGCCCGCTCCGGACCCATGGTGTGGGAGGAAGAAGGACCTTTTCCGATTTTATATATTTCTCGAATGGATTTCATAACATTCTCCTAATGTACAGTTTTGTACAGTATAGCAAAAAAAGAAGGAAATTACAATTGGTTTTCCGATTATTTTTTCTTTTCCAACGCTTCCAGCGATAATTCTCCTGCCAGCCGAAATAGCGCATCAGTCAATACTTCCTCCAATGGCTTTCCCACACGATCGGCAATGCGTGAGTAAAACAGGATCAGCGATGGTTCCAGGGAAAGGGTGATTTGTTTCATTTTTGTGCTCCTTCCGGGAAAAAACTTTATCTCATTCTATGCAAACCCTTGACAGGTGTGCTAAAATAAAGAGTAATGAGAACGCAAAAAGAAAAGAGGTTTTACACATGGCAAAGGACAAAAAAGTAGAACAAATCACCGATATGGAGCAAGATTTTGCCCAGTGGTTCACCGACGTGTGCACCAAGGCGCAGCTGATCGATTACTCCTCCATTAAAGGTGTGTTTATTTACAGACCCTATGGCTATGCCATTTGGGAAAATATTCAGAAGATCATGGACGCGGAGTTTAAAAAGCAGGGCGTTGAGAATGTGTACATGCCCCTTTTGATCCCCGAAAGTCTGTTACAGAAGGAAAAGGACCATGTGGAAGGCTTTGCTCCTGAGTGCGCTTGGGTGACCATGGGCGGCGGCGAGAAGCTGGAAGAGCGTTATGCCATTCGCCCCACTTCCGAGACCTTGTTCTGCGAGCATTTTGCCAATGTATTGCAGACCCACCGTCAGTTGCCTATGAAGTATAACCAGTGGTGCAGTGTACTTCGTTGGGAGAAGACCAGCCGTCCGTTCCTGCGCCACAGAGAATTCTTGTGGCAGGAGGGTCATACCATTCATGCCACTGCCGAGGAAGCCAAGAACTTCACGGAGACCATGCTCAATGTCTATGCGGACTTCTGCGAGAATGTGCTGGCAATGCCCGTGACTCGCGGTCAGAAGACCGATAAGGAAAAGTTCAACGGTGCAGAAGCAACCTACACCATCGAGTGCATGATGCACGATAAGAAGGCGCTGCAAGCAGGTACATCTCATTACTTTGGCGATGGCTTTGCCAAGGCTTTTGAGATCGAGTTTACCGACAAGAACAATCAAAAGACCAATCCCCACGAAACCTCCTGGGGCGTGTCTACCCGTCTGATCGGTGGCATCATCATGACCCATGGTGATAACAGCGGTCTGGTGCTGCCTCCCAAGGTCGCACCGATCCAGGTTGTGGTTCTGCCCATCGCCCAGCATAAGGAAGGTGTTCTGGAAGCAGCCAATGCTTTGAAAGACCGCCTTGCAAATGCAGGCTACCGGGTAAAGCTGGATGATTCCGATAACTCCATGGGTTGGAAGTGCGCTGAGTATGAAATGAAGGGCGTGCCGCTTCGTGTGGAGTGCGGCCCTCGTGACCTGGAAAACGGCCAGTGCGTACTGGTTCGTCGGAACGACGGTGAAAAGATCGTTGTGCAGCTGACCGATCTGGAAAATGCCGTGCAGGAGCAGCTGGCTCTGGTGCACCAGGGTATGTATGAGCGGGCAAAGAAGAATCTGACCGATCATACCTATACCGCCCAGACTCTGGAAGAAGCAAAAGCCTTGCAGGAGCAAAATGGTGGCTTCATCAAGACCATGTGGTGCGGCGAGCTGGATTGCGAGCTGAAAATGAAGGAAGTTGCCGGCATGAGCTCCCGCTGCATTCCCTTCGCCCAGGAAAAAGTAGGCGAGACCTGTGTGTGCTGCGGAAAGCCTGCTCAGAAGATGATCTACTGGGGTGTAGCCTACTAATTTTTAAAATTGAAAAACCGACAGAAGAGCAAATCTTCTGTCGGTTTTTTGTTTATATTCTCCGCGGCAAAATATCCTGCCGGATCACGTTCAGCAGCTGCTGAATTTCGTCTTTCGTTGTATCCTTGCACAAAGATACCCGGAAAGAGCTGTCCATCACTTCCGGTGTCAGATTCATCGCAGTCAACGTGTGACTTCTGTGACCTTTTGCGCAGGCAGATCCGGCAGAAACGCAAATGCCGTGATCTTGCAGAATGTTGATGGTGTTCTGGGTGGGCACACCGGGAATGGACAGAGAAAGAATATGGGGCGCATCGTGGGAGCCATTGATTTTTACATCATTCAGCGTAGAAACTTCCTGAATTAAGTACTCCAAAAGTTCCTTCTCTTTGGCGCAATCGGCAACGCAGCTGGCGCTCACGGCCGCCGCGGCAGCGCCAAAACCAAAAATGGCCGGCGTTGCCTCCGTGCCGCTGCGAAGATTGGATTCCTGTCCGCCGCCCAGAAGCAGCGCCGGGAAAGATTTCAGCCGGGGGCTGATGTACAGCGCGCCCGCGCCCTTAGGGCCGTGGATCTTGTGGGAAGAAATGGTGATCAGATCCGCGCCCAGGGTTTTCGCAGCAAATGGGATCTTCAAAAAACCCTGCACCGCATCGGTGTGGAAAATCGCATCGGGACAGATCCGGTGGGTCAGCCGCGCCATCTTTTGAATGGGCATCACAGAGCCAACCTCGTTGTTAACCATCATGATGCTGACCAAAATCGTGTCTTTCCGCAGCGCCTTTTGCAGATCCTCGCAGCGAATATTGCCCTTGTCGTCCGGTTGCAGATATGTGATTTCAAATCCTTGCTGGGCAAGTTCATTCATGGTGTGCAGTACTGCGTGGTGTTCAATGGCGGTGGTGATAATGTGCTTTCCCCGCTTGCCAAAGCGCTTGATCGTGCCCATGATCGCCCAGTTGTCCGCTTCTGTGCCGCCGGAGGTAAAGAATACTCTGTCCGGTTCAGCGCCCAAAGCGCCTGCAACCTGATTCCGGGCATTTCTGAGCAGCTTGCCTGCGTCAATGCCAAAGCCATATAGCGCGCTGGGATTGCCCCAGGCTTCGGTCATGGCGTTTGCCACAGCACTGACAGCCTCCGGACAAGGCTGGGTAGTGGCGGAGTTGTCTAAATAAATCATAGAAACCTTCCTTATTTGCCTACGCAAAATCGCTCAAAAATTCTGGCGGTAATATCCTCCCGCACCGTCGCACCGGTGACTTCTCCAATGGCGCACATAGCCTCTTCCAGATCAGTCAGCACCGCATCCGGGGTCTGCCGGGCGGATAAGCCTTGTAAAGCTCGTAAAATCCCATCGTGACTGCGACGAATGGCGTCATATTGCCGGGCATTTGTCAAAATAGAACCGTCGCAGGGGATCTGACCGGCAAACATGGTGTCCACCACATCTGCAAGTTGGTCAAGACCTTCTCCGGTGTGGGCGCAAACCGGTATCACATACATAAAAGGCAGATCAGACGGCACCACCGCATGACCCAGATCCGATTTGTTGATCAGCGCCACAGCGTTTTGGTGATCCAGACAAGAGAGAATCACTTCCTGATCCTGCGCATCCAGCTTTTTAGAGCCGTCGCATACAAAGATAACCAAATCCGCAGTTTCAGCAGCATCCCGGGAGCGCTGTACGCCCATGGCTTCGATCTTGTCCTCCGTCTCCCGGATACCTGCGGTGTCAATAAGCCGCAGACGGGTGCTGCCCAGCATGACGGATTCTTCTACCGTGTCCCGGGTCGTGCCCGCCTGGTCGGTGACGATTACCCGGTCATAGCCTGCCAGCGCATTTAAGATGCTGGATTTGCCCACATTGGGCTTTCCAACAATGGCGGCAGCCACACCGGAGCGCAGGATTCGGCCATGGGAATAGGTGTCTAAAAGCTTTTTTAAGGTAGCAGCATTGGCTTTCAAGGATTTCTCGTAATCAGCAAGGGCAAAATCCTCAATGTCCTCGTCGGGATAATCCAAAACTGCGTGAAAGTGGCTGCAAAGATTCGTCAGATCGTTGTATACGGGTGATAGCTTTTTTTGCAGCATACCTGCAACTTGTCCGGCAGCGTTGGCAGCCGCGTCAGCGGTGTCTGCTTCGATCAGATCAATGACCGCTTCTGCTTCCGTAAGGGCCAGTTTGCCGTTTAGGAATGCCCGCTTGGTGAATTCACCTTTTTTCGCAGGCAGAGCGCCTGCCACATATAAGCTTTCCAAACCCGCAGCCAGCACAGCCGGTGAACCATGGCAATGAAATTCTACCGTATCCTCACCGGTGTAGCTGTGAGGCGCCCGGGAGCAAACGGCCATGCAGTGGTCGATGACCCGGCCATTTTTGTCCTGCAATGTTCCCAAGATCAGTTTCCTGTTGGGCGCTTCGGAAAGTGCCTTGCCGTTCTGGGGCGTAAAAACCCGGTCGGCCACGGCCAAACAGCCATCACCGGAGAGCCGGAGAATGCCGATGGCGCTGATCTGGTGACCGGTGGAAATGGCAGCGATGACATGAGACATAGATAAACCGCCTTATCATAAGAAATTTCTATCAGTATACCACGGTTTTTCGGGAATTGCAAATCTTATCCACATATTCGCCGCTGTTCCGGTAAAACTATCCGGGAGGTGAAGAAGTTGGATCAGTTCCAGAAAAATAGGATCACCCACGAAAACATCTGCGAAATTTTTGCGGAGGCGGGGGACTTTCATACACGGCAGTTGCGTTGCGGTGAGCATATGCTTTGGCTTTATGCCATTGATGGCCTGACATCCGGAAGTGATATTTCCGAGTATGTGATCTGGCCTGTGATGACCGCACTTTCCGGGCAGAGCATGTCCAAGCTTTATGAAGCTGCGCTTCTGGGCGGTGTATTCAATTCCGTGGCAAAGCCTTGCGCCGATCTGGATCAGATTGCCACTTTTTTGGTTAATGGCTTTTGCGTTTTGCTTTTTCCGGGAGTTGGGGCTGTAGCTTTCGAGACAAAAACCGGTGAAAAGCGGGGAATTAGCCCGCCGGATCTGGAAAACACCACAAAAGGCGCAAAAGATTCCTTTGTGGAAACCATTCGAACCAATACCAGTCTGATCCGTCGCCATTTGCGCACACCGGATCTACGGATCTACGAAACCATGGTGGGCAGAAGAAGCTTAACCAATGTGTCGGTGATCTGGATCAACGGTCTGACCAATATGGACTATGTGCATAGAATGAAAACCAGACTGAATCAAATTGATATCGATGGTTTTTTAGCTCCATCAGCGGTGGAGGAATACGTGACCGGCTCTCGTGCCACCGCATTTCCGCTGCTGCAATATACAGAGCGCACCGATCGTTTTTGTCGTGGTTTGTTAAAGGGCAGGGTAGGATTGCTGGTGGACGGGATTCCGGTGGGGTATCTTGCGCCCGTGGATATCGGATATTTGATGAATTCCCCGGAGGACGTGGGCAGAGATTATGTTTCCGCGTCCTGGGTGCGGGTGCTGCGTTATGGTGCGTTGTTCCTGGGTCTGTTGCTGCCGGCAATTTTGGTGTCTTTTAGTATGTACCATTTAAATTGGGTGCCGCAGCCATTTGCAGACCTTATTATAAGGAGTAGGGAATTGACCCCCTTTTCTACTGCTACGGAGGTTCTGGGATTGCTGATTGCCTTTGAACTGTTGCAGGAGTCCGGGATCCACTTGCCCCATAGCGTGGGGCAGGCGGTGTCCATCGTGGGCGGTATCGTCCTGGGCACAGCGGGTGTGGAAGCCGGATTGGTTTCCCCCATGGCGCTGATCGCAGTAAGTACAGCTGGGATCTGCGGCTTTGTGCTGCCTAGCCGGGATCTGGCAGCAGCCATTCGCTTCTGGCGCTTTGCGCTGACCGCTGCAGCCGCATTAGGGGGTATCTGGGCAACTGCGCTGACTGTGGGATTTTTGATCCTCCATTTATCCCACTTAAAAAGCTTGGGTGTACCGTATTTGAAACTCTTTGAATCGGGTCTGCTGCGACGTCGGTTGGCATTTCGAAAATATCGCCCCAAAAGTCTGAAAACGCAGGATAAAAAGAACCAGAAATAGTGGCTTTTCCCGGTCGAAAGGGCCATATTTTGTGGGTCAAAAAATAATCAGAAAAAAAGTTAAAAAAAAGTCAAAAATGTGTTGACAAGACCTGTCCTTTGTGCTAGAATGACCAAGCTGCCGCTTTTGGGAGCACACTGTACCTTGTAAATTGAATAATGTGAGACGAACAAGAACACCTTGGACAATTTAAATGGATTGTTTAAGCGATGTAAATCGAATAACAGCCAACGAAATTCTTGAGTAAATTTGCT
>JAZRMV010000015.1:0-16353 GCA_045647845.1 Faecousia sp.
AGCATGAAGATGTGGTCTGCCCCGTCTGCGGCAAGCACCACTTCACTTCCATCCGTAACTTCAACCTGATGTTCCAGACCAAAATCGGCGTTACCGAGGACTCTTCCTCCGTCGCTTATCTGCGTCCTGAAACTGCGCAGGGTATCTTTGTTAACTTCGCAAACATCCAGCGTACCACCCGTAAGAAGCTGCCCTTTGGTGTCTGCCAGGTTGGTAAGGCATTCCGTAACGAAATCACCCCGGGCAACTTCACCTTCCGTACCCGTGAGTTCGAGCAGATGGAGTGCGAGTTCTTCTGCCAGCCCGGTACCGACCTGGAGTGGTTTGCCTACTGGAAGGACTTCTGCGTCAACTGGCTGACCAGCCTGGGTATCAAGTATGAGTCCCTGCGTCTGCGTGATCACGATCCCGCTGAGCTGGCCTTCTACTCCCGCGCTACCACCGACATCGAGTACCAGTTCCCCTTCGGCTCCGGCTGGGGCGAACTGTGGGGCATTGCCGACCGTACCGACTACGACCTGGGTCGTCACCAGGAAGCTTCCGGCAAGAAGCTGACCTACTTCGATCAGGACCGCAACGAGCACTACATCCCCTATGTCATCGAGCCTTCTCTGGGCTGCGACCGTGTGGCGCTGGCTTTCCTGTGCGAAGCTTATGACGAGGAAGTGGTGGGTCAGGACAAAAACGGCAAGGACGATGTGCGTACCCTGCTGCGTCTGCACCCGGCTCTGGCGCCTTTCAAGGCTGCGATCCTGCCTCTGTCCAAGAAGCTCTCTCCCAAGGCAGAAGAGATCTACCGGGAGCTGCGCAAGGACTTTATGGTGGACTTCGACGATGCCGGTTCTATCGGCAAGCGCTACCGCAGAGAGGACGAGATCGGTACACCCTTGTGCATCACCGTGGACTTCCAAACTGTGGGTGACGAAAATGCAGAAGCAGACAACTGCGTTACCGTTCGTGATCGGGATACCATGGAACAGGTGCGTATTCCCATCAGCGAGCTGAAAGACTACATCGCCAAAAAGTGCGAATTCTAAAAGCATAAAAAGCCGCCCGGCTGATGCCGGGCGGCTTATCTTTTATTATTGTTCCGCTGCGATCTTTTTCAATTCCTCTTCTTCCAGAACCCGGTAAGCAACCTTGCCAACCAAGGTCTTAGGCATCTCGTCCTTAAACTCGATGTCATAGGGCATGGCATATTTGGCCACATGCTTACGGCAGTGATCCAGCAGCTGCTTCTTGATCTCCTCCGTAGGCTCTGTGCCGGGCACCAGCTTCACGAAAGCCTTGACCTTCTGCATTTTCAAGGGGTCGGGAATACCGATGACGCAGCTCATCTGCACCAGTTCGCTGGCGTCCAGAATGTTTTCGATCTGCGCCGGGTATACGTTATAACCGGAGGTGACGATCATACGCTTGGCTCTGCCCTTGAAATACACAAAGCCCTGCTCGTCCATCTTGCCCAGGTCACCGGTGTACACCCAGGTCAGGCCGTCCTCATGGCGACGGAGGGTCTGGGCAGTTTCTTCCGGGTGGTGCATATACTCTTTCATCACCGTGGGGCCGGCAAGCAAAATCTCGCCCTCTTCGCCATAGGGCAGCTCCTTATCCGTGCCCGGTTCCACGATCTTGATATAGGTATCCGGGAAGGGCAGGCCGATAGAGCCCTCTTTATAAATGTGGGTGGGGGTCAGGCAGCAGGCGGTGACGGTCTCGGTGGTGCCGTAGCCTTCCCGCACCTGAATGGTAGCCTGGTGATCGTAAAGGAATTTATCAAACTTCTTTTTCAATTCAATGGACAACGAATCGCCGCCGGAGAAAACGCCTTTCAGACAGCTCAAATCCGCACCGTCCATATCCGGCAGGCGCAGCAGCGCCTCATAAAGAGTGGGAACACCGGCAATGAAATTGCACCGCTTCTGCACCAGATCCTTTGCGTAGGACTTGGGGGTAAACCGGGGCACGAGGATACATCTGCCGCCATTAAAGAGCATGGTGTGGATACACACGCCCAAACCAAAACCATGGAACACGGGCATGGCAGCCAGCATCTTGTCACCGGGACGGAACATGGGGTTCGTAGCAACCACCTGCTGACCCAGCGCATTAAAGTTCCGGTTGGTGAGCACGATGCCCTTGGTGGTACCGGTGGTGCCGCCAGAGTACAAAATCACCGCAGGCGCTTCGCTTGCGCGCTTGACCGCATGATTATGACCGCAGCAGCTGAGGGCACGGAACTCTTTCCAGCGGATAACAGGCGCGTCCTCCGGGATCTTGGGGATCTTCTTGCCCTCGGTCAGCGCATAGCCCACCTTCATCACCGGAGAAAGGGCATCTGCAATGCTGGTGATGATCAGGTTCTTGATGCCGGTATTTCCCCGGACATTGGCAAACTTGCCGTAGAACTGATCCAAGGTGATCGCCGCCACAGAACCGGACTCGTTCAGATAAAACTCGATCTCTTTCTCTGCGGACAAGGGGTGGATCATATTGGCGATGGCGCCGATCCGGTTTGCCGCATAGAACATATAAATGGCCTGGGGACAGTTGGGCATGGCGATGGTGATCTTTTCGTCCTCCCGGACGCCCAGGGTTTTCAGTGCCTTGGCGCAGATCTCGATCTGTTCAACCAGTTCCTGGTAGGTGGTGGACTTGCCCATAAAGTCAAAAGCAACATGGTCCGGATATTTCCGGGCGGTCTGCTCCACGCCTTCAAACATGGTGCCCTCAAAATAATTAAGATTCAGGGGCACATCACCCATATAATCTTTCCAGGGGGCCTTGGCTGTAATATTTTCCATATCAATACTCCACTTCTTCACTCAGGGGCAATTCCAAAAGCTCCGGATTTTCCAAAAGCGTTTTCAGCAGCCGCACAGAGCGGGAATAATAGTAACCGTCCGCAATTCGCTCATCGATGGTCAAGCCCAGATCCACGCAGGGACGCATTTGGGCATTGCCCTCGTCATCAAAGACCGGGTGCTTCTTCATCAGACCCACAGCGCAGAATACAGAATTTGTACCCCAGTTGGTCATATGGTGATAACCTGCATCCATCTTGATAGAACCAAGATTCGTCAGCACCACAGAGCAGTAATAAGGGTCTGTGGAAATGATCGGGCTGGGCATCCAGCCGTGGCGATCCAAAAACCGGGCGGCAGCGCCGATCAGCTTCTTGCCGGGGATCTTCTGGATAATATCCATGCTGGCGGTAGAGCCGTCCTTCTTATCACTGCGGCAGAAAGATACCTGCCGGTAGATCTCGTCATGAATCGTGTTCAGCGTATCCGTTTCCTTGGCATAGATCCGGGCAAGGGCTTCGCCGCCTTTGTCGGCAAACTGCTTCTTGACCACGAACGCCGCCGTCAGATCGTTGCGCTGGTATACATTCTGGTTGGCAATGAACCGGTTTAAGTAGGGACGCAGCATGATGGTTTTCAGCATTGCTGTCACGATCAGCTGGAATAAATTATACCGATAGTCGGGATTTTCTGCGTTTTTCTTTTCCAAGAACTTCTCCGCATTCGTCAGGTCCACCCGAATCTGGATAAAAGCTTCGTTATCGCAGCGGTTGGGATACATCAGCGGCATAATATAGTGCATCGAATCTAAATTTCGAATCAGTTTTCCGTCTTTTCTGTCGCCAAATCGTCTGGCCAAGGGTCACCTCTCCTTTTTTTGTTCGCTGGCATCCAGCGAAATATTACGCCCATTTTACCCTATATTTCAGCAAAAAGCAAGCTTTATTTACAATTTATACACATTTGTCCGTTGGCGGAGCACACATTTTCCCCGATTCTTTCAAAAAAATCGAAATTGGGGGCAGACAAGCGCCGGGAATTGTGTTATACTATGAAAAGATATATGTTTCACTTTGACTGAAAAAGGAGGTTTTTCCTTTGAAATATTGGCGTGGATATTTAACGGCAGCCATCATTGCCGCCCTGACTTGGGGCGTTACGGAATTTGCCAAAAACCACCAGGCCCTTGTGGATATGGTATATCCTTATCTTTCCCGGATGATCCAGACGGCTCTGGCTGACTGGTCTGCCGGCCTTAACTTCTGCCTGTGGCAGCTTCTGGTGATCCTTTTGGTGGCGCTTCTGATCGCTTCCATCGTTGTTTCCATTGTGCTGCGGTGGAACATCATTCAGTGGCTGGGTTGGGTGCTTACCGGCGTCAGCCTGATCTGGATGCTGCACACCGGCGCATACGGCTTAAATTATTATGCCGGCCCCCTTGCGGAAGATATTCGGCTGGAAGTGACCAAATTTTCCATCACCGAGCTGGTTCGCGCTACCACCTATTTCCGGGACCAGGCCAATCGGCTTGCGCTGGAAGTGCCCCGGGACGAAAATGGGGACTTAACTTACCCCACCTTTGAAGAAATGGCCGAAAGCGCCCCCAAGGGTTACGAGGTGCTCACCTACGAACACTCCTACTCCGTTTTTGCCGGCTCTCTGGCGCCGGTGAAGAAGCTGGGCTGGGCGGATATGTACACCTCCATGGGCATCGACGGCATTACCATGGGTCTGACCGGCGAGGCCGCTGTCAACCCCAACATTCCGGTGGTGAGCATGGGCTTCGTGATGTGCCACGAGCTGGCGCACCGACTGTGCGTCGCCCGGGAAGATGACGCCCATATGGCGGCATTTTTAGCCTGCAATGCCCACCCGGATCCCGTTTTCCAATATTCTGCCAACTTTATGGCGTTCCGCTTCTGCTACAACGCGCTTTCCGCAGAAACCACCAGCGCTGCGAAAAACGCAGCCAAGGAAATCTTGAACGGGCTGAACGACGCGTTCCGGGAAGACCTTGCGGATTACCAGCTTTACCAGGAGCAGAACGTGGACGAGGGCGCATACAATTTGGCCGCCTCTTTCAACGACAGCTATATCAAGGCCAGCGGTGACGAAAACGGTGTGGACGCTTACGCCCATGTGAGCACGCTGCTGGTTTCCTGGCACGTGCAGGAGATCTACATGCCCGAACACAAAGAGGAGCAGGAGATCTTTGACCCCACCGACCGAAATCAGGTGGATCTGGGAGATGGCACCTATGGATAACCGTCAGATCATGGCCGCCACCCTAAAAGAAGAACTTTCTCGCCTTTCTCTGAACCTGCCGGAAGACCGGCTGGATACCCTATGCGCCTTTGGTGAAGCTATGGTGGAGAAAAACCAGGTGATGAACCTGACTGCCATCACCGAGCCGGCCGCTGTGGCAAAACTGCACCTGGCGGACAGTCTGACCGTACTCGCTGCTGCCGACTTAACGGGCAAGACCCTTATCGATGTGGGCTGCGGCGCAGGCTTTCCCGGTGTGCCCATCGCCATCGCTTGCCCGGACACCCAAGTCACCTTGCTGGACAGCTTGGGCAAGCGCATGAACTGGCTGGAAGAAATTCTGCCTCAGCTGGGCGTTTCCGCCCGGTGTATTACCGCCCGGGCAGAAGATGCGGTGGCGGAGCATCGGGAGAAATTCGACTTTGCCACTTCCCGGGCCGTTGCCCGGCTGAACATTCTGCTGGAACTGACCGCCCCATATGTAAAGGTAGGCGGCGCGGTGCTGGCGCTGAAAGGCGCTGCCGCAGAAGAAGAGCTGAAAGAAGCAAAAAACGCCATCTCCCGGCTGGGCTTGAAGCTGGAAAAGGTGCTGTCGTTTCCCATTGACGGTGCGTCCCATGCGGTGATCGTTTTGCGAAAAGTCGCACCCACACCGGCACAATATCCCCGCCGCTACCCGAAAATCAAGCAAGCACCCTTATAAAAGCACAAAAACAGCTCCTCAAAGAGGAGCTGTTTATTTTTCAATAAATTAAGCAAAGGCAAAATACAGCAGAACCAGCGCGCCCAGAACGATCCGGTACACACCGAACACCGAGAAAGAATGCTTCCGGACATACTCCATAAGACCCTTGATCACTGCAAGGCTCACCAGGAAGCTGACCAAGCAGCCTACCGCAAGAATGCCCAATTCCAAACTGGTCGCGCCTACGCCTTCCAGCAGGAATTTCAGCAGTTTCAGTGCGCTGGCGCCCAGCATGGTGGGGATCGCCATGAAGAAAGAGAATTCCGCGCCGGCACTGCGGCCAACGCCCAGCAGGATCGCGCCCAGAATCGTCGCGCCCGACCGGGATGTGCCGGGAATAATGCTCAAACACTGAAACGCACCGATCAGCAGCGCCGTTTTATAGTCCAGCTGACCCACTTCCTGAATACGGAAATTGCCCCGGGCGTTTCTTTTTTCCACCAGAATGAATGCTACGCCATACAGGATCAGCGCTGCCGCCACCACGACGGTATTCAGATCCGTTTTCAGCACCGGCGTGCCCCGCAGCCACGCATCCAGCGGATCATCCAGCAGCAGTCCCACCACCGCAGAGGGGATCACCGCCACCACGACCTTGAACCACAAAGTCCAGGTTTCCTTTTTCTCCGGGGCAGTTTTACTGGGCGACAGAGGATTGAGCTTATGAAAGAACAACGCCACCACCGCCAAAATCGCGCCCAACTGGATCACGATCTCAAACAAATCATAAAATTCCGGAGAAACTTCCAGTGGGCAAAGGGCTTTCAGCAAAATAATATGTCCGGTAGAAGAAACGGGCAGCCACTCGGTCACGCCCTCCACAATGCCAAACAACACCGACTTTAACAATTCAAACAACCACATAGTGCGCTCCTTTTTTGATCGCATGATTTTTCCTTATAATACCAAAAGTGCAACCCGATTGCAAGCCAAAATTGGCATGTTCACATTTTGGGGTGAATCTCTTAATAAATTATTCATGACAAATGGGAAAAATGCGTTATAATAAGGGAAATAGGAAATTTTTCAAATTTGGGAGGTTTTTTCTATGGCAATTTCTGTTTTGGTTGCCGAGGACGATCACAACATCGCCCAGCTGCTGCAACTGTACCTGGAAAAGGAAGGCTACGAAGTGACCGTGACATACGACGGCGGTCAATGCCTTGAAGCATTCCAAAAAATCCAGCCGGATATGGTGCTGCTGGATATTATGATGCCGATTATGGACGGCTGGGAAGTTTGCAAGCAGATCCGCACCGAATCCCAGACCCCCATCATCATGCTCACCGCAAAAAGCGAAATCGCCAACAAAGTGCAGGGCTTGAAGGCCGGCGCTGACGACTATATCACCAAACCCTTCGAAATGCGCGAGGTGCTTGCCCGGATCGAAGCGGTGCTGCGGCGCAGCACCGGTGTGGCCACCGAAAAGAAGGCTCGTCGGCTGACCTTTGACAAGCTCGTCATCGACATGGACGCTTTTGAGCTCACCGTAGACGGCAAAAAAGTCGACACGCCTCCCAAAGAAATGGAGCTTCTTTACTATCTGGCTTCCTCTCCCAACCGGGTTTACACCCGCAACCAGCTTCTGGACGAAGTTTGGGGTTTCGACTACTTCGGCGACTCCCGCACCGTAGACGTCCATGTTAAGCGCCTCCGGGAAAAACTGGAAGGCATTTCTGAAAACTGGGGTGTCCGAACCGTCTGGGGTGTCGGCTATAAGTTTGAGGTGCTGGATCAATGAAAAGCGCATTCAGCCGCACCTTTACCGCCGTTGCGGTAATTTTGCTGACGGCGCTGGTGCTTGTGGGCATTTCCTTTCAGATCCTTGTGCGCAACCTGATGACTACCCGGGCGGTAAACCGCTTAAAGCAGGACGCCCAGGTGCTGGTGGAGCTGGTGGAGGCCTACTACTCCAATGCGCCCATTTCCGGCAAAGATCTGCACGTTGCCCTTACGGTGGCAACCGCAGTTTCCGGTTCCGATGCGGTGATCTGTGACGCCCACGGAAAGCTTCTTCTGTGCGCAGACGAACCTTTGGGTTGTCAGCACCAAGGTCTGATTCTATCTTCCGACTACCTGACCCGAACCTTTCAGTCAGGTTACAGCGTGGACACGGGCAAGATCGACGGACTTTACGACGAAGCCCGGTATATGGTCGCGCTTCCCATCATGAGCCGAAACAACGCTCCCCTTGGCATCGTGCTGGTCTCGTCGCCCATCGACTCTTCCTTGGAAGTTCTTTCCCGAATCACAGAGATTTTTGTTTTCGTTTCCGTTTTAGTGGTGGTGGTCGCCATGATCATCATGACCATTTTCGCCCGGAAGCAGGCAAAACCCCTGAAAACCATGGCCACCGCCGCCCGCGCCTTCGGTCACGGACAGCTAAACGCCCGGGTGGACACCCAGGGTCACTACTCCCAGGAAATGGAAGAGCTGGCGCTGGCCTTTAACAACATGGCCTCCTCTTTACAAAAGAGCGAATATCAACGGCAGGAATTTATCGCCAACGTTTCCCACGAGCTGAAAACCCCCATGACCACCATTTCCGGTTATGTAGACGGCATTTTGGACGGCACCATTCCCCAGGAGAAAAGCCGGCAGTATCTGCACATGGTTTCGGAAGAAACCAAGCGGTTGAGCCGTCTTGTGCGCAATATGCTGGATATTTCCC
The DNA here is from genome assembly GCA_045647845.1 of Faecousia sp. Lineage (GTDB taxonomy): Bacteria > Bacillota > Clostridia > Oscillospirales > Oscillospiraceae > Faecousia. The sequence goes on from JAZRMV010000015.1 coordinate 8,483, forward strand.
GGTTGCAGGATCAAAAGGGTCTTTTACCGGATCAGCTTTCCCGTTTCGACATTTCTGACTGCTTGGGGCAGGTGCTCATCTCCTTTGAGCAGCGCATTACCGAAAAGCAGCTGGATGTGCAGGTGGAACTGCCGGAACTGCCTGTCTATGTACAGGCTTGTCGGGACCAGATCACCCAGGTGATCTACAACCTGGTGGACAATGCCATCAAATTCAATCCCGCAGGAGGCACCCTTGCCCTTTCCGTGAAAACCGGCGGCGGCAAAGCCTATATTTGCGTCACCAACGACGGTGAGACCATTCCTCCGGAAGAGCTTTCCCTGGTGTTTGACCGCTTCCACAAGCTGGATAAGAGCCGCTCTGAAAACCGGGACAGTTGGGGTCTGGGTCTTTACATTGTAAAAACCATCATCGACTCTCACGAAGAAAATATTTCCGTTACCAGCCGGGACGGAAAAACCGCCTTTACCTTCACCTTGACGCTGGTGAATTAACTCCCTTTCGAGGTCTTTTTATGGAACAAAACAACTTTTTTCAGCCCCAGGACTCCTATGAGACGGGCTCTACCCGGCCTCCAAAAAGCCGGGGCGGTCTGATTGCTTTGCTTCTGGTGGTGATGATCCTGCTGTTCGGCATTTCCAGCCTGCTTGGAGCGCTGAATGTGCAATTTTTCGTAGGAAGTGGGAATAACGAGAAAAATCCCGTGGTATTCCACCCCGACGACCAAACCCCCGGAAACAACACGCCTCCCGGCAATCAAACCGCTGATCCGGGGGATCTGACCCTGGACTTACAGCCTGCGCCGGACGTTGTGGATAACGTCCCCCAGGTTGGCGGACTTTCCTTGCAGGAGATCTACACAAAGAACATTCCCTCCGTCGTATCCATTACCTGCACGCTGTCCTCCGGCAGCAGCAGCGGCACCGGCGTGGTGCTGTCCAGCGACGGCTATGTGGTGACCAACTGCCATGTGATCGAGGGCGCTGCTGCCATTTCCCTGCGGTTTACCGACGGCCGGGTGCTTCCCGCCCAGATCGTTGGCAGCGATGCTGTATCGGATCTGGCGGTGCTGGTAGTAAACGCCACCGATCTGACCCCCGCCACCTTTGGCGACTCTTCCGGTCTTCGGGTAGGCGACACGGTGGTCGCCATTGGTGACCCCTTGGGCCAGGAATTCCGAGGCACCATGACCGATGGAATCATTTCCGCCATCAACCGGGAAGTCAAAGTGGGCAGCCGCACCATGACCCTGATTCAGACCAATGCCGCCCTCAACTCCGGTAACTCCGGCGGCCCGCTGATCAACTGCCATGGGCAGGTCATCGGCATCAACACCATGAAGATCAGCGCCTTTGCCAACGCCTCCGGTGTGGAAGGCCTGGGCTTTGCCATTCCCAGCGCCACCGTCAAGGAGATCGTGGATCAGCTGGTGGCTCAGGGCTATGTTTCCGGTCGGCCCGATCCGGGTATCACCGGCGAAGATGTGCCGGAGCTTTACCAGCGCTACTACCGACTGCCCGCAGGTTTCTTTGTGACCCAGGTGGAGTCCGGCAGCTCAGCAGAAGCTGCGGGTATTACCGCCGGCTGCGTCATCACACACATTGGTGACGCCCGGGTGCGCACCGCAGAAGAATTTTACGAAGCGCTTTACGCCTACAACGCCGGCGACACCGTGGCCCTGACCGTTTATCGGCAGGGAAAAACCGCGCTTGTCAACCTGACTTTGGGCGAGGCAGGCGAATAAAAGAGGTAATCTTATGTCCGGAATTTATCAAAAGAAATATCACATTCACCCCACGGATACCGATCGATACAATCGGCTCAAACCCAGCCACCTTTTAAGCATTCTGCAAAGCGCAGCCGGCGATCACTGCGACCTTTTGGGCGCAGATCGGCAGTCTCTGATCGGCCAGAATCTTTTTTGGGCGGTGATCCGCCACCGGGTGCAGATCACCCGGCTTCCCGGAGAGGGTGAGGATATTACCGTGCAGACCTGGCCCATGCCCACCACCCGCACCGCTTACCCCCGATCTGCGGTGGCGCTGGACAAGGATGGGAACGAACTTTTCCGCTCCATCAGCTTATGGGTGCTCATGGACGAGACCCAGCGCAGTCTGGTGCTGCCGGGAAAAAGCGGCGTCACGGTGGACGGCCTGATCCGGGGCGATGAGCTTTCCGCTCCCGGCTCGCTGCTGCCGGGACACTGGATCAACCAGGACCAAAGAACGGTGCGGTTTTCCGATTTGGATCGGAACGGGCACATGAACAACTGCCGGTACCTGGACTGGATCGTGGACACCTTGCCCAGCGAATTTCACCAAGACCATGCGCCCCGGGAATTTTCCGTCTGCTACCATGCAGAAGCCCGGGAAAAAGACGTCATCGACCTGAGTTGGGCGCTGAACGAAGAGGGCAGCCTCGGGGTGGACGCATTCCGAAACGAAGCCTCTGCGTCCGCAGGGCAAAGCCGGGTGTTCTCCGCTCGTATGCTCTTTTGAAATGTTGTTATGTGAACGATTTTGATACTTTTCGACATTTCTGTTTTTTCACAATTTTTATCCACACCCCCCTGCATCGCCATGATTTGCAGGGGGTTTTTCCTTTTCTCTGTGGAGAAACCTGTGAATAATGTGGATAACTTATGTTTACCGGTTGTCATTTTTATGCAACCTTTTCAAAATTATGTCAACTGCAATTCCCGGCCGAAAAAGCGCCTTGACCGAGGCAGAAAAATGGCGTATACTGTTAAAAGAAATGTTCAGGAGGGCAGTGCTGTGGTTTTACGTTGGACAACCCTTGAAAACCAAACGGGTCACGATGGGGCCTGGGCGCTTTTGGCGCAAGTCTACGCAGAAGAAACCGGACACGCCCTGCCGGAAGTGGCCCGCACAGACCGGGGAAAGCCCTATTTTCTCCACAGTGAGCTCCACTTCTCCCTCTCTCACACCAAGCACCACGCCTTTTGCTGCCTGAGCCGAAACAACATCGGCATTGACGCAGAAGAGCTTTCCCGGAAAGTCCCCCTTTCTCTGGCTCAGACCATTCTCTCCCCCTCGGAAAAAATGCGCTGGGAACAATCTGGTGACAAAAAGGACTGCCTTTTGCGATTTTGGGTGCTGAAAGAAGCTTACGCCAAGCTCACCGGCAGAGGCCTCGGCAGCTATCTGTACGAAACCGACTTTGATCCCGAGGATCCCCGGATCCAAACCATTGACGGCTGTTATGTGGCCATCATGGAAGAATAGGAGCGCTTATGTTATTTGATACCCACGCCCACATGAATGACCCCGCCTTTGACGAAGACCGGGAGCAAATCCTTGCCGGTCTGCCGGAGCAGGGCATCGGTTTGATGCTCAACACCGGTTGCAGCCTGGCTTCGTCCTTGGACTGCATCGCCATGGCAGAAAAATATCCCTATATTTACGCCTCCGTCGGCTCTCATCCGGATTCTGCCGACGAGGTAAACGACGATGTCCTGGAAAAATATCGGGAGTTATGTAAACTTCGCGGCAAAATACGCGCCCTTGGTGAAATCGGTCTTGACTACTATTATGAGGACATTCCCAGAGAGATCCAGAAAAAAGCATTCCGGGATCAGCTGGCGCTGGCTCAGGAGCTGGACATGCCCGTGATCGTTCACGAAAGAGAAGCGCACCAGGACGGCATGGACATCATTCGCCAGTTTCCCAAGGTCACCGGTGTGTTCCACTGCTATTCCGGCTCTGCGGAAATGGCGCGGCAGCTGGTAAAATTAGGCTGGTACATCGGCTTTACCGGTGTTCTGACCTTTAAAAATGCCAGAAAAGCGGTGGAGTCCGCCCAAGCGATCCCCCTGGATCGAATCGTCATCGAGACCGACTGCCCCTTTATGTCCCCCGAGCCTTTCCGGGGCAGACGCAACGACCCCTCCCGTGTGATCCACGTTGCAAACAAACTAGCTGAACTTCGGGGCATCTCCCCGGAGGAAGCGGCTCGCATCACCTTTGAAAACGGCAAGCGACTCTACCGCATTACAGACTAACCTTAATCGAGGCGAAAAACCATGCACATAATCGATATGCACTGCCATATTTACCCAGATGCGGTGGCAAAAAAAGCCGCAGAAAGTATCCAGGCCTTTTACGGTCTGGACGGAGGCGGCATGGACGGCAAAGTTCAGACCCTGCTGACCCGGGGCGATCAAGCGGGAATTGACCAATTTCTGGTGCTGCCCGTGAGCCTGCGCCCGGATCGAGTGCGGCATATTAACGATTTTATCATCGAGCAAGTGGCCGCCCAACCCCGATTTTACGGCTTCGGCACGCTCCATGCGGCTATGGATCAGATCGAAGAAGAAACCCAATACATTATAAATAAAGGTTTGAAGGGCATTAAGATGCACCCGGACTCCCAGGTGTTCGCCATTGACGATGCGCGGCTTTTCCCGGCTTACGAAATGCTCCAAGGCAAGCTGCCGGTGATGCTGCACATGGGCGATCTGCGTTACGATCACTCCCACCCCGCCCGGCTGCGCCGGGTTTTGGAGTTGTTTCCCCGGCTGACCGTCATCGCCGCCCACTTCGGTGGATACAGTATGTATGAAGCAGCCTACGAACTGCTTCACGACAAGCCCTGCTTTTTTGACGTGTCCAGCTCGCTGATGTTCATGCCCCAGGGCGTGGCGGAAAAATACATCAACGCCTATGGCGCAGAGCGCATGGTCTACGGCACGGACTATCCTTTGTGGGATCCGGTGGTGGAAGTAAACCGGTTCATGGAGCTTAATCTGACCGGTGCGCAATTCGACCAGATCTGCCATAAGACCGCAGAGCACCTTTTGGGTCTGTAAATATTAATATGGTATATGCCGCGGCAGGAAATGATCTGCCGCGGCTTTTTTTGAATGTTCAAAAATAATTCAAAAAGCACCCCTTGACATTTTTAGCACTCTCTGTTATAGTGTGCTTAGCACTCAAAGACACAGAGTGCTAAAAGGAGGGCTTCTATGGAATTGACGGAACGAAAAAAGAAGGTTTTACGATCCATCGTGGACCTGTATATCCGTACGGCTGAACCGGTAGGCTCCAAGGCCATTGCCGAATTGCCGGACATCTCCTACTCCTCCGCCACCATTCGCAACGAGATGGCTGAGCTGACCGCACTGGGTTATCTGGAACAGCCCCACACAAGCGCCGGCCGCGTGCCGTCCCCCTCGGGATACCGGCTGTATGTGGACGAACTGATGCAGGACTACCGGCTGAGCATGGACGAAGCCAACTCCATTCACGAAGCCATCGACGAAAAGATGCAGCGCATGGATAAAATGATCGAAAAAGTGGCAAAATTGGTATCCCAGGCCACAGACCTGCCTGCCATTTCCGCCGCTTCCCGGCAAGGCGGTGTCACCGTTAAGCGGTTTGACCTGATTCAGGCCGGCAACGGAAGCTTCATTCTGGTGGTAATGCTCAGCAGCGACGAAGTGGTCAACAAACTGATCAAGCTGCCGGTGGACGTGGGCGAAAACGAGTTGAGATTGCTTTCTGCACTGCTCAACGCCACCATGACAGAGTTAAACGAAACCGAGATCACCCCGGCTTTGATGGAGCGAGTGATGCACTCGGCTGGCCCGGCAGCAAGCCTTGTGCCCGTGATCGTGGACTTCACCGCAGAAATCCTGCGCCGCTCCACCAGCACCAACATGGCGGTAGCCGGCAGAGCGCGGCTGCTGCAACAGCCGGAATACCAGAACATCGAAAAGGCGCAGCGTATGCTCACCACCCTGGATGAGGAAACCTTGGGCAATCTGCCCGCGGTGATGCAAAACGCCAACGGCACAAAGGTTCTGGTAGGCCCGGAAAATGTGGCCGAAGAGCTGAAAGACACCTCGGTGGTCATGACCAAATTCGACATTGGCGACGGCCTGCAAGGCATGATCGGTGTGGTGGGTCCCACTCGTATGGACTATGCCAAAGTCACCGCCCGGTTAAGCTACTTTGCCGAAAGCCTCAGCAAAATGTTCGCCAAGCCGGAGCAGGCGCAGCTGCCTGACACAACGGAAGAATAACACAGGAGGACACCCCAAGTGGCCAAGAAGAATCAGGAAAAAGAGCAAGAACAAACCAATCCGGAGGCAGAAGCGGCAGAAGAAGTCTGTGAAACCCCGGAAGTCAACGAATGGGAAGAAAAATACAATGCGGAGCGGGATTCTCATCTGCGGCTGGCCGCTGAATATGACAATTTCCGCAAACGCACCACAAAAGAAAAGGAGCAGTCCTACTTAAACGGCAAGGCCGATGCGGTAGAAAAGCTCCTGCCCGTATACGACAATCTGTCCCGGGCGCTGAAACAGGAAACCACCGACCCCGCTTTCAAAAAAGGCGTGGAGATGACCATGGCCGAGCTGGTGAAGATCCTGAACGGCATGGGCGTGGAGATCTTCGGCGAAGAAGGGGAAACCTTTGATCCGACCCTGCACAACGCAGTGCTGCACATCGATGACGAATCCCTCGCGGAAAACACCATCACCCAGGTGTTCCAGCAGGGCTTCAAGATCGGCGATAAGGTCGTTAGATTCGCCATGGTGCAAGTGGCAAACTAATTACCACAATTTTAAATTTGTAAATCATTTCACTTTTATATAGGAGGAACATTATTATGGGTAAAATTATTGGTATTGACTTGGGTACAACCAACTCCTGCGTGGCAGTTCTGGAAGGCGGCGAACCCGTCGTAACCGCCAACGCCGAAGGCGGCAGAACCACCCCGTCTGTGGTGGCTTTTTCCAAGACCGGTGAACGCATGGTCGGTCAGGTGGCAAAGCGTCAGGCTGTGACCAACGCAACCCGCACCATCGCTTCCATCAAGCGCCACATGGGCGAAAACTACAAGGTAGACATCGACGGCAAGGGCTACACCCCCCAGGAGATCAGCGCCATGATCCTGCAAAAGCTGAAAGCAGACGCAGAAAGCTATCTGGGCACCACCGTCACCGAGGCGGTCATCACCGTTCCCGCTTACTTCTCCGACTCTCAGCGTCAGGCTACCAAGGACGCAGGCAAGATCGCCGGTCTGGACGTGAAGCGGATCATCAACGAGCCCACCGCTGCGGCTCTGGCTTACGGTCTTGACAAAGAGACCGAGCAGAAGATCATGGTCTACGACCTGGGCGGCGGCACCTTCGACGTGTCCATTCTGGACATTGGCGATGGCGTTATCGAAGTTCTGGCTACTGCCGGCGACACCCGTCTGGGCGGCGACGACTTCGACCAGAGAATCATGGATTACCTGGTTGCCGAGTTTAAGAAGGTCGAGGGCGTTGACCTGCGCAACGACAAGGCCGCTATGCAGCGCCTGAAAGAGGCCGCTGAAAAGGCAAAGATCGAACTTTCCGGCATGACCGCAACGCAGGTCAACCTGCCTTATATCACCGCTGACGCCAACGGCCCCAAGCACCTGGACATTTCCCTGACCCGGGCAAAGTTCAACGAGCTGACTGCCGATCTGGTAGAGCGCACCCTGAAGCCCGTGCATCAGGCTATGAGCGACGCGGGTCTGAAAGCCGGCGACCTGCACAAGGTCCTGCTGGTTGGCGGTTCTACCCGTATCCCCGCTGTTCAGGAAGCCGTTAAGGGCATCACCGGCAAGGAAGGCTTCAAGGGTATCAACCCCGACGAGTGCGTAGCCGTAGGTGCTGCCATTCAGGGCGGCGTGCTCACCGGCGACGTGCAGGACATTCTGCTGCTGGACGTCACCCCCCTGTCCCTGGGTATCGAGACTATGGGCGGCGTGTTCACCCGTCTGATCGACCGGAACACCACCATTCCCACCCACAAGAGCCAGATCTTCTCCACCGCTGCTGACAGCCAGACCAGCGTGGATGTGCACGTGCTGCA
>JAZRMV010000016.1:0-7563 GCA_045647845.1 Faecousia sp.
GAAGCAACATTCTGTGCCATACGGTCCAGTTCTGCCTGAACCTGCTCGTCGGTAACCTGAGCCTCAGCCTTTTCCACTTCCAGACCCTTGTACTCACCCAGAGTGACCTCGGGGTACAGTTCAGTGGTCAGAGTCAAAGTCACGATATTCTCCTCGTTGATGTCCATGTCAGTCAGGTTGGGACGGCCGATTGCCTTCACTTCCTGATCGATCACGGCGAACTTATAGATCTCAGGGAAGATCTCTTCCAGGCCATCTTCATAGAAAACGTGAGGGCCATACATGGACTCGATCATCTTCCGGGGTGCTTTGCCCTTACGGAAGCCAGGGATCATGATGTTCTTACGGGCCTTCATATAAGCCTTGTTCACACCGGACTCCATCAGTTCCTTGTCGATCTCGACCACGATCGTAGCCAGATTGCCGTTTTTCTCAATGCTCTTTACATTCATAACGCTTGTCCTCCATATGGGCCGCATAAACGGCCATTATATATTTATTTTCAGCCGTAGTATTTTATCAAAGAAAACGCAAAATGTCCACCCTTTTATTGAAAATTTTTCGGATTTTTCCGTTTTTTCATGGCAATTAAGCCAAAAGGACCGGGTGAAGACCCGGTCCTTTTACGGCAGCACCCGATAAGGTGCAAAATTCAGCCGATCTGCTGACAACAAACGGAAATCAATTCCGTCCCACAGTCCCTCCATGGCCAAGGCATGACCGGCGCCGTGAATGTGTCCGTAGAAACATCTGCGCACCCCATATTGCGCCAAAAGATCCAATATTTCCTTGCACTCGTAGCCCTTATACTTAGGCGGATAATGAAGAAATACCAGTTTTTCCCGATCTCCGGCTGCACGCAGTGAGGCCTCCAAACGCATCAATTCCCGACGAAACACCTTTTCATCGTGCTCCCCGCTTTTTTCTTCCTCAAAGAACCAACCCCGGGTCCCGCAAATGGCGTATTCCCCGTAAAGATAATGATTGTTATGAAGAATGTACATATCAGAAAACTCATTCTTCCCGCAAAAATCATAGAACTTGCTGGCAGTACTCCACCAATAGTCATGATTGCCTTTCAGAATGATTTTTCTACCCGGAATTTCATTGATCCATCGAAAATCGGACAGTGCCTCGTCCAAGGAAAGGGCCCAGCTCAGATCGCCTAGAAGCACCGTAGTATCTTCCGGCCCAATGACGGAAAGACCCTCCTTCAATTTATCCATGTACCCCACCCAGGCACCACCAAACACATCCATCGGCTTTGGCGCGCCTAAACACAGGTGCAGGTCACCAATTGCATATAGTGCCATCTTCTCCTCCTCAGATCACGCCGAGCAGAGATTTTAACTCCTTCGCAGAAATGTGCATGGACATTGCCACCATTGCCATATCGCAAACCGGATGACGGTCTGCAAGCAGCAGTGCAGGACGACTCACGGCATTTTTCGCCCGGTAATCAGAAAGAGCGCCATAACCAAGAGCTGTATAGGGGTTCATCACATAGCCGCATGTATTATAAACATTGGGGATCACCGCTTCCAGGCGCTCCATACTGATCACTGCGGAGAACATTCCCTTGCGCAGCAATTCCATTTGCGTAGCGGTGGGCGCATAGATATTTCCTTCGGCGCAAACCTGCGCAAAACGCACCGCCTCATCTGTGCCCAATGTTGCGCTGATCAGCCGTTCCAGCTCCACAGGAAGCGCCACATCCCCATCAGGAGTGGTAGTGGCCACCGGAGCAAGATCTGTACGGACACTGCCCAAATGCAGCAGATCCCACACGCCGCTGTTATCATTGCAGGCGCAAATAATATTAGCAATGGGCAGATTCATCTGACGGGCATACCACACCGCCATCACTGCATTAAAATCACCCACAGGCAGAGAAACATCAAATGCCTGACCCTGCTCCAAAACATTTCTGCGCAGAAGCTCCGCATAAAGGCCAAACAGTACTGCAATTCTTGTACCGATCCGCAGCCAGCTGGTGCTGACAGAGCCGGCATACTTGGCAGAAACCATGGTGATCAGCATATTTTCCAGCCATGCATAGCTCCACTGGGGATTGTTCCACAATTCCGCCACCAGAACTTTATGGGAAATAGGCGCAACATTGTAAACAGTACGGCCAACGGTACAATCCACATCCCAACCGGACAGATTCACACAGAAAAACTGATTCAAGATATCAGCAACGGACTGGCCAAAGCCCTTCTCACCCAGTTGTGTGATCTCTGCGTCGGAAAATACAGGCATCTTAAACGGAACATACCGTCCGCCTTCCGGACCACAGTCGCTTTGCAACGACGCAGCAACGGTATGAGCATCGAAACGATCTCTTGTAGTCATGTACAGCATGATTTAAATACCTCCATAGCATTATCCCAGAAAATTCTGTGCACAATTTTCTCTCCTACGCCCCGACGTAGCAACGCCTGCGCCAAAAGTGGGTAACTTTGAACCCCTTCGAAGCCACGCACCAAGGTGTCGCAGCCGTCCAGGTCGCCACCAAGAGCAATGTGCCGTCCCTCGGGATCCAGTTCAAGAAAATGCAGTATATGATCGCAGGCAGTATCCAGATTCGGATGCTCGCCAACAAAATCTGCATATTGATTAAAGCCAGCCACACCGCCCTTTTGGCAGATAGCACGGAACATATCATCCGTCAGATTCCGGCTGTGTTTCCAGATCCTACGACTGTTAGAATGGGTTGCGATCACCGGTTTTTCCGAGACTTCCATCACATCAAAAAAGCCCTGATCGCTGATATGGCTCACATCTAAGATCAACCCCACCCGGTTGGCCTCTTTCACAAATTCCCTACCCAGATCAGTCAGTCCCTCACCGGTCACATGAGAGCCGGTCAAGGGATTGCTTTCATTCCAACCCAGACTGGCGATCCGAAAACCCACCTTGTAAAGGTCTTCCAGTAACGCAGGATCAAAGCCATACCCTGCCGAACCTTCCAAAGTCAAAATCGCGGACATTTTCCCCTGATCTAAATTGTTCTGCACATCGTCCGCAGTATAGCAAACTCCGATAATATCTTCATTTTTCTCCAACTGATATAACAGATTTGCCAATTCCCGTTCAAAAGCGACCACGGGAGAGACCTGATACCAGCGGGTAAATTCCGGTGTGGTAAAGCAGGCAAAGCACTGGGCAAAACCGGATAAAGTTTTCGCCCGTTCCAGGTCCAGCTGTCCCTCATTTTTCAAAAGGGATATACCGCCTTTCAAATCCTTGCCCAGCAACGCCAAAGCGGTATCGCAATGCAGATCAAAAACAGGAAAATTCATTGAAACGCATCCTCCATATGTTCAATGCGGGGTTCTGGGGTATCCACCCCCTGGGGCGCATAAATCTCGATCACATCAAACCGGGGCTGTAAAGCAGTGGGATTTTGAGAAAGATAGACAGAAGCAGTCATGCGGATTCGATCCTGCTTTGCCCGATTCACATAGTCCCTGGCAGACGCAAAATCATCGCTTTTGCGCAATTTCACTTCTACAAACACCAAGTTCTTCCTGTCTTTTACAATCAGGTCGATCTCACCGAAACGGCAAAAATACCCCGCTGCAACCAATTTATAATGCTTTTTGCGCAGATATTCCGCTGCCAAAGCCTCGCCCCAGCTACCGGTCAATTTATTTCTCGCCATAAAATTTCCGTAAAAAAGTCATTCGGTGAATCGGACTCGGGCCATATGTACGAAGGGCATCATAATGCGCCTTCGTGCCGTAACCCTTATGAATTTCGAAACCGTAGCCGGGATATTTCTCCGCCAACTGCTCCATCATGCAGTCCCTTGTCACCTTTGCAAGTATCGATGCCGCAGCAATATTTGCGCTGAGGCTATCCCCTTTTACCACCGTTTGCACCGGAACACCAAAATCCTTTTCCCGGTTACCGTCGATCAGCGCCAGCTCCGGTTTCACAGAAAGGTTGGCCATTGCCCGCTCCATCGCCAAAAACGTGGCTTGCAGAATATTGATCTGATCGATCTCCTCATGGGTCGCAATTCCGATTCCATAGGCAATCGCTTGCTCCTGAATCAACGGAAACAGTTCCCTTCTGCGCTTGTCTGAAAGCTTTTTACTGTCGTCCAGACCCGGGATCAGCAAGTCCTTCGGCAGAATCACCGCAGCAGCGCAAACCGGGCCGGCCAAAGGGCCTCTGCCCGCCTCATCCACACCGCAAATAACCTGAACGCCCTTTGCGTACCACTGCTTTTCAATTTGCCACATATCCCGATCATTCATGGCATTATTCCTCCGGTTCTTCCAAAGTAAAACGGCCCAGTTTTCCGCTGCGGAACTCATCTAGCAGCACCTTTGCCATACGCTCCGTATGGATCTCCCCTCTTGCCAGCAAAAATCCGCGGTTTTTCCCCGCTGCCTGCAAAAGCTCATAACCGGTCAGATCCGCGCAAGATTCCAACCTATACCGGGCACACAACGCATCCGGATAACGCACCGCCAGCAGTTCCATCAGACGGCAGGCCAGTTCTTCCACATCCATAACGTCCTCTTTCACCGCACCGGTGTATGCAAGCATCATGCCCACTTCCGGATCATCAAACTTCGGCCATAAAATACCCGGTGTATCCAGCAGCTGCAAATCACTATCCACAGTCACCCACTGCTTGCCCCGGGTCACACCGGGACGGTTTTCCGCCTTCGCGCCTTTTCTACCGGAGATCTGATTGATCAAAGTGGACTTACCCACATTGGGGATACCCACCACCATCAGCCGAAGCGGCCGATGCATACCTCTGGCCGCATCCCGCTGCAATTTCTCTGCGCAGGCGATCTTCGCTGCGGGTGTAAAATCACCGATACCACGACGGCTCTTACAGTCTGTGGAAATAACCGACATTCCACGGCATCTAAAATAAGCCGCCCAGCGCTTTGTAGCTTCCGGATCTGCCAGATCCATACGATTGAGCACAATGATCCGGGGCTTATTTCCGCAAATACTGTCGATATCCGGATTCCGGCTGGATCTGGGAATTCTGGCGTCCACGATCTCACACACCGCATCTACCAAGGTCAGATCCTTTTCCATCTGACGACGGGTCTTGGTCATGTGGCCGGGATACCACTGAATATTCATTGTTCCTTCCATCAGGATATCACCCCAATTCTGCCGAAATCACGGGAATATTCACCGTCATTTGTACCAGGGAAGAACAAAAGCAACACTTTTCCCATCACTTCCCGTTCATCGACCAAACCAATTTGCGGATTCCGGCTGTCCTTGGATTTGTTCCGATTGTCGCCCATAACAAACAAGCAGCCATCTTCCACCTGCAAAGGAAAATCTACACCTTCATACAAATTCGTATCCGTCAGCGTATACGGCTCGTCCAGTGGCACCATATGATCCAGATCATCGCCCACATAAACAATGCCCGCATCGAAATCAATATCCACCCACTGCCCGGAAACGCCAATCACACGCTTGATGATCGGCTCACCGTTATCAAAGGACTCTTTACTGGCAACCACAATATCGCCCCGCTGAAAGCTGCCGCAAAAAGCGTTATCGATAAGCAGAACATAATCCCCGTCCAGCAAGGTATTATTCATAGATGTGCCGGATACCACAACCACCCGGAAGCACAACAAAAACACCACCACAATCGCAGCCAGCAGATACACAAGATCATGCAGATACATCAGGCAGCTTTTTTCCGCAGAGGGCTTGCGCCGTCTGTTCAGACCAGGCGTTGCACTCTGCTGTACAACCGGCTCATTTTCGCCAATATTCTCCTGCTCAAAATTCTCCAAAACGACTCACTCCCTACCACACAACTGTGAAGAATTCTATACTTGCTACCATTATAAACCAAAAGTAAACAAAAAAAAAGAGGGCAAGCCCTCTTTTTTTCGTTTTTGGTTATACGCTTTCCTTAACCTTAGCAGCCTTACCGAAGCGATCGCGCAGGTAGTACAGCTTCGCACGGCGAACCTTACCCTTACGAACAGTCTCGATCATAGCCACGTTGGGAGAATGGAGCGGGAAAACTTTCTCGCAGCCAACGCCGTAGGAAATACGGCGAACAGTGATGGTCTCAGTGATGCCGCCATGCTTGCGGGCAATAACCGTACCCTCAAACACCTGAATACGCTCACGGGAGCCTTCCTTGATGCGTACATGAACACGAACAGTGTCGCCGACCTTAACGGAAGGCAGTTCTTCTTTCATGTACTTGCTGTTTAATGCTTGTACAAGATCCATAATTTTGTCCTCCTTAAATATTAGGCGTTCATGCGCGCAAAAGCCGCAGAGGACTCACCTTGATTTCACAGACTGAGCCATTTTATCACAGGAGTATAGAAAAATCAAGTACTTTTTTGCAGAAAAATCAATAATTTATCACGTATTTTAAGAAATCCCGCCCTCTCGGGCGGGATTTCAAAACTATGTGTCTTACACGCCAGCCTTAGCGCGGCGAATGGTTTCTGCCTCATCGCAGGTGTTGACATTTTCATAACCTGCCAGAGGAACCAGCTTCTCATTGATGCTGTCCAGAATCCAGCTTGCCTGCGGGAAGAAGAACTCGTCAAACTCGAAGGGAGGTGTGATCCAGTTCTTAGCGCCCACAACAACGGGAGGTGCATCCAGATCGTCGAAGCACAGCTCAGTGATATTCCGAGCCACGTCGTTCAGGAAGGAGCCTCTTGCGCAAGCGTCGGAGACCAGCAGGACCTTACCGGTCTTACGGACGGACTCAACCAGCTTGGTGTAGTCCAGCGGAGACAGAGAGTGAATGTTGATCACGTCTGCTTCCATGCCGTACTTCTCGGACAGGATCTTTGCTGCGTCCATTGCGCGGTAGAGAACAGCGCCAACAGTCAGAATGGTAATATCCTTACCGTCGCGAACCTTGTTCACATCGCCAATGGTGATCTCGTAACGCTCAGCAGGAACGCCGCCTTCGTGGAACTGCTCGCCCACATCGTAAATTCTCTGGCTCTCGAAGAACACCACCGGGTCAGTACCCTTCAAAGCGGTCTCCATCAAGCCCTTAGCTTCCCAGGGAGTTGCGGGGAACACAACCTTCAAGCCGGGAATATGTGCGCAAAGTGCGGTCCAGTCCTGAGAGTGCTGAGCGCCGTACTTGGAACCCACAGAAACACGCAGAACCAGGGGCATCTTCAAGATGCCGGCAGACATGGACTGCCACTTGGACATCTGGTTGAAGATCTCGTCACCGGCACAGCCGATGAAGTCAGCGTACATCAGTTCTACCAGAGCGCGGCCGCCGGACAGAGCATAACCGACAGCAGTACCAACGATAGCACCCTCAGCCAGAGGAGAGTTGAACAATCTGCTGTGGGGCAGAGCGTCCATCATGCCACGGTACACAGCGAATGCGCCGCCCCAGTCACGGCAGTCTTCACCGTAAGCGACCAAGGTGGGATCTGCATAGAAACGATCCCAGATAACCCCAGACAGAGCGTCACGCTGGTTGTAAAGCTTCATCTTGGAAACAGGCTTGCCATCAGCAGCGATGGGGCTGCGCTCCTTAGCCTTGATCTTCTTGTAGCC
>JAZRMV010000017.1:0-21146 GCA_045647845.1 Faecousia sp.
GGAGTCGATACACAGAACATCTGCACCGGCTTCCAGCAGGGCGGGGATCCGGGTGGCATAGTCCCGGGTGTTGATGCCTGCGCCAACCAGGTAGCGCTTCTTGCTGTCCAGCAGTTCCTGGGGGTTGGCTTTGTGGGAGGCGTAGTCCTTACGGAATACAAAGTACATCAGGTTGTCGTTTGCGTCAACGATGGGCAGGCTGTTCAGCTTGTGATCCCAAATGATGTCGTTAGCTTCCTTCAGAGTGGTCTCGGCAGGAGCGGTGACCAGCTTTTCACGGGGAGTCATGAAGGTGGAAACCTTCTCGTTGGGATCCATGCGGGAAACACGGTAGTCACGGCCGGTGACGATACCCAAAAGCTTACCGTTGGCGGTGCCGTCTTCGGTAGTCGCTACGGTGGAGAAGCCGTTGCGCTCTTTCAGTGCCAGCACGTCGGCCAAGGTTGCGTCGGGGGTCAGGTTGGAGGCGCTGACCACGAAGCCTGCCTTGTGGTTCTTGACCTTGGCAACCATAGCTGCCTGGCTCTCAATGCTCTGAGAACCGAAAATAAAGCTGATGCCGCCCTCTTTTGCCAGGGCGATTGCCAAAGTATCATTGGAGACCGACTGCATGACCGCAGAGGTCAGGGGAATATTCAGGGAAATTGCCGGCTCTTCTACGCCCTTGCGGTACTTGACCAGCGGAGTCTTCAAGCTGACCCGATCCGGGATGCACTCCTCGGAAGAATAACCGGGAATCAGCAGATACTCGCTGAATGTATGACTGGGCTCCGGATAATAATATGCCATTTGATTCTCCTCCTATATATAAAGTAAAAAGAATTTCCTTAAATACCTGTGCCATCGCCATAATCCAGGCGCTGCACTTCCCGTTTTCCCCGATTGTCCAGCCGCTTGAAGTTGCCCATGACCTGGGTGATCTGGCTGGAATAAACAAAGGAATCAGGATACCGGCTGACCACCTCCGCAAAGGCGGCCGTCTGGCTCTTATTCACAACACACAGCAAAATGCTCTTTTCCTTGCCGCTGTACATGCCCTTGGCAGGGATCTGGGTGACGCTGTGATGAAGCTGCGCGATCAGGTCTCTGGACAGTTCCTCAGGGCGCTCGGTAATGATCTCATAGCGAACGGCGCTGCGACCGGCTTTATTGATGCGATCGATGATGGTGCTGCTGGTAAAGCTGTACAAAATACACATAAGCACCGGTTCCAACTTATAACCGTAAACGAAATAAGAAAGGCACGCCACCGCTACATTGATGGCAAAGACCGTATAGAAAAAGTTGAATTCCGGGTGGTTCTTATGGATCAGCGATCCTACAAAATCCGTGCCGCCGGAATAAGTGCCCGCTTTCAAGAGCACGGAGCTGATGCAGCCATAGATCACACCGCCCACCACCGGGCCGACGATGGTACTGGTGCCCGTATCCGTCACATAAGCGAACTGGGAAAAATCTACCTTGTCCAAAAGCAAAAGCACCACAGAAAAGGTGGCAACATAAGTCAAGGCGCGCAGAGCCAAAGATTTACTGACCTTATAATAAACTGCAATGGCCAACGGAACGTTCAGAATCAGATTCAGATAACCCATGTTCATATGGGTTACATACTGGAACATGGTGCAAAGGCCATTTAAGCCAGAGGGGGCAAACTGATTGGGGAAAATAAACAATTTATAACTGAACGCATTGACAATTGCTAAAAGCGCGATCACTGTATAAGTAAAAAACTTTTTTAACACGCTGTCACCTTCCGCAATGATGATCTGCTCCGTTACCTGATAATATACCACAAGAGTGAATCGGGGTCAAGAGTGCGGGATATACAAATTATTGGTTTTTTCGCATTTTCCTTTTCCTTTTTGCAATCAGCGACCGGGCAGGAAAAGGATTGACAGAAAACCCCGCCCGTGATACAATCGCAGAAGCAACTATGCGGGCGTGGTGGAATTGGCAGACACGTTGGATTTAGGTTCCAATGGATTTCCGTGCAGGTTCAAGTCCTGTCGCCCGTACCATCAAAAGGCTACAAAAAAGATATAGCCACAGAAAAAACCTTGATTTTATCAAGGTTTTTTCTGTTTTTATGGGCAAAATTTTTATTTCTGGTTTGTGCGTACAAAAAAGATATTTTTTCAGACCAGATTTGAACCCTCGCAACATCGCTAAATTTTAGGAGCATAGAAAAACTATGCTCCCTTTTTCTTTTCGAAAAGGATTGACTTTCTTCTTGGATTTTGATATCATTATATCAAGATATTATGATATCATAATGGAGGTGGGATTGTGAATAAATCGGATACCCCGACAAAGCAAAAAATATCAATTCCCTTGCGACTACCGCCCGAGCTTTACGAGCAAATGATGGAACTGATACACGAAAGAAAAAAAGAAGAGCGCGGATATAGCGTTAATCAGTATTTAACTGAAATACTCGCAAAGGATTTGAAGGAGAAAAAGAATGGCTAAAAAAGAAGTTAGAACGGATTTATGGGTTTTCACGCTTCTAAATGAAGCAGATATACACTTAGACCCTCAAGGTAGTACAATAAAAGAACTCAATAATGCATTAAAGACCGCATCAAAGAGAGGTACAGGAAAAGCAGGATTCCCTGAATACGTCGGTGTAGTAAAGGATTACTTGCTGGTTATTGAGGACAAAGCAGATTTGTCACATCATGTAAAATTGGATAGCAAGGGACTTGTTTCTATCAAAACGAGCGATATTACCGATTACGCTGTAAACGGAGCCTTATTCTACGCTAAGCACCTTGTAAAAAACACAAATTATAAAAAGGTGATTGCCTTCGGGGTATCAGGCGACCAAAAGAAGCATAAAATCAGCCCGATTTATGTAGATGAAACTGAATACTATCGTGAATTGCCCGAGGTACAGTCATTTATTTCTTTCAATGCAGATAATATTGATGAATATTATATCCGAGAAATATTGAAAGAAAATACCGATGCCGAAAAAGAAACAGCAGAGATATTGAAAGACGCTGCTACGCTTCATGAAGATTTGCGAAATTATGGCAATTTGCTTGATACAGAAAAGCCGCTGATCGTATCGGGAATTATGCTTGCGCTTCGAGAAATGGAATTTAAGAATTTCTCTATTGATGATTTGACAGGCGACCAGATCAAAACCGACGGTCAAAAAATTTATGATGCAATCAATAGCAATTTGCAAAGAGCCAACGTTTCGCCGGCGGTTAAAAAGGATAAAATTTTAGGTCAATTTGCTTTTATTAAAGATACCGTTAAATTAAACGAAATTGACGCCAAATTAAACAAAACCCCTTTGAAGCATTTTGCGGAATTTTTGAATAAAACGATCTATCGTTCTATCCGTTATTCAAGGTCTGCCGAGGACTATATCGGTAGATTTTACGGAGAATTTATGAGTTATTCCGGGGGTGACGGACAAACTCTTGGTATCATCTTAACGCCTAAGCATATCACTCAACTGTTTTGTGACCTTGCGGATTTGAAAAAGACGGACGTTGTTTTTGACCCTTGTTGCGGTACGGCAGGCTTTTTGATTGCGGCGATGCACAATATGCTTGCCGTAGCAAAAGACGATCCCGCACAACAAAAGAGTATTCGTAGAAATCAGCTTCACGGTATAGAGCTTCGTCCAAATATGTTTACCATAGCAACAACAAATATGATTTTGCGCGGCGATGGTAAGAGCAATTTGATCAACGATGATTTTCTAAAGCAAGATTCAAACAAATTGCAGTTGAAGCAATCAACGGTCGGTATGATGAATCCGCCGTATTCACAAGGCTCAAAGCAGAATCCGGATTTGTACGAATTGGCATTCACAGAACATTTGCTTAATTCGCTGTCGATTGGCGCAAGATGTATCGTAATCGTTCCTCAATCCTCAATGACCGGAAAAACGAAAGAAGAACAAGCGATAAAGGAAAACATTTATAAGCACCATACATTAGAAGGTGTAATAACGTTAAGCAAGGATACTTTTTACGGTGTTGGCACAATGCCTTGTATAGCAATCTTTACTGCCGGAGAGCCGCATCCTGCCGATAAGAAGTGTAAATTTATCAATTTTGAGGACGACGGATATAAAATTGCTCCCCACGTTGGACTAATTGAAACCGAGTCTGCTAAAGACAAAAAGCAACATTTGCTTGACGTTTGGTTTGACAGAATTGAAAGCGAAACCAAATTCTGCGTAGAAACGACAGTTGAAAGCACGGATGAATGGTTACATAGCTTCTATTACTTCAATGACGAGCCGCCTACGGAAGCGGATTTTGATAAAACGATAGGCGATTATCTTTCGTTTGAATTTTCAATGATTATGCAAGGCAGGAAATATCTCTTTGATGGAGGTGATGAAGATGTTGCAGTTAAGTGATAGAGAATGGAAAGAGTTCTATATAGGTGGCGAGAAAGGTGTATTTATTATCAGCTCCGGAAAAAGATTGACTACGGCTGATATGGATAGCGGCAGCATACCTTTTATTGGGGCAACGGATTCCAATAACGGTATCACAAATTATGTTAAGACGGTAAATAATACCCTAGATCAAAATGTTCTTGGCGTAAATTATAATGGAAGTGTAGCCGAAACATTTTACCATCCATACAAATGCATTTTTTCGGATGATGTAAAAAGATTACACATAAAGAATGGTATTGAAAATAGATACGTTTATCTATTCTTGGCTACAATAATTAAACTCCAAAAAGTCAAGTTTACTTATGGTTACAAATTTAATGCTAATAGAATGAATCGCCAAATCATTCTGTTACCGGTGAACGAAAATGAAGAACCAGATTATGACTTTATGGAAGCCTTCATAAAGGAACGTGAAGAAATTAAGAGAAAAGAATACCTCGAATACGCAAATAGGAAAATTATGGAAATTCGGGGGGGTACAACCCTAACCGCCATTAAGGAAGTCGCTTGGCGCGAGTTCTTTATTAAAGATGTTTTTACGAAGATTCAACGGGGAAAGCGTCTTATTCGAGAAAATCAAACGGATGGAACAACACCATATATTTCTTCTTCCGCACTTAACAACGGGGTGGATAATTTTATCGGAAATACCGACGGTGTGAGAAGATTTAATAATTGCTTAAGCCTTGCCAACAGTGGAAGTGTGGGCTCTTGCTTTTATGAACCGTTTGAGTTTATTGCAAGCGATCATATTACACACTTGAAAAATGATAATTTGAACGAATATCAATATTTATTTATTGCTGCAATGCTTAACAGATTATCTGAAAAGTATAACTTCAATAGAGAAATAAATGATATGCGAATTTCGAGAGAAAAAGTATTACTTCCCATAGATGAAAAGGGAGAGCCGCATTGGATTCTAATGGAAAACTATATGAGGAATTGTATAGCGAGAAAATATCAAGATTATGTATCCTTTAAAAGCGGTGCATAACTGTGAAGTTCAAATCCCGTATGCACTCCACCGAAAATATCTTTTTTATAGCCCTTGCACAAAAACGGCGGTCTTCCGTGGAAGATCGCCGTTTTATTATGTTATGATTTCTCCGGGGAAAATATACCCCAAAGGGCAGTGGTATCATCTCTGTGCTTGAAGCGAGGGTATTTCGTGCTGTCCGGATCTGCGTTCTGCAAAGCGCACAAATTTTGGAACATCTCTTCCAAATCATTTTCTCGCATGGCTTCAAACAACGTTGTATAATCCCGGTAATAACCGAACACATCCGCCAACTGAGAGAAGCCATCACTGAACGCACCCACATATACCGGCTCGTTCAACTCCCATGATTCCTCCTGGGCATTGCTGATGCCGCTATCGGTTAACAGGTCCAAAATCCAATAGCCGCCCGGCTTATTGCGCAGGCAACGGTTTTGGATCAGCAGATCCTTGCAAACTTTCTTTGCCTCAACCATAGAAACTCCGGTCCGCAGATGGATCTGTTCCATCTGTTTTAAAACCTGATCGTCCAGTCTCGGCAAGTTCGTGTCCAACGCATAGAAATCTCTGCCGTCTGAAAATTTTGCCACGCCGACACAGTCGCCTATGCCGAAAAATTCCAGCTTACCGTCCCGCTGACGAAACAGTGCAAGACCGGCAGAGGGACTATCCTCCGGGGCATTACAGCCACTGTTTTTCAGCGCTTGTAAATATTCCTCCCGCACCTGCGCTCCCACCTGCTGCAACAATTCCCGGGTAGGGCGTGGGTCATCTTGATCCAATAGCACACACAGACCATCCCGGATCTTCTCCGCCATCCAGGCGCTGTCAGATATGGGATCCACAATGTTTTTGCCGCTGAGGCAAGATGCACCGTCTATTACGAAGCAATAGTTTTTTCCGGAACCAAAAGTGTCCTCGCAGGCACGCGCTCCAAAGCCCAGATGACAAATACTCTGCTTTAACTCAAACAAAACAAAACGCCTCCCGCCACAACCAGCACTCCAAGAGCAAAGACCGCCAAATGCCGATAGATAAAGCTGCGTTCATACTTTTGCGTCTTTTTGTTTCTTTTGACCTTATGGAAACCGTGGAGGATCATGCCAAAGGCAGCAAACACGCACATCAGCGCACCCATCAGAACCACGATCAGGCCGGCAGCGTGTTTAATGGACTGCTCGGCGATCGCACCGGTGATGCTTAAACTTCCAATGGTGAAGCTGACAATACCGGAAAACAGACCCAAAAATTCCATATTTTTGGCCATGCTCTCTTTTTCCTGGGCTTCCATAGCCAGACTCATTTCATGCATTTGGCTGGCCAAAGCCTCTTCCTGGATCCGCAATTTCTGCTGCGCACGGAACTGTTGGTAATAACTGGAATACTGTCCGATACGAATGGAGTAGTCTGTACGGGTATTGTTCTCAGAGGAAATTGCCAAATTGACGTTTTTGATCGCTTCTTCAAGCTCGCCACAAAGGGCCAAAATCCGACCGTAGGTGCAATAATATTTTGCGTAGCCTTCGGATTGGACGATCGCCTTGATGGCGGAAGTTTTGGCATCCTCCAACCAATGCTCAGGCGCGGCTTCCAATTGCGCCCGAAGTTCAGCGCTTGCATTTTCAAACACCAACGCAGCCGTTTCCGCGAAAGCATGAGGGCCTCCATGATTTTTGGTAAGATTCAAACTATTGGTTTTGGCATCGAGCAGCAAGTTCATCAAGAAAGCGTCATTGCTTCCCACCGCCATATCCATTCTGTACAGCAAATCCAAATGGAAAAAAAAGATATGCTCATATTTTTCAGCAGAGGTATTGCTATGTCGTTTTTTACCGAAAACCTCCCGATAAGCTTCCAGAAGTTCTCCTTCCTCCTGGGGATTTTTTTGCAGCCTTTCATAATTGATCGCCACAGCAAAGGCAGCGAAGGCGATTTTCTCCTCATCGGTGCCATAGCGCAGCTCCTGTCCCGGTTTTGGCAGCAGCTGGCGCACAAGAGGCTCAGGATCGTCTTCCCGTACCTTTTTGATAATAAAGTCTGCCCAATCCCGGGCAAAACCGGTAATCGCGGACTCATAAGCACGGCACTCCTCGCCAGGGAGGTTCAGAAATTCTTGCTTTATCTCCTCCAAAGACAGAACCTTCTTACCTGCGGCCTTGCGCTCCTCTTGGTAGACTTCGCGCATAAGCGCAATCAGTTCCGTCCGATCAACGGGGAGCTGACCGGAAATTATGGCAGATTTTTCGGTAATTGGGGCAGTCATAGCGGCACCTCCGTATGTTAATATACAATAGTATAACAGTTTTTTCCAAAATGAGCAATATGTTTCTGAATGATTCGGTGCCTGTTTTTATATATAACAAAAAACCGAACCCCGGTGGGGTTCGGTTTTTTCATTATTCGCCTACTGCTTTGTTTGTGAGCATGGTCTTGACCATTTTCAGCATATTGGGTTTCCCCATGTGGGTGGGCTTTTCGCCCAGGATCATGACCCGGTTTTGTCCCTTTCCGGAGGCGATCCAAGTGGGCAAACTGCCGGTCTTATTGGGGTTGCCCGTGCGCACAAAATTGCACAGATACTCCACCATCTGCTCGCTCAGCTCCCGATCCTTCTGCTCCATGGGACGCCAGCAATTTTCCAGCGTGCCAAACCAATACCACAGATCGCTGGAATGCCATGCGCCATTATCGTCACCAGGCAGCATCCGGTCAAAATACCAGGTATAGCTGGGCATTTCCCGCTTGGCGATCCATTTGCGGGTCATGCTCTGCAAAATAGGGGGCGCCATATCATGGCTGGTAGAACCTGCCATGTAAGGGATCTGCTTTGCCGGGGTTCCGGGGACGACGAAGCAGTCATCCACCACGGGGAACGCAGCGCCCATGCCGCCTTTGATCTCCTTTTTGCCGGTTTGCCAGGCATCGAAAAGCTGCTGCACCGGCAATGCCCGGAACTGCTCCAAGGTCTCGCAGCCGCAGCGGGCCATCACCTCTGTCCAGAATGCACAGCTGGTCTCGGTTTTGCCGGAAAGCATACTGCCCATGCCGCAACCACTGGACATGATCGCCTTATGGAACAGTCCGTCAGTCAAGGGGCTCTGGCTCTGCACCTGAACGCTTGCAGCGCCGGCGCTCTGACCCATGATAGTCACATTTTCCGGGTCACCGCCAAAGGATGCGATATTATCCCGCACCCACTGCATGGCGGTCATCTGGTCGTAAAGGCCGTAGTTGCCCGTATGTCCCGCTTCCTCGGCCAGTTGGGGCAGGCACACAAAGCCCATGGGCCCAAGCCGGTAATTGATGGTCACGCCAATGATGCCCTTTACCGGCCAGACCGGGCCGTCAAAATGCTTTTCATGGCCGCAACCACCGGTATAGCCGCCGCCGTGAATATAGAAAAGCACAGGCAGCTTATCTCCCGGTTTTACATTTTCGGGGGTGAAGATATTCAAAAACAAGCAATCTTCGCTGTACGTATAGGTTTCGCCTTTGCGGAATTCGTTATAATAAAAAATCTTTTTCAGATTTTCTTCTTCATTATAAAATGCCCGGGGCTGATAAGAACAAGCGCCATAAGCTGTGGCATCGTAAACGCCGTCCCAATGGGTCACCAGCTTGGGGTACTCCCACCGGCCGGCAGTTGCGTATCGAATGCCCTTATAGGCAACCGTGCCGGAAACTCGGCCGGCTGTGCCCTGCACCGCACCGCAAGGGGTATTTACCAAATAATCCATAGTTACGTCCTTTCCTTGGGGAATGTTGCGACAAAATCAGCGGCGCGGCAACGCCGAGCCGCTGATGGCACAATTAGTTCAGTTCTTTTTGGGCGATCTTGCGCTCATTCATCTGGGCGCGGATCTCGGGAGTGATGTTCCAAACGAACTTGAATGCAGCCCAAGAACCCAGGATAAACAGAGCGGGAACCAGCACGCACAGAACCTTGAAACCAAAGACGGTGCTTGCGCTCTGCACTTCCAGAGCGGGAATGTAGCCGATCCAGTCCAGCGCAAAGAAGCTGATGCCCAGACCCACGGTCTGGCCGATACGACGGGACAGATTGAAGGTGCCGTAGATAGAACCCTCGGTGCGCTTGCCGGTGATCAGCTCATTGTAGTCAATGGCTTCGCCCACCAGACCCCACTGCATCTGAATGGAGACCATAGCAAAACCGGAGCCAATACCCAGAATCACACCGTGAACCAGAGGCGGAACTTCCATGACCAGATGCATACCGAACAGCACTGCGCAAATAGCGCCGCCAATGAGCAGAGAATAGCGGATCAGCTTTTCCAGACCCAGCTTCTTACACATGAAGGGCACAAAGATCATGGAGCCCATCATGAAAGGAGCGGACAGCGCAGATGCCAAAGTCTTATAGGTAACATCGTGGTAAACTGCGGAATACATGTACATGCTGATGTTCTCAGCCAAGTACTGCATGGTGCAGATGCAAACGCCATGAATGCAAAGAGCCACAAAAGCCCGGTTCTTCTTCACAACGTCAAAGATGTCGGAGATCTTGATATCGTCAGCCTTCACCTCTTCGTTGGTCACTACCCGCTCCTCGGTCATAGCGTAGTGCAGCAGGCAGGTGACAAAACCGATCAGAGCGCAGGCAACACCGGTGATCATATAGCCGGTGGATCTGTTCTCACCGAACATGCCGATGATCACGGGACCAACCATGCCGGGGATCATGTTGCCGATCATGGAACCGACGCCACGGGCAGAGGACAAGGATGCGCGCTCGGTGTCGTTGGTGGACATGGCAGACAGCAAAGAGCCCATGGGGATATTGAACATGGTGTAGCTGCCTTCATAGAGAATCTTGAAGGAGAACAGCGCTACCAGCAGCGGAATGCCATCCAGGAAAGTGGGGACAGTCCACAATGCGATGGCGGACACTGCCAGCAGAGGGGTCGCGCGAAGCAGCCAGGGACGGAACTTGCCGTTCTTGTTCTGCCGTCTTGCGAAGGCCTTGTCCATCAGTGCGCCCATCATGGGGTCGTTCACAGCGTCCCAGATGGTCCAGATGATGGTCAGAACGCCCATCACGGTGGCATTGATGCCCAGAACGTTGGTGCAGTAAATAGAGAAGATGCTGGCCATCAGGGCAAAAGTCATACAACCGCCACAATCGCCAAACATATAGCCAAACCAATGCTTTTTGGTCAGGCCGGTATTCGGTGCCTTAGACATAAGAGTTTCCTCCTTATATTTTTATTGCCGTTTTATAATAACAAAATAAACGCGCAAAGTAAATTGCTATATCTGCAACAAATATTGCAAATCTTGCAAAATTATGCTACAATATCGGCAAATTCGGAAAAAGGGGGACTTTTTATGCGATTAGAGGACTTAAACCAGCTGGCGCAGCGGGCGGCAGAAGCCGGAATTTCCAACGATCCCCAGAAAATCCATCAATTACTGCTTTCTATGGGGTTAGACCCCCGCACATTATATCAGGAACTGGAAATGTCCTCCCGGCTGGCGGACACCCACCGGGACATCAGCTATTCCAACACCAATCTGGCGCTGCACAGCCACGCATTTTATGAACTGATCTATTGCTGCAACAGCTGCGGCGCGGAATATCTGGTCGGTTCGGAGCGTTATCGGCTCCGACGGGGCGATGTGATCTTTGTGCCACCGGGCATCAGTCACAGACCGCTGCTGCCGGAAAAAATGGACACGCCCTATACCCGGTATGTGCTGTGGCTGAGTCCGGAATTTATGGATCAATTTGCGCTGCTTTTCCCCTACCCGTTTACGAACAAGCAGGCCCAGGCCAATTTGCTCCGCACCCGGGGTACGCCCTGGGAATCGTTGGGCGAACTGTTTGCCAAGGGCATTGCAGAGGCAGAAAAACGCACTGACGGCTGGGAAGCCGCAGTGGTGGGAAACACCATTACCCTGCTGACGCAAATGAAACGCGCCACCGATGACCGCTCTGCCCAAGGGCCGGAAGCGGAAAAGCCGGAGCTTTTGGATCGGCTGATCGCTTATGTGGAGGAACACTACACCAAAAATTTGATGATCGAGGACTTGGCCAAAACTTTTTACATCAGCTGCAGTACCGTGAGCCATATTTTCAAACAAAAACTGGGCGTCAGCTTTTATCGGTATGTGACTCAGCGCCGGCTCATCAGCGCAAAAACCCAAATCGAAAAAGGACTGCCCATGGACACGGTGGCCACCGAATCGGGTTTTGCGGACTATTCAGGTTTTTACCGGGCATTTCGGAAAGAATACGGCATTTCTCCACGGCAGTATCGCAATTTGCACGAAACCGGTGAACGGACATAAAAAAGGAGCGGAAAACCGCTCCTTTTTTTAGAATTTTACAAACTTTTTCGCCACTTTCCGGGCAAGCCGGTAAACAGGGCCTTCCAGCACCTTGCAGGCATTTTTCAGCTCCTGCCGAATGGGAATCCCCTGGGGGCAATGCTTTTCGCATTTACCGCACTCTACACAATTGGACGCAGCAGCGGAATTTTTCCGCATGGTGGTACACATGAAATATTCCTTTTCCGCAGTAAACCAACTGTCCGAATATCTGCGGTTATAAGCAGAAAATGTGCCGGGGATATCCACGCCCTTGGGGCACGGCATACAGTAACCGCACCCGGTACAGCCCACTTTCAGCTGACCCAGGATCGCCCGCACTACCCGGGCAAGCATTGCGTCGTCCTCCTGGGTCATCTCCCCAATTTGTGCAGAAGATGCGGTTGCCATATTTTCATTGAGCATTTCCATGGAGTTCATGCCGGAAAGCACCACCGTTACCTCCGGCTGATTCCACAGCCAACGGAACGACCACTGGGCGGGGGTATGCTGCACCGGGTAATCCGCCATGATCTTCTTGGCGGATTCGGGCAGGTGATTGACCAATCTGCCGCCACGAAGGGGCTCCATGATGATCACCGGCAAACCCTTTTCATGGGCATACTCCAAGCCGCGGCGGCCTGCCTGGGTATGCTCGTCCATATAATTATACTGGATCTGGCAGAAATCCCAATCGTAGGCGTCCACCATCCGGCAAAAGGTTTCCGAATTGCCGTGATAGGAAAAGCCCACCTGGCGAATGGCACCGCTGGCCTTCTTTTCCGCCAACCAGGCCTCGATGCCCAGGCCTTTCAGGCGCTCCCAGGAAGCAGGATCGCTCAGGGCATGCATCAGATAGTAGTCCACATAGTCTGTGCGCAGGCGTTTGAGCTCTTCGTCAAAAAGCTTATCCATATCCTCCGGCTTTTTCACCAGATAATGGGGCAATTTGGTAGCAATATAAACCTTTTCCCGGATTTGGTTTTTCTGGAAGATCTCGCCCACCGCAGCCTCGCTGCCCGGATAGATATAGGCAGTATCGTAATAATTCACGCCGCCCTCATAGGCAGCTAAAAGCTGCTGCTCGGTTTTCTCCATGTCGATTTTTCCCTGTTTCTGGGGAAAACGCATACAGCCAAAACCCAGGATCGACAGATCGTTTCCATACTTGTCCTTGCGATAATTCATACCCGCGCACGTCCTTTCGGATTTGTTCCACACTATTATAAAAGAAATTTTCCGGTTTTTCAAACCTTTTTGCTGCCAGGCTCTGATTGTGCCGGCCCCTCTTGCCTTTTTGAAAGACAAGTGATATAATTTTATAAACAAAAAAGGAGGAAAACAATATGACAGAACAAGATATGTACACCCAAGAGGGCTTCCCTGCTCCGGAGCAAGACGAAACGCCCGTGTCCAAACACGGCAACATTCCCATGGGCATTCTGGGCGCATTTTTATTTTCCATTCTGGGCGGCGTCGCCTACTTTTTGGTCTATCAGCTGGGCTATGTTGCCGGCATCTGCGGTCTGGTCACCTTTTTGTTGGCACAATTCGGCTACGGTCTTTTGGCCAAGACAAAAAACAAAACCTCCCCTGTCTGTTTGGCTGCATCCATTGCAATGACGGTCATTATGATTTTTGTGGCGCAATTTCTCTGCATGTCCTATGAAATTTATCAGGTTTACGCGGAGTGGGAAATCTCTATTCTGGACGCCATTAAGGCCACTCCCAGCTTTTTAGCCGACGCAGAAGTCCAAGGCGCTTTTCTGAAAGATCTGGCGCTTTCCTACATTTTCGGCATTGCCGCAGTAATCGGCACCATTGCCAAGAAAAAGAAAAAATAAAGCAACAAACAAAAAGAACCTCTCATCAAGAGAGGTTCTTTTTTATACGGTTTATTTGCCGACTTTGACGCGCCAGCCCTTATCGTCGGGCAATTTGCCCAACTGGATGCCGGTGATGGTGTCGTAAAGTTTCTGGCTCAGGGGGCCGATATCGCCGCCATTGATGGTCACCCCATCGTCCTTATAGCGCAGCTTACCAACGGGAGAAATGACCGCAGCGGTGCCGGTGCCGAAGCACTCTTCCAAGGTGCCGTCTGCCTGGGCTGCCAGCAGCTCGTCGGCGGAGATCTTCCGCTCCTGCACCTCATAGCCCCAGCCCTTGCAAAGCTCGATTACAGAATTGCGGGTGATGCCGGGCAGGATAGAGCCGTTCAGCGCAGGGGTGACCACCTTGCCGGCGATCTTAAAGAAGATGTTCATGGCGCCCACTTCTTCGATATACTTTCTCTCCACACCGTCCAACCACAGAACCTGAGAATAGCCCGCATCGTGGGCTTTCTGCTGGGCGATGAGGCTGGCCGCATAGTTGCCGCCGGTCTTGGCATAGCCGATGCCGCCACGGACTGCGCGGACATACTCGTCCTCGATCCAGATGCCCACGGGAGCAAGGCCGCTTTCATAGTAAGCGCCGCTGGGGGCAAGAATGATCATGAACAAATAGGTTTTAGAAGGTGCGACGCCCAAAAACTCATCGGTGGCGATGATAAAGGGACGAACATACAAAGAAGTGCCCGGCTCGGTGGGGATCCAGTCCCGATCCACATCCACCACGGTGCTGACTGCCTGCACGAAGTCCTCCACAGGGATCTGAGGGACCACCAGACGGTCGTTGGTGGCGTTGGTGCGCTTGGCGTTCATGTCGGGGCGGAAAAGATACACGTTGCCGTCAGGATTTTTGTAGGCTTTCAGACCCTCAAACATCTCCTGGCCGTAGTGGAACACCATGGCAGAAGGAGCAAGGCTGATATTCTCATAGGGTACGACTCTGGGGTCGTGCCAGCCTTTGCCCTCGGTGTAATTCATAACAAACATATGATCCGTGAAGATCTTGCCGAAGCCCAGCTTCTGTCCCGGGGCGGGTTTTGCCTTGGGGGTCAGGGTCTTCTGAATTTTAATATCCAGCATGATGGCGCTTCCTTTCTATTAAAAATCGTAGCCGGTCTGCAAAGCCTGGCAGTTGATGTCGATGAGATTTGCTTTCTTGGCGGGAATGACCTACTCCAAGGTTTCCTTGTTGCCGGTAAAGTCCACTGCGCCGGACTCTTTCATGACCTTGCCCATGAGAACCATGTTAGCAAGGGTGGAGAAGCCTGCATCCTTTGCCATCTGGGTGGCAGGAATGTAGAACACCTGCACATCGTCCCGCTCGACTTTTGCATCGATGAGGGTAGAATCCACATAAATCTGACCACCAGGCACCACATCGCCCACGAACTTCTGCAAAGAGGGCAGGTTCATGGCGACCAGCACATCGGGGTTGGTAATGATGGGGCTGCCCACGGGCATATCGGACAAAATCACGCTGCAATTAGCAGTGCCGCCACGCATCTCCGGGCCGTAAGAGGGCAGCCAAGAGACCTGCTTTTCCTGCACTAGGCCCTTATAGGCTAAGAACTTACCGGCAAACAAAACGCCTTGTCCGCCAAAGCCGGCAATGAGGATCTGTGTTGTTTTCATCACTTTTCCTCCTTTGCGGCAGTTCTGTCCTTATAAACGCCCATGGGGTAGTAAGGCAGCATATCGCTTTCCACCCACTGCAAGGCCTGCTGGGGTGTCATGCCACAGTTGGTAGGACAAGCGGAAACCACTTCCACCAACGAGAAGCCCTTGCCGGCAATCTGATTCTCAAATGCCTTTTTAATGGCTTTCTTGGCGTTTTTCACGTTCTTTACATTGTTCACTGCTACCCGGGTGATATACTCAGGACCTTCCAAGGTAGCCAGCATTTCGCAGACGCGAATGGGCCAGCCGCAATGGTTGACGTCACGGCCGTAAGGAGAGGTCTGGGTCACCTGGCCGGGCAGGCTGGTGGGGGCCATTTGGCCGCCGGTCATGCCATAGATGGCATTGTTGACGAAGATGACGGTGATATTTTCATTTCTTGCGGCTGCATGAACCGTTTCTGCCATGCCGATGGACGCTAAGTCGCCATCACCCTGATAAGTAAAGACGATGTTCTCCGGGCGACTGCGCTTAATGCCGGTGGCGGTGGCAGGGGCTCTGCCGTGCGCCGCCTCGATCATATCGCAGGCGAAATAGTCATAAGCCATAACGGAACAGCCAACGGGAGCGACGCCAATGGTCTTTCCCTCGATGCCCAGCTCATCGATCACTTCCGCCACAAGACGGTGAATGATGCCGTGAGGGCAACCGGGACAATAGTGGAACACCGCATCGGTCAATGCCTTGGGTTTTTCAAATACGACTGCCATTTTCGTACACTCCTTTCTGCGCGCTGCGAATAGATTCCAGCACCTGCTCGGGGCTGGGGATCATACCACCGCTGCGATTGCACAGACCCACGGGCTTTTTGCAGCCGGTGGCCAGGCGCACATCTTCGATCATCTGACCCATGTTCAGCTCCACAGAAACAAAGCCGTTTACTTTGTCCGCGGCTGCGGCCAATGCCTTGGTGGGGAAGGGCCACAGGGTAATGGGTCGGATCAAACCCACCTTAATACCCTCGGCACGGGCTGCCACCACGGCATTTTTTGCCACACGGGAGGCAATGCCGAAGGCCACCACGCAAAGCTCTGCGTCGTCCATCATGTACTCTTCCCACATGGGTTCGTTTTCTTCAATGATCTTATAGCGCTCATAGCGCTCAAAATTCTTCTTTTCCAGCTCGTCAGCTTTCAGGTACAGAGAGTTGACGATATTATGCTTACGCTTACAGTCGGTGCCGGTGAGCGCCCAGGGCTTCTCGTAGGTCTCCACCTGGGCATCCTCAAAGGAAATGGGCTCCATCATCTGGCCAATGGTGCCGTCTGCCAGGATCATGGCGGTCATCAGATACTTATCCGCCAGATTAAAGCCCTTAATGGTCAGGCTCGCCATTTCCTGCACGGAAGCGGGGGCGAGGACGATCATGCGATAGTCACCGTGGCCGCCGCCCTTGGTAGCCTGGAAATAATCGGACTGGGAAGGCTGGATACCGCCCAGGCCGGGGCCGCCACGCTGGACATTGACTACCAGCGCAGGCACATCAGAGCCGGCAATATAACTCAGGCCCTCTGCTTTCAAGCTGATTCCGGGGCTGGAAGACGAGGTCATGACCCGCACGCCTGCGGCAGCTGCGCCATAGACCATGTTAATGGACGCGATCTCACTTTCTGCCTGCAAAAATACGCCGCCGATCTTGGGCATTTTCTTTGCCATGTAGGCCGCGATCTCCGTCTGGGGAGTAATGGGATAACCGAAATAATGGCGGCAACCGGCACGGATCGCAGCTTCTGCGATGGCTTCGTTGCCTTTCATAAGTACACGTTCTGCCATGTCTTGCCCCTCCTTACTTTTCTACTGTGATGATGCAGTCCGGGCACATGGTAGCGCAAAATGCGCAGCCGATGCACTTATCGCTGTCTTTCATCACCGCAGGGGAATAACCCTTGTTGTTGATCTGCTCCGTTGCGATGGCCAGGCAGCCCTTGGGGCAGGCATTGACGCACAGACCGCAGCCTTTGCACAGATCAGTTTTGAATGTTACTTTTGCCATAATAAATCCTCCTTAGGGTTTCTTTATCCCCACAGAGGTCGGTTACCCGGCTTCTGGGAAGGTAAGTCAAAATATTTTTCCTGCAATTTCAGGGGCATCACGTTCAGCTCCGGCAGCTGCGCTGCCACAGAAGCTTCTGCCGTATGCAGCCACAAGGGCAGGCCGCTTAAACGGCACAGCTCCTGGACGCAGGATAAGGACGCGCGCACCGTTTCGGGAGTGGTCTCGCTGCCTAGGTTGGTATTATTGATAATACAGGTGAATTTCAAAGAGCAGGCCTGCTCGATCTCCCGCATCACTTCCAGCGCATCTTCCGCTGTCCTGGTTAGGGGACGGCAGAGATTGAACACGAATGCCATGCGATAGTCGTTTTCCTCCCGGATAAAGGGAGCGTAACGACCCAGGGCATAAGCGCCC
Source organism: Faecousia sp. (assembly GCA_045647845.1). Lineage (GTDB taxonomy): Bacteria > Bacillota > Clostridia > Oscillospirales > Oscillospiraceae > Faecousia. The sequence goes on from JAZRMV010000017.1 coordinate 17,736, forward strand.
CGGTCATCGCCGCCAATATCCATGATGGCATAAGTGCTTCGATCCTCTACCAAGCGGTAGGTTTCCGGGGGCAAGGCGGGCAAGTCCACATTGGAATTGGCGAACCGGGGGCTGATCAGTTCCACCCCGGCTTTTTCCAGCTCCCGGGCGCTGTCTTTGGTGCGGAAATAGGGGTTGACAATGTCCAAATCGCCAATGCACACCTTTTTCCCCTCCGCTGCCAGCAAAAGGGCATAATTGACAGCAATATTGGTCTTGCCGCTGCCATAGTGACCGGCAAATAAGGTTATACGCTTATGTTCCATAGTTTCTCCAAAGGCCTTCACTTGAAGGCATTTTACAACTGCTTGCGAATGATCTTTCCGCTGGTGGTCTTGGGAAGACTCTCCCTAAATTCCACGATGCGGGGGTACTTATAAGGCGCGGTTCTGGATTTGACATATTCCTGGATCTGCTTTTTCAGCTCATCGCTGCCCTTAAAGTCCTTCACCAGCACGATGCTGGCCTTGACCACCTGACCACGGACTTCATCGGGCGCGGCAGAAACACCGCATTCCAGAACATAGGGAAGCTCCATGATCACGTTTTCGATCTCAAAGGGTCCGATCCGGTAGCCGGAGGACTTGATCACATCGTCAGCACGACCCACATACCAATAGAAGCCGTCTTCGTCCTTCCATGCCAGGTCACCCGTATGATAATAACCATCCCGCCAGGTTTCTGCGGTGACTTCCTCGTTGCCCTCATAGGCATAGGCAAGACCGCAGGGCAGACCCTTGGAAATATCGATACAAATTTCACCGGTTTCGCCCCGATCCACCGGGTTACCCTCGCTGTCCAGCAAAACCACATTGTAAAGAGGCACAGGCTTGCCCATAGAGCCGAGTTTGTGGGAAGATCCCACCAAATTGCCGATGATCAAGGTGCTTTCGGACTGGCCGAAGCCTTCCATAATATCCAGGCCGGTAGCCTTCTGGAACTGACGATAAACCTCGGGGTTCAACGCCTCACCGGCAGTAGATGCATGCTGGATCGAAGAAAGGTCGAAACGGCTCAAATCCTGCTTGGCCAGCATTCGGTACATGGTAGGCGGTGCGCAGAATGTGGTGATGCCGTACTGGGAGAACTTGGGCAGGATCTTTTCCGCATCGAACCGGTCAAAGTCATAGACGAACAGACCCGCCTCGCACAGCCACTGGCCGTAGAGCTTGCCCCAAACAGATTTTGCCCAGCCGGTATCGGAAATGGTCAGGTGCAGACCGTCGGGACGGACACCATGCCAATACTTAGCAGTGATGAAATGACCCAGGGGGTACTTATAGTTATGAGCCGCCAGTTTGGGATAGCCGGAGGTGCCGGATGTGAAGAACATCAGCATAGGATCCGATCCGCAAGGCGCATCGGCGCTGCGGGCAAAATGGGAACTATACATGACATATTCTTCGTCAAAATTATGCCAGCCGTCCCGGCTGCCACCTACCAGGATCTTATGCGCCAGGCAGGGGCATTGGAAAGCGGCTTCGTCCACCGCAGCTGCGGTATCACCATCAGCGGTGCACAAAATTGCCTTCACGTCAGCCGCCTGGAAGCGGTAGGCAAAGTCCTTGCTCAGCAGCTGATTAGTGGCGGGAATGGCCACTGCGCCCAGCTTATGCAGGCCCAAGATGGCAAACCAGAACTGATAGTGGCGTTTGAGCACCAGCATTACCCGGTCGCCCCGCTGAATACCCATGGCCTTGAAATAGTTGGCCGCCCGGGCAGACTCTTTCTTCATGTCCTGGAATGTAAAGGTGCGCTCGGTGCCATCGTTGGCAATATGCAGCATTGCCCGGCGCTGGGGCTTGGCTCTGCCCAAAGCATCGATCACGTCAAAGGCGAAGTTGAATTTTTCTTCATTCTTGAAGGAGATTGCGGTCAGATTGCCTGCCTCATCCTCGGTGGGAATGATGAAATCATGATAAATACGACGCTCCGGATCCACCGCCTTTTTCTGGGAGGCGGGGGTAGCCACGGCCGCTGCCTGCTCACCCTCACGGGCGGCAGAATTGGACAGCACGATGGCATAGAAGGTACAATCCTGCCCGTCCACGGCGATCATGCCGTGAGGGGTGGAGGAATCGTAATAAATACAGTCGCCGGGGTGCAAAATCTCACTATGTTCACCGATCTGGATACGCATGTGACCGCTGATCACGATATCACATTCCTGACCTTCGTGGGTCACCAATTCGATCTTTTCCGACTCTGCGCCGGGACGGTAACCAAGCTCCATGTAAAGAGGCAGAGCAATACGGTTGCGAAAATCCGCCGCCAAGCTGTAACCGACCATGTGGTGAGCCTCTTCAATACGCTGGCCTTCACCCTTTCGAGTCAAAGCATAAGAACGCAGCTTGGGGCTATGGCCTTCCAGCAGGTCGCCCATATCCACGCCCAGGCTCAATGTGCAGCGATACAAAAACGCAATGCTCAAATCCCGGTCGCCCGCTTCGCAGGCAAGATATTCTGCCACGCTCAGGCCGGTGCGCTGTGCCATTTCCTGCTCGGAAAGGCCTTGGATCAACCGAAGCTCCCGGATTCTGGCCGCGACTTCCTTGGTCTTATAGTCCGCGCCGGTTATGTTTTTCTCCATAAATTACCTCGCAAAAACCGATGTTTTCCGAATACCCTCGGAAAATAAAATCATATCATTTTCGGGGAAACTTGTCAACAAACGACCACTGTTTACAGCTTGTTGCGCATGATCTTTCCGCTGATGGTCTTGGGCAGTTCCTTGCGGAATTCCACGATGCGGGGGTACTTGTAAGGAGCGGTGTGATTCTTCACGTAATTCTGGATCTCCTTTTTCAGTTCCTCCGTGCCCTCGGTGCCGGGAACCAGCACAATGCAGGCCTTGACCACCTGACCGCGGACTTCATCGGGCGCGGCGCAGACACCGCATTCCAGCACATAGGGAAGCTCCATGATGGTGGACTCGATCTCAAAGGGTCCGATCCGGTAGCCGGAGGACTTGATCACATCGTCCGCTCTGCCCACATACCAATAGTAACCGTCCTCATCCCGCCATGCCACGTCACCGGTATGATACATACCGTCGTGCCATACCGCACCGGTGGATTCCGGATTCCGGTAATAACCCAGGAACACACCGCAGGTGGGTTTGGGATCGGTGCGGATCACGATCTCACCGTTGACACCATCTGCCACCGGGTTGCCGTCCTGATCCACGATGTCGATACCGTAACCGGGAACAGGCTTACCCATAGCACCGGGCTTGATGGATGCGCCGTAGAGGTTTGCGATACCCAGGGTCATTTCGGTCTGACCGAAGCCTTCGTGGATGCGCAGGCCGGTGGCCTTTTCAAACTGGTAGAACACCTCGGGGTTCAGCGCCTCACCGGCAGTGGTTGCATG
>JAZRMV010000018.1:0-23086 GCA_045647845.1 Faecousia sp.
TCTGGACTTTTCTCACCCGCTGAAAGTACTGTGTGACTGCGACCAGAACAGCTTTCTGAGCTTCCGGCAGCAGGTCAGTCAGTTTTGGGCATAAAAAGCACCGCTCCGGATCTTTCCGGGGCGGTTTTTTCGAAGGTTTGACAATCCATGCGGACCATGGTATCATATTTTTAACGTTTTGATCGCCCCTTGGGAGGTAAAATTATGCAATTTCTTCTGCTTTCGCTGTTTGCCGTGGGAATTACCGCACTGGATCAGCTGACCAAATATTTGACGGTAGCAAATATCCCTTTGTTTGACCACATTCCTTTTCTGCCCGGTGTGCTCCGGCTGACTTACTGCCAGAATACCGGCGCGGCTTTTTCCATGCTGGAAGGGCAGCAATGGCTGTTCGCACTGATGTTCTTTTTGCTCACCGTGCTGCTTTTGTGGGAATTTTTCAAGAAACCGCTTCCCTTCTCCTCTTTTGACCGGTGGTGCATCGCCGCCATCTACGGAGGTGGTCTGGGCAACATGATTGACCGGGTACGCCTTGGCTATGTGGTGGATATGATCCAGACGGAATTTATGGATTTCCCCGTGTTCAATGTGGCGGACAGCTTCATCACCTGCGGCTGCATTGCGCTGATGATCTCCCTGATCTTCTTCAACAAAGGTTTTTGGAAGGACGAAAAGAAATGACACTGTACGCAGATCTGTCCGGTGAACGGCTGGATGCGTTTTTGGCCCGCACCGTGGAGGAACTGACCCGCTCCGCAGCGCAGAAACTGCTGGACGAGGGCTGCGTCCTGCGAAACGGAAAGCCGGGCAAGAAAAACGACAAATTGAATCCGAGCGACGAGATCACCGTATTCATGCCCGAGGCAAAGCCGGTGGATATCGCGCCCAAAGAAATGCCTCTGGACATTATCTATGAGGACGAGGACGTGCTGGTCATCAACAAGCCCAAGGGGTTGGTAGTGCACCCAGCCGTGGGTCACACCGACGACACATTGGTCAACGGTCTGCTTTACGCCCTTGGGGACGATCTTTCCGGCATCAACGGCGAGCTTCGGCCGGGTATCGTGCATCGGATCGACAAGGATACTTCCGGTCTGCTTGCGGTGGCAAAAAACGATTTCGCCCACCGGCATCTGGCCTCGCAGCTGAAAGACCACACCATGGCGCGCACCTACGAAGCCATCGTCTGCGGCTCGTTCCGGGAAGATTCGGGCACTGTGGACGCGCCCATCGGGCGGCACCCTTCCGACCGGAAGAAAATGTGCGTCACCCAACGCAACAGCCGAAACGCAGTGACCCACTGGGAAGTGGTGGCTCGCTATCGGGGCTACACCCATGTGCGCTGCCGTCTGGAAACAGGCAGAACCCACCAGATCCGGGTGCACATGGCGCACATCGGTCACCCCATTCTGGGTGATACGGTTTACGGTCATAAAAAGCCCGAACTGGGACAAGATAGTCAATGTCTGCACGCAGGACAGCTGTGTTTTCGTCACCCCCGGGATCTGCGGCCGGTGATGGTATTCGCTCCCCTGCCGGATTACTTCCTGCAACTTCTCCAAAAACTTGAAAAAATGAGCTGACAGAAGGGCTGTTTCATGTACTCTGACATTTTACTGACCGTGGATTTTGACCGGACGCTGACCGATCAGAACTCGGAGATCCCGGAGCGAAATATTGAAGCGATCCGCTATTTTATGGCGCATGGCGGCGCATTTACCTTAAATACCGGACGCAGCGTCAACACCATGGGGCCGCTGCTGCACTCCATTCCCGTAAACGCACCGTTTCTTCTGTACAACGGCAGCGCTGCCTATGACCCCAAGACCCGGCAGCTAGTCCAGGTCAAGACCATTGATCTGGATATTTGGCAGACCATGGACGAGGTGCATCGGGCATTTCCGGAAATGAATCTGGAAATCCAGGGTGAAGAAGTTCACTATCTGTATAGCGTCAGCCAGGAATATAAAGATATGTACGACAACTTAGGTTGGCATCGGACTGATGCTGTGCCGGGTATGGACGTAGGGCCATTTATGAAATTTGCCCTCTTCGGGCCCGCCCACGGCAACACCGTGGCAAACTTTTTCTCCGGCACGGAGGAAGAATTGGCCCGCATGGACGAAGCGGAAAACTGGCTTCGGCAGCGTTACGGTCACGTGGCGGAAGTCTACCGGGCAGCGCCCCGGATCCTGGACGTCCACGCTGCGGGCGTGAGCAAAGGCCGCTGCGCCCGGGAGCTGCTCGCCAATTTAGGCAGAAAAATCTTGGTGTGCGTGGGCGATGCGGAAAACGATCTGACGATGATGAATGCTGCCGATTATGCATACTGCCCGTCGGACGGTGTCATCTCCGCGCGATATGAAAATGTTTGCCCCTGCGGTGAAGGCGCTGTGGCGGATGTGATCTACCGGAAGATCCCCCAGATCCTGAAAAATAAACCTTGACAAACCCCGGATACTATGTTAAAATCCTTTGGCTGAAACAGCCAGAAGTCCGGGATTTGCGGGTGTAGTTCAATGGTAGAACACCAGCCTTCCAAGCTGGATACGCGGGTCCGATTCCCGTCACCCGCTCCATCGACACGCGCCAGTAGCTCAGTTGGATAGAGCAACTGCCTTCTAAGCAGTAGGTCGGGGGTTCGAGTCCCTCCTGGCGTGCCACTTAGAATGCGTCATGCAGAATGTATTTCAGCACAACAGAATATGGTGGATGTAGCTTAGTTGGTTAAAGCGCCAGATTGTGGCTCTGGAGACCGTGGGTTCGAGTCCCATCACCCACCCCATGAAAAACTCCGATGCAAAAGCATCGGAGTTTTTCAGCTAAATCCACCCTTGCGGGTGGATGAAATATTGCTGCGCAATGTGAAATTCCGCTGACGCGGAGTGAAATCGCTGCGGCGGTGGGTGGATTTAATTTCACATTTTGCGTCAGCAAAATATTTCATCAAAGGCGTAAACCTTTGATTTCACCGTGAGCGAAGCGAACGATTTCACTAAAACATTCGGTTACTTAACGAATGCAACGCTGGGCGAAACTGCGTTGCATTGTATCAAATAGCGTAATATATACCATGAAAAAAGCACTTGCGAAAGCAAGTGCTTTTTTCAGCTAAATCCACCCTTGCGGGTGGATGAAATATTGCTGCGCAATGTGAAATTCCGCTAACGCGGAGTGAAATCGCTGCGGCGGTGGGTGGATTTAATTTCACATTTTGCGTCAGCAAAATATTTCATCAAAGGCGTAAACCTTTGATTTCACCGTGAGCGAAGCGAACGATCTCGCTCAAACAACAGCGGTTAGGCCGTGGGAGACTCCATGGGCGGTTTCTTGCAGTCCGCAAGGACTGTGAGCGACTGGCCATAAGCATGATGGCAGCGAAGCGGTGGGCGCAAGTCCCCGCCCTACCGGATATCCACATTGACACACTTCATCTTTTCCCTTATACTAGAGGTAGGCAGAACAAAACGTTTTGTAAGCAAAGCAACCTTCAACAAACGAAAAAGGAGGAATCTTTATGAATCGATTGTTTGCGTTTTCCCTTGCAATAATTCTTTGTCTCTCCCTTTTTGCCTGTACAACCAATCAAAACAACGACATCCTCGGCACGCCCCTTGAACAGGATGATTTCAGCGGCTATCCTTACAAAGACGAAAACGGCTACTATCACTATAAATTCAGCTTCAACGGCAGATCTCTGGGCTTAACCCACGACGCGCTGCTGCTTCCTACCACCACAGATTTCTCCAACAAGTTGCTCCCTCTTTCGGCATTTCTGGATTACTTCCACGTGGAATACCTTTGGGATCAGGAAACCGACGAATTCAGTGCCACCGTCAATGGCACGAAATTCACCTTTGACGGAACAGACATCCGAATTAACGGCGAAATAATCGAACACCCCCTCATCCGTGTTCAACCCAGCGGCATCGACGGTGCATTTTATGTGCCCGCACAAGTTTTTTCGTTTCTTTTCACCGACGGATCCACATTTGTTTATCCCGGCATCAAGGAAAACTCCCCATATATAAATTTTGTCACAAAAGCCCCGTTCTCTATTAACGGCAAGGTTTATAACAACGGTTCCAAGGTCTGCAACACCTGCTTTGGACTCGGGCGTCTTGGTTGCACCGCCTGCAGTAAGTCCGGCCATACCCTTTCCATTGAAGTGGTACCCGACCCGGTTACCGGCACATTAACTCCACAACAAGTATTTGCCCCCTGCACCACCTGCGGCGGGTTAACATCCGTCACCTGCTATCAATGCGGCGGTGACGGCCGATTCAACTGACCAAAACCAACCAGACCGACCATCATGCCGAAAGATCCGTATGCTCCCATTATTGATTCCTGCTGAAAATGGAGTATAATGGATACAAACTGACGCCCTAACATTTTATTCAGGAGGATCTATTATGGCTGACTATTCCGGATCGCAAAAATTCTGCGCCACCTGCGCCTATTGGATCGGACAACGAGATGTGGATCAATACAATTCCTGGGTTAAAAACTGCGACAACCAAGGCAAGTGCGCCACTCCCCAAGGTCCCTTTCGTCACTGCCCAAGATCTGCCAATATGTGCGGCTGTTCTGCATACCAAAAGTGGCCCGTTTTGAAATAAATCTTACGAAAAGAGGATACTGCCATGACTGACATGACACTCAAAATCGCCCAGGCTGTGGACAAGCACAGAGATCTGATCGTAAATGCGCTGGATTACATGTGGGAAAACCCTGAGACCGGCTTCCGGGAATGGAAGGCCACCCGGTATCTGGAAGAAAAATACGAAGCCCTGGGCTATGAGCTGACGAAAGCCGGCAATATTCCCGGTTTCTACACCGTGATCGACACCGGCCGTCCCGGCCCGGAAATTCTGATCCTGGGCGAGTTGGACGCGCTGCTTTGCTCCGGCCACTTCCATGCCGATCCCCAGACCGGCGCTGCCCACGCCTGCGGTCACAATGCCCAGTCTGCCGCACTGCTTGGCATCGCCGCTGCGCTGAAAGAAGAGGGTATGCTGGACGGTCTTTGCGGCAAAATCCGACTGTGCGCAGTGCCCGCGGAGGAGACCGGTGAGATTCCCTTCCGCCAGAGTCTGAAAGACCAGGGCATTTTGACCCATTTCAGCGGCAAGCGGGAATTTTTGTACCGGGGCTATTTTGACGGTGTGGATATGGCATTTCTTGTACATCACCTGCCCGTGGACTATTACAGCGTTGACGGCCGGGCCGTTGGCCTGATCTCCAAGCGAGCCACCTTCAAGGGCGAAGCCGCCCACGCAGGCGCAGCGCCCCATCTGGGTAAAAACGCACTGTATGCCGCCACCCAGGGCCTTACGGCTATTAACGCCATTCGGGAAACCTTCCAGGAGAAGGATTACATCCGGGTTCACCCCATCATCACCGAAGGCGGCAGCGCCATCAACACCATTCCCGACCGGGTCACCATCGAGACCTATGTGCGCGGTCTGACCCTGGAAGGCATCGCCGAGGCGAACAAGCGGGTCAACCAGGCCCTTTGCGGCAGCGCCCTTTCCATGGGTGTGGAATTGGAGATCAACGACACCCCCGGCTCTGTTCCCATGATCGACAGCCCCAAGCTTGCTGCCGTTGCCGGTGAAGCCATTAAAACGCTTCTGCCCGATGCAGAATTTTACTTCTTCGACAAAGTGGTCACCGGCAGCACCGATATGGGCGACCTTTCCGCTCTGATGCCCACGGTACACCCCTATGTGCCCGGTGTTTCCGGCAAGGGTCACGGCAACGATTACCAGGTGTCTGACCCGGATCTGGCTTGCCTGATGTCTGCCAAGTGGCAGCTGGCCATGCTCCGGATCCTTCTGGAAAATGACGGCGCCCGGGCAAAGCAGATCCTTTCGGATTTCAAGCCCAGATTTGCCTCTGCGGCAGAGATGTTTGCCGCTCGGGCGGAACTGGACACTCAGGGCGACCGGATCGCATACAGCGACGACGGCACCGCCACTGTTACTTTGTAAGCATAGAAAAACCACACCCGACCGGGTGTGGTTTTTTGATTAGTATAACAGATCCAGGATTTCTGCGCCAAGGCCGTAATCCGTAAACAGCAGGTTTAAATCTACCTTGCCGGTGATACCGGAAAGAGTGCCTTGATCCGAATATTGCCACAGATCCGCCCGGCAGACAAGCTCGGTGGTATAATCATACTTGGCAAGCCACCAGGGGAACTGTTCCAGCTCCTGCATATAGAGTCTGTCCAGCGCCTGGCTGGTATTGAAATAGATCATGGGGCGGTAATTTGCCATGGACACCCGGGCACAGAAAGCCAAAGTGCAGTCTGTAAGCATTCGGCGGTTCACCTGCGCAGTGCGGGCGGTATCGTTAACATACTCCCAGTCATAAACCAGCGGAAGATCCAGAGAAAAACCGTCCAAAATCGACAGGGCAAACTCTGCCTCTTCCCGGGCTTCCTCCAGAGACACCGCTTGGGAAAAGAAATATGCGCCCACAGCAATGCCCGCGGCTCTTGCTCCTTCCAAGTTCACCCGTTGGTAGCTATCCTCAAACAGTTCGCCCGTACCGTAGGCTCGGTAACCCAGTCGTACAAAAGCAAACCTCACACCGGCTGCGGCTACCTTGGTCCAGTTGATCTTCCCCTGGTGGGAAGAAACATCAATGCCCATCACCGCATTTCCACCGATGCACAGCAGCTTGCCGTCCACATTCCGAAAATCCTCCGGTGTGTACAAGCTTTCAGGCATGGCGTATTCCGTCGGCTCTGTGTCCTGGGGCGGCTCGGCATCACAGCCGGAGCAGAGCAGCAGACAAGCCAGCACAAAAATCAGCAGTTGTTTTGCTTTCACGGTATCTCCTTTCTTTTTCTGAGAGCATACCTTAGAAAATTTTTATTTCCACAGACCCTCGGGGTAGAGTCCCTGCCGGGTCTTTTCCCGCAAGGCATTCACCACCTGCGGCTTGTCCTCCGCATAAGTAACGCCGTACCACTTATCCGGTGAGGACAGCACCTTTACCGTTGCCTTTCCCTCGGCCAGCAGCTGGCTGACCACCGTGGGAAGCTGATATTCTTTCTTTGCCGGGTTCTGGGGCATTTCCTCTCTCAGGAAAACCTGGAAGCGAGCTGCCAATTCGTCCAAAAAGACCGGTGTAAAGCCCCAGGTATTCATGGATACGGGGGTATGCTCCGGCAAATCTTCCCAGGTTTCACCGTCCACGGTAAAATGGATACCCTGGGGATATTTTTCAATGCGAAGCCGCTCCACCACCTTAGAAAGGTTTCCGTCGGCATCGACGGTGCACACGCCACGAGCAACGCTGCCGTGCTCCGTGACGGTATTGCCCAAATAATAACTGACCATGGAAAAATCATACACCCCATCTTCCCGGGCATTGCATAGGGCTTCATAAATGACCCGGAAAGCGGTTTTTCCATAGTAATCGTCCGCATTGATCACTACAAAAGGCGCACCGTCCACCTGCTCGGTGGCGCAAAGCGCTGCGTGACCCGTGCCCCAGGGCTTTGCGCCCCGTTCCGGGGGTACGCAAATATCCTCGGGCATATACATAGTCTGTTCCTGATAAGCATAACGGATCTGCATGGGGCATTTTTCAAGCCGCTTGCCCACCGTTGCCATAAAATCTTCCCGAATGGCTTCCTTAATGATGATCACCGCAGTTTCAAAGCCCGCTTCGTGGGCGTCGAACAGAGAATAGTCCAAAATAGCTTCTCCGCAGCTGCCCACCGGGTCGATCTGCTTCAAGCCACCATAACGGCTGCCCATGCCGGCTGCCATAACTACCAATACCGGTTTTTTCATTCTTTGTTCCTCCCAATTTGCAGGCAAATATCCTGCTTTTTTAGTTTATCCCACGAAAATTCTTTTGACAGTTCCAGGGCAGATATGGGTTCGCTCCGGTCTGTCAAGCCTGCGCTGTATGCCAAAACACCCAAAAGCTGCTCTGGGGTAAGGTTCTGCCGCTGCGTGGCTAAGTCAAGATCCCGATCCCGCTTGCTCAGCCGTCTGCCGTCCGGCGCTACCAGCAACGGTATATGGCCGTAAACCGGCCGGTCAAAGCCAAACAGCTCCTGCAAGTACATCTGCCGGGGTGCGGACCCCATCAGATCCACACCACGCACCACTTCCGTAACGCCCGACTCCCCATCGTCCACGGTGACCGCCAGCTGGTAGACATACACACCGTCTGCCCGACGAACCACAAAATCGCCACATTCCTGAGCAAGATTTTGGGCATAGCGGCCTTGGCACAGATCGGTAAATTCCCAGCTCCGATCAGGCACCCGCACCCGGAAAGAGCCGGGTCTTCCAAAGGCTGCCTGCTGAGCAGGTGACAATTCCCGGCAAGTACCGGGATACACATAGGTGCCATCGGCACTATGGGGCGCATTCACGTTGTGCAAAAGGCTGCGGGTGCAATAGCAAGGGTACAAAAGACCCTTGTCCCGCAAAATTTCAAAATAACGGTCGTACACCCGGCTGCGGGTGCTCTGGGCCGGGGTCTCTTCGTCCCAGGTAAGACCCAACCACAGAAGATCCTGCCGCAAAATTTCCGCAAATTCGTCGCTGGTGCGCTGGGTATCCAGATCCTCCATGCGCAAAAGCCATGCGCCATTGCGGGATTTGACGGACAGCCAGGAGATCAGCGCAGCAAACACATTGCCCAGGTGCATACGACCCGAAGGGGTGGGCGCAAAGCGTCCCACCGGTGTTTTTTGATCCATCATAACGAATTCATCACCCAATACACGACCCAGGCCACCACGCCCAAACTCAGCACGCTGGCAATCGCCATCTGACCCAAGGTAAGGGGGCTATCCTCGGCCTTTGGTTTTTCTGCTTGCGGCTGTTCTTGAAAAGAGCGAGGCTCTGCCAACACTCTCTGAACCAGCACATCATGCAGAACGTCCTGATCCTGCGCAGTTTTTGCAGGCGCAAAGGAAACATCTTCCACCAGCTGAATCTGATTGGTTTCTTCTATATTCTCCACCGTGGCAGACACCTCCTTTTTGCTCTATTTTACCGCAAGCAAGGCTTTCTGTAAAGTAGATTTCCCGAAAACCTGCCTTTTTCCATATTTTTAAGAAAAAACCGAGGAATTTCCTCGGTTTTTTGTTCTTTTGCATAGCCCGCCAATTCCGGGAAAACCTAGGAAAAACAAGGTTGGAGGTCCTTATGGTTTTATCCTTTCTTCGTACCGTGATCTTATACCTGATCCTCATTGCCGTGATCCGGATCATGGGCAAACGGCAGGTGGGGCAAATGGAACCGGCGGAATTTGTGGTTACGATGCTGGTGGCCAATCTGGCCGCGATTCCGATGCAGGACAGCGGAATTCCCCTATATTCCGGGGTGGTGCCGATCCTGACGGTTCTGGGGGTAGAGTTGATTCTATCCACATTATGTCTGCGCAACATACTGCTGCGGCGGCTGCTCTGCGGAAAGCCGGTGATCCTCATTGAAAACGGCAAGATCCTGCAACAAAATCTGCGCTGCACCCGGATCACCCTGGACGAGCTGACCGGTCATCTCCGGGAAAAGGACGTGCTGGACATTACCCAAGTGCAGTATGCCATTTTGGAGACCAACGGGAATCTCTCCGTGTTCCCCTACCCCAAGCACATGCCCGCCAGCGCCATGGACGCAGGGATCCAGGCGAAAAAGCAGCATCTGCCCATCACTTTGATCGGTGACGGGTATCTGTACCGGGAGAATCTTTCCGCTGCGGGCAGAGATGAGACATGGGTCAATCAATATTTAAGATCTCAGCAGACGCTGTTGAAAGATGTTTGGTTGCTTACCATCGATCAGACCGGAAAAACCGTATTCTTACGAAAGGAGCACGTCTGATGAAACGACTGTGGATCGGAATTTTAGCGGTAACGGTGCTTCTTGTAGGGGGTATTTGGGCTTCTCTGGGGCTTTTATCCGTGCACAACCAGCTTTCCGGGCAACTGCACGAAGCAGCGATCGCTGCCCAAAAAGACGACATGACGCAAGCCGGAGAACTGATGGCTAATGCAGAAAAATACTGGAAAAAGCACCGGGCATTTACGGCAGCTTTTTCCGACCACGAGCCCATTGAGCAGATCGACCAGCTGTTCGCCCGGGCACGAATCTGTCGGGACATGGGCCTTTCTGCCCAATATGCGCTGCTCTGCGCAGAACTGTCCGAAGTTTCTTCCGCCATTGCGGAGGGGCTGAAATTAAATTGGTGGAATCTTCTATGAGCTGCCCCGGGCCAACGCCACGATGCCCCGGGCAAGGGCCTGGGCGGCCAGCAGCGCCTCGGCTCTGGTGTTACCTGCCGCACCCACTTCGATCAGCAGGCTGCCGGGAGTCAGATCCATATTAAATCGGGACGAGCGCAAATTCACCTTTCGGGTCACGCCCGGATCAGCGCGCTCTAAAACAGCCGTAAGTTTTAACCCCAGAGCCAGATTTTCCTTCCAGTTGGGGTGCGTATTTCCTCCCGCATCTGTGCCCACCACCACCATAATCTGGGCAGAACGCTGCCCGCCCACGGATCCTACCGTGACCATCTGCCCCTGCGCTCCATCAGAAGCATCCCGGTGCAAATCCAGCACCAGTTGGATCGTGGGATACTGCTTCAAATATTTCTGGATCGATGTCCGGGCATTGGAATAGGCGCTGTTATACGAAGGGTAATCGTGAAACGTGGTATCATGCACCACACCGATCCCCGCTTCGGTCAAAATCCTTGCCACCTCTGCCCCCACGGAAACCATATTATAATGCTCGTTTAAGGTTCGATAGGCGGCGTTTTGCACATAGCTTTCCCCTGAGACTTTGGTAAAGCTTTCGGTGGCATGAGTGTGCAGGATCAAAACCGTCGGCTCGTCACCGTAAAGATCCCAACTCAGAGGCTGGCACAGCAATTCTTTTAAGTTTGGTCGGTAGTTGCACCCGTAATTGACCCCCGTCAGCTCATCGGCAGAAAACACCGGGCGCGGCTCCTCCGGCTCCTGGGGCGATTCGGTAGGCGTTTCCTGGGCGGGCGGTGCGCTCAATGTAGGCTTCGGGTGGCGCACCACTCTGCCGGTGTGAAAATAGGCCACCAGTTTCTGAATGTCGTAATCCGTAAACAGTTCTCCCGCAGAGACCAAAAAACCTCCGCCCAAAAGGCGGAGGGTTATCGCAAACACCACAGCCACCGCACCGGTTTGCAACACGCGCTTCTGCTGATCCACAAAAATCCCTCCCGATCTGCTTGTCGAAAAATCTCGAAATCATCGGAAATTGACGGCTGCATTCACTATGCCTGATGGCGTCCTTTATTCTATTTCTCCGGCCGCTTCCACCGAGGGCGATCTTTCCGGGTCTGGCGCATCGTGCGGAAAAATTCCTGCAAAAGCGCGCTCGCCTCCTGTTCCAGTACACCCTTTTCCACCACCGGATGATGATTGAACTCCATGGCAAAAAGGTCGCACACAGAACCGCAGGCACCGCATTTGCTGTCCGACGCGCCAAACACCACCCGGGGGATCCGGGCATTGATGATCGCTCCGGCACACATGGGGCAAGGCTCCAAAGTGACATACAGCGTACAGTCCCACAGCCGCCAGCCGCCTAAATTCCGGCAAGCATCGGCAATGGCTTCCAGCTCCCCATGGCCCAGGGCGGTTTTGTCCGTTTCCCGGCGATTTCTGCCCCGGCCTACAATCTGACCGTCCCGGACGATCACGCAGCCTACGGGCACTTCCCCGTCGTTTGCCGCTTCTCGGGCCAAGCGCAGGGCTTCTTCCATATATGTAAGATCGTCCATGGGGCATACCTCCTGACACTCAGATATGCCTATCATACCCCAATCCGGTGTTTCCGTCAAGGTTCCATCAACATAGCTGCAAAAAGCACCGTCAGCTCCTGCCTGGAAAAAGGCCGGTTTCGTCGAAGGCTGAGCCGCTTGTCCATTTCCAGCAGGCTATGCATCATCGCCCCTTGGGAAATTTGCTCCTCCTCCGGTGTGGCCGCGCTTCCCGTAAGTAAATAATCCGTTGACACGCCAAACAGCGACGCCATAGCCACCAGCGTATCTGCCGCCGGCTCCCGACGCCCCTGCTCGTACATGCCCATGGCGCTGGCGCTGACATTCAGCTTCTGCGCCAGCTCTGCCTGGGTATAGCCTGCCTGCCGCCGCAGTGCCCCGATTCTTCCTCCCAACATAGCGTGACCCTCCTTGCTTTTTTGTTATGCTCGGTAAAATTATACCCCTATCCCCCGGTGAAAAGAGGAGAATTTTGTTGTCTACACGTTTCGACGGACACCACACAAATTGTGTAGTATAATATTTACTGGAAATATTTGGAAATTATAGGACATTTGCGTCTTAGGTTTCGACAAGTTTTTCCAAAGGTTTCCACTATACGAAAGGAGGATGCCCATGGGCACGAAAATTCAGCCGGTACTATACATAGATCCTCAGTCCAAGCCCCCGGCAGGTTTTTGCAAAAAATGTCTTGGCGCTCTGTATGCGCCCAGCATGATCTGCCTGCGGTGTCAGCGTGACGTGCCATGACGCTGCGGGAAATGAGTAAGGACTACGAGTATTCTGCCAGCCTTTTGCGCAAACGACTGCGGCAGCTGCGGCTTATGCTGACGCAGACAAACGACCCGGAGGAAATCTGGCACATCAAGCGGCGCATTGGAGAACTGACCCCCATGCTGACCCAGATGAACGAACTCAAAGACCTTACGGAGCATTACTATGACAGGGGGTACTACCGAAGTGAGAAATATACGCTTTGACAGTCAGATCGGTCTACGGCTGCCTCGGGAGGTGCAGCTGACCAGGATCCGCCGGGTCATGGATGCAGAATTGACGGAATGCCAGCGAAAAACCCTATACGACTACTACTTCCGACAGCTGACCATCACCCAGATCGCCCGGGAACAACAGGTGAACAAAAGCACCGTTTGCCGCACCTTACATCGGGCGGAAGACCGGATCCGCCGATACTTAACTTATTGATTTTCATGCCGTGAAGCTTCTCACGGCTTTCTTTTTTGAAAAAAGTCCGATTTCTAATCTTTCCGGGGTTTTCCTTTGAAAAAATATGTGATAAAATAAAGAAAAAATTTTTGGCAGGTTATGTCATGAAACAATGTATTTTATTCTGCGCCGGGGATTTTGACGGCACAATACTGCCCCACGACCCCGACGCCTATGTGATCGCGGTGGACGGTGGCTTTGCCCACACCCAGGCTGTTGGGCTGACGCCCAATGCTGTTTTGGGAGATTTTGATTCTCTGGGCTTCGTGCCTGAGGGCGCAGCAGTTTTTCCTAAGAAAAAAGACGATACGGACACCCTTTTGGCCCTGCGCCACGGCCTTTCCCTGGGTTGCAAAGAATTTTATCTGTATGGCGCTATGGGCGGCAGCCGGCCGGATCACACCATGGCCAACTACCAGGCGCTGCAATTTTTGTGCGACCGGGGTGCGGCAGGTTACTTGGTGGGCAAAGAGCAGATCGTAACAGCGGTGAAAAACGGCACCCTCTGCTTTCCTGCCGGGTGGGAAGGATTTTTATCCGTCTTTTGCCTTGGCGAAGATGCTGCGGGTGTAACCTTGGAAAATCTTGCCTATCCCATGACCGATGGCGTTTTATCTGCCGGTTTCCCCTTGGGCGTGAGCAACCGCTTCACCGGAAAAGCTGCGACCGTGACCGTAAAAAAGGGCAGTCTTTTGGTCTTCTGGAAGCGAAAAAACGGATTTCCCCAACGAAAGTGATCTGCAAAGGAGGTCTTTACCTTGCAAAAACAAATACATGAGCCCCAGCGGCTGCCGGTGGAGATCTTCCATGCCGACCCTGCCGTGGGTCTGAGTGCCGCTCAGGTGCAGGAGCGAAAGGAAAAAGGCTGGGCCAACGGCTCGGTCAAAAGCGCTTCCCGCAGCGAAAAAGAAATCATCTTAGAAAACATCGTCACCTTTTTCAACCTAGTGTTTGTGGTGCTGGCGGTGGTGCTGGCCCTTAGCGGCTCATCTATAAAAAACATGACCTTTATGGTGGTGGTGATCTGCAATGCCGCCATCGGCTGCTTCCAGGAGATCCGCGCCAAGCGGGCGGTGGACAAGCTGACTTTGGTGGCTGCCCAGCAGGTGATGACCCTGCGCAGCGGTACACTTACCAAAATTCGCTCCGACCTTTTGGTCCGGGACGATATCGTGGAATTTTCTGCCGGCAATCAGATCTGCGCCGACGGAATTCTGCGCACCGGAGAACTGTGGGTCAACGAATCGCTGATCACCGGCGAAGCGGACAATGTACACAAACTTCCCGGGGACGAATTAAAATCCGGCAGCTTTGTGGTGGCCGGACTGGGTCGGGTACAGCTGACCGCTGTGGGGACAGACTCCTTTGCCGCCCGGCTGGCTTTGGAAGCCAAGGCCGATCCCCATGCCGCCAAATCGGAGATGATGCGCTCTCTGGACAAGCTGATCCGGGTGGTTGGCTTTCTGCTGATCCCCATCGGTCTTGTGCTTTTCTATCAGGAATTTAAAGTGCTGCATCTTGGTTTCCGCAGCAGCGTAGAGGGTACGGTTTCCGCACTGGTGGGCATGATCCCGGAGGGACTTTATCTGCTGACCAGCATCGCCATGGCGGCCTCTGCGTTGAAGCTGACCCGGCAGCGGGTGCTGGTGCAGGACATGAACTGCATCGAAACTCTTGCCCGGGTAGACGTGCTGTGCGTGGACAAGACCGGCACCATCACCGAATCACGCATGGAAGTGGACGATGTAATCCCTCTGACTACCGATCCTCCGGAGCATCTGGAACAAATTTTAGCCGCTTTTTACTCCGGCACAGAGCCGGAAAACGATACGGGCAAGGCCATGAACGAAGTGTTTGCCGGCAGCAGCCCCTGGGTCTGTACCAAGCGGATCCCCTTTACCTCCGCCACCAAGTGGAGCGCTGCCATTTTCCGGGATCAGGGCGCATTTGTCATCGGCGCTCCGGACTTTATGGCAGACAAGCAAGACCGGGAGCTTCTCGGCACGGTGGAACAATGGTCTGCCCAAGGCTATCGGGTACTGCTGGTTGGCGAATATGACGGGATCCCGGCAGCGCCTTTGCAGCCGGAGCGGCTCCGACCCCTGGCGCTGGTGCTTTTGCGCAACCGCATTCGCCCGGAAGCCCCTGAAACCTTTGCCTATTTTGCACAGCAAGGGGTTACGATTAAGGTCATTTCCGGTGATAACCCCATCACCGTTTCCCAAATTGCCCGTCGGACGGGTATCCAAAACGCAGAGGCCTACATTGACGTGACCAAATTGCAGACCCCTGAGGAGTTTTACAAAGCCGCCAAGGAATATACGGTCTTTGGACGGGTCACGCCCGATAAAAAGCGTATGCTGATCCAGGCGCTGCGTCGCCAGGGTCATACGGTGGCCATGACCGGCGACGGTGTCAACGATGTGCTGGCCATGAAGGATGCCGACTGCGGCATTGCCATGGCCTCCGGCGCCCAGGCAGCCAGCCAGGTGGCGCAGATCGTGCTGCTGGATTCGGACTTTTCTGCCCTGCCCCACATTGTAGGCGAGGGTCGTCGGGTCATCAACAATATCCAGCGAGCCGCCACCTTGTTCCTGGTTAAAAACATTTTCTCCCTGGGTCTTTCCATTTTGACCCTGTTTACCAATTTCCCCTACCCCATCGTGCCTCTCCATTTAAGTGTTATTTCCGCGCTGACCATCGGTATTCCCTCGTTCTTTTTGGCCATGGAGCCAAATTACGAGCGGTTCAGCGGACACTTCCTGCGGGGTGTGCTGCGTCGGGCATTCCCCGGCGGTCTGACCAACATTTTCGTGGTGCTGATGGCGCAGATCTTTATGTCCGTTTTCGCACTGCCCCTGGATCAGATCTCCACCGTTTGCGCAGCGCTGCTGGGCATTGTAGGACTTCTGGTCCTATTCCAGACCTGTAAGCCCTTTGACCGCTTCCGGATCTTCATTTGGAGCGCCATGGCGGTGGCGCTGGTGTTCTGCTTTACCGTGCTGGCACCGCTGTTTGACCTGCATTCCGGAAACGCCCAGGGCCTTTTGGTTATGGCGACTTTGGTCGTAATGACCCCCACCGTGTTTTTCGCCATACAGCGGCTCTTTGACTGGGGCGACAAGATCGTGGCGCATCTGCGCAACGGCAAAAAACGCAAAAAGAAATGAGGTGAATCCATGCTGACCTACGAACTGAAAAAAGCACCGGGCATACCCCTTTACGAGGCGCTGTACCGCTGCCTGCGGTCGGACATTCTCTCCGGCAAGCTGCCCGCGGGAGAAAAACTGCCCTCCAAGCGCGCCCTTGCGGAGCATCTGCGGGTCAGCAAGATCACCGTAGAAACCGCCTACAATCAGCTGTTATCGGAAGGTTACATCTGCTCCCGGGAAAAGGTGGGCTATTTTGTAGAGCAGACCCAGCGGCCTGCCGCCGCTGCCGTTTCCTACGCACCCGCCCCGGAGGAAACGCCTGCCCCCGTTCTGGATCTGACCGGCAACGGCCCTGCCCACTTCCCTTTCTCCGTTTGGAGCAAGCTGCAACGGCAGACGCTGCTGGATCAGGGGCAGACCCTGCTCAACCCCCTGCCTCACCAAGGCTGCCGGGCGCTGCGGGTAGCCATTTCCCAACATCTTTCCCAGTTCCGAGGTATGCATACCGATCCGGAAAATATCATCATCGGTGCCGGTACGGACTTTTTATACAATCTGATCATTCAGCTTCTGGGGAGAGATAAGGTCTACGCAGTGGAAGATCCGGGCTATCACAAGATCCGGAAAATCTATACTGCCGGTGATGTAAAATTCATCAACGCGCCCATGGACAGCAACGGTGTACTGCCCCATCTGCTGGGCGATGCCCGGGTGCTGCACATCTCCCCGGGGCACCACTTCCCCCTGGGCATCATTACTCCCCTTGCCCGGCGGCAGGAACTGCTTGCCTGGGCAAAGCAAGCCGACGGCTATATCATCGAGGACGACTACGACTCGGAATTTCGCTTCCATGCCCACCCCTTGCCGGCCATGCACAGCCTTGACCCCCAGGGTCGGGTAATTTACATCAACACCTTCTCCAAGACCCTTGCCCCCTCCATTCGTGTGGCATTTATGGTGCTGCCCCCAGCACTGATGGCTGCGTTCCGGGAAAAGCTGGGCTTTTACAGCTGCACAGTATCCAGCTTTGAGCAATATACCCTCGCCCGGTTTCTGGAAGAAGGCTATTTTGAAAAACACATCAACCGAATGCGGCGCTTTTACCACAGCCGCCGGGACAAGGTGCTCTCCGCGCTGAAAAATTGCCCCTGGGCGGACAAGATCACCGTTCTGGAAGAAAATGCGGGACTGCACTTCCTTTTGCAGGTAAACAGCGCCCGATCCGACGAGGACTTGGCAAAACTTTGGGCCCAGGTGGGCATTCGGGTCACGCCCCTGAGCCGGTATTACCAGGGCGAGCAGCCCCAGCATCGGGATCCGTGCCTGCTCATCAACTACTCCGGGCTGGACGAAGGGCAGCTTTATCGGCTGAATCAGTTGCCAAAAATATAAAAAATCTTGCGTTTTTCCAAATTTTCCCCTATAATATTCTCAGAAAATACGAAAGGAGGTCCCTTATGATCGAAAAACAACGCGCATTTCGCGGCTGCCTATTGGGTATGGCGGTGGGCGATGCCATGGGCTACGCGGTAGACCGGAAAACTTTGAGCCAGATCTGCGCAGATTACGGCCCCAACGGCCTACTGGGCTATGACCTGGTCAATGGCTACGCGGATGTGACCTCCTACACCCAGATCGCAGCATTTACCGCCAACGGTCTGCTCTTCGGCATCACCCGGGGAAAGCTCCGGGGCGTTATGGCGCCGCCGGTACGCTACATTGATCTGGCGCTGCGGGAATGGTCACGGTCTCAGCAATTTTCTGACCTGCTGAAAAATTACTGCTGGCTTTCCACCGTTCCGGAATTAAAGCGCCGCCACTGCATGGACAACTGGATGCTGGGCACACTGACCAAGGATACCTTGGGCACCATGGAAGAACCCATCAACAATTCTTCCCACCCTGCTACTTTAACAGAAGCCATTCCCATCGCCATGCTCGCCTCCGAGCTGAATCTGGATCAATCGGAATCCAACCGTCTTGCGGCAGAGGCTGTGGCTCTGACCCACGGCAATCCCGAGGCTTTTTTAAGCGCTGCGGCTTTGACTTTGGCTATGAACCGAATATTCTCCGAGGAGGAGATCGACCCAGAGATCCTTGCCAAAGAAGTGCTGAACGAGATCCAGCTCCAATTCGGCAGAGAATATCCCCAGACCGCCAAGCTCTGGGAGCTTTGTCAGCTGGCGATCACCCTTTCTCAGTCGGAATCCACCACCGCCATGGAAGCGATGGAGCTTCTGCGGTGTCAGACTGCACCGGAGGTTCTGGCCGGCGTGCTCTACGCCTGCATCACCTGCCGACGGGATTTTGACGCTGCCATGATCACTGCGGTGAACCACTCCGGCAGAAGTGCCGCGGTAGGGGCCATCACCGGTGCGATCCTGGGCGCGCGCATGGGCGAGCAGGCGCTTCCGGAATTCTATCTGGAATCTTTGGAGCCCACACCCTACCTGCTGGAACTGTCTGACGACCTGACCCAAGGCTGTCCCATGGTTGCCGACAGCAACCTTTTTGACGACGATTGGGACAGAAAATATGTCCACGCAGGATTATAACTGCCTTTTTTGTCGAGAAACTTTGGATTTTTCCCGAAAAAAGTGCTTGCATTTGAGCGCAAAGGGTGTTATAATCCTCAATGTAAGATGTTAAACTCAGGAGAGAGGGGCGCGCCCCTCTCTCTTTTTAAATGAAAAAGGAGCGAACATGAAGGTTACAGACATTGTCACCCAGCTGGCGCAACCCATTGTGGAAGAAAAAGGCTGTTCCCTCTGGGACGTGGAATACGTCCGGGAAGGCGATCAGCGTTTTTTGCGGCTCTACATTGAAAAAGAAGGCGGCGTGGACATCACCGACTGCGGAGCCATCTCCCGAGCCGTGGATCCGATTCTGGACGAGAAAGATCCCATTGCGGAATCCTACCATTTTGAGGTCTGCTCTGCCGGTTTGGAACGGCCGCTGAAACGACCTGCGGATTTTGCCCGGTTTATGGGCAGTCCCATCACTGTCAAGCTTTACAGACCCAGAAACGGTCTGAAAGAGATCCCCTGCATTCTCCGGGGCTACTGCGACGGCTGCGTCACCGTAGAAGCGGGAAAAGAAACCATCGTATTTCAAAAAAGCGAGATCGCCCTGGTGCGTCTGCGCGTAGAATTTTGAGGAGGAAACAAAAATGGCAAGAGCTTCCAGAAAGAAACAGTCCGAAGCCCCCAAGATCGACATTGGCGGAGAAATTTTCGCCAGTCTGCGGGAATTGGAAAAACTCAAAGGCATTCGTGTTGAATACATGGTCGAGCGGCTGAAACAGGCGCTGACCAACGCTTACCGGAAGGACCGGGAAGACCATCGGGATATCCCCGCTGAAAATGTGGTGGTGGATCTTTCCGAGCAGGGCCTTTCCATGTATCAGGTAAAGACCGTCGTGGAAGAAGTGGAAGACTCCGCTTTGGAGATCCATGTGGACGCCGCCCGGAACATCAACCCCGATGTGCAGGTGGGTGAAAATGTGTCCATTCCCGTCGACATTCAAAAATTCGGCCGCATCGCTGCCCAGACTGCCAAGCAGGTGGTCATTCAGGGTATTCGCGAGGCAGAGCGCGGCATGGTTTACGAAAGCTACTCCTCCAAGACCCAGGAACTGCTCACCGGTACGATCCTGAAACTGGATCCCAGCGGTGACGTGCTGGTTACCGTGGGTCAGGGCAACGAGCAGCACAATGCCATTTTGCGCACCAGCGAGCAGATCCCCGGTGAAAGCTACCGCGTTGGCGACAAGATCCGGGTCTATGTGCTGGAAGCACGGCAGGGCGCTCGCTCCACCAACGTTTACGTATCCCGGACCCACCCCAATCTGGTCCGCCGTTTGTTTGAACTGGAAACTCCCGAGATCGCTGACGGTCAGGTAGAGATCCGCAACATTGCCCGGGAAGCCGGTTCCCGCTCCAAGATGGCTGTTCGCGCTGCCATGGAGGGCATCGATCCCGTCGGCTCCTGCGTTGGCCCCCGGGGCGGCCGTGTGGGCGCAGTTGTGGAAGAACTGTGCGGCGAAAAGGTCGACATCGTGGTGTGGTCTGACGACCCCTGCGAATATGTTAAGGCCGCTTTGTCTCCTGCGGATGTGGTCAGTGTAACCCCCGTTCCCGGTCAGAAGGCCTGCCGGGTCATCGTGCCCGACGATCAGCTGTCCCTGGCCATCGGCAAAGAGGGCCAAAATGCCCGTCTGGCCGCTCGGCTCACCGGATACAAGATTGACATCAAGCCTGCCTCTCAGGCAGAAGAATAAGAAGATACGGAACATATCCTATCTTTTAAGTAAAGGTGGTCATGGACCATGCAAAAAAAGATTCCCCAACGGCAATGTATGGGCTGCCGGGAACGCAAAGCCAAACGGGATATGCTCCGGGTGGTTCGCTGCACCGACGGTATCGTGCGCCTGGACTTTGGCGGTAAGGTCAACGGTCGCGGTGCATATGTGTGCCCCGATCCGGAATGTCTGAAAAAAGCGCAAAAGACCAAGGCCCTGGAACGCTGTCTGGAAACCCCCATTCCCCAGGAGGTTGCTGACCTGCTGGTGAAGGAAATGGAGGCCGCCAGCCGTGGATAACACCCTGCGTTACCTTTCTCTTGCCCGGAAAGCCGGCAAAGCCGAGCTGGGCGAAGAGCCGGTGGGCGCTGCGGCAAGAGCCCTTCATGCCCATGTGATATTAGTGGCGAAAGACGCCTCCGATCACACCTGGCGCAGAGCGAAAAGCTTCGCTGCCGGCACCGATCAGCAATGCATTCGCCTGGATTGCAGCAAAGACGAAATGGGTCAGGCCATCGGCCGCACCAGTCTTGCCATTGCCGCCATTACCGACATCGGTCTTGCGCTGGCTCTGGCAGAATCCGCCAATGTGAATCCCGACACCCTTTCCGTCCTTTCCCAAAAAGCCCAACACGCAAAAAAGCGTCAGGCTGAGGCAAAAGCACACCTGCGCAATAAGCGCATAAGGAAAAAAAGTAAGATGTAAGTTTGAAAGCAATAATCGGCACGGGGAAAGCTTTTCCCTTCCAGTTTACGCTTTCCCCTATCCAGTTATGGAGGTGCAAATATGAGTTTAGTGAAGTATCGATTGAAGGAGCTGGCCGCGGACTTCGGCATCGCTCCCAAGGAAGCAACGGAGATCATCTCCAAATATTTTGAAAAGCCCAAGTCCAACACCCAGGTTCTGACCGAGGAAGAGCTGAATGTGTTCTTTGACCACATCACTACCCACAACCAGATCGAATCCCTGGCAGTGGTATTTGCGGTTCAGCCTGCCCCCAAGCCCGCTGCCGAGCCGGCTCCCGCGCCCGCAGCAGAGCAGAAGGCTACCCCCGCACCCAAGGCGGAAGCGCCCAAGGCACAGTCCAAAGCAGAAGCGCCCAAGGCACAGCCTGCAAAGCCCCAGAAGCCGGAAGCGCCCAAAGAGCCGGAGCGCAAAAGAGAGCGCCGGATCGTGGATACCTCCGCGGTTCAGGTCAACTCCAACCGGTTTGCCGATGTAGATAATCTGGTTTCCGAGCGGATCCAGGATTACCAGGGCGGCAAACAGAAGTTCGGCGGCAAAAAGGGTCAGCAGCAGAACAAAAAGGACAACAAGTTCAAGGGCAACAAATCCAAAAACGAAGAGCAGGAGAAGCTGCGCCGCTTGCAGATGGAAGTGGCTCGCAAAGCCCCTGTTACCGTAAAGATCCCCGACGAGATCACCGTAGGCGAACTGGCTTCCCGCATGAAGAAGACCGCCGGCGATGTGATCAAGCTGCTGATGAAAAATGGCGTGATGGCCGGCATCAACCAGTCCATCGACTTTGACACCGCTGAATTTGTAGCCACCGAAATGGGCTGCAAAGTGGAAAAAGAGATCACCGTCACCATCGAGGAGCAGATCATCGACGATCACCAGGATTCTGCTGATGAATTGCAGACCCGCGCACCCGTTGTGGTGGTCATGGGTCACGTTGTCCACGGCAAGACCTCTACTCTGGACGCCATTCGGAAAACTTCCGTTACCTCCGGTGAGGCCGGCGGTATCACCCAGCACATTGGCGCTTACACCGTAGATGTAAACGGCAACATGGTCACTTTCCTGGACACCCCCGGCCACGCCGCCTTTACCTCTATGCGTGCCCGTGGCGCCAAGAGCACGGACATCGCCATTCTGGTGGTGGCTGCCGACGACGGCATCATGCCCCAGACTGTAGAATCCATCAACCACGCCAAGGCCGCCGAGGTGCCGATTATCGTTGCCATCAACAAGATGGATAAGCCCGAGGCCAACCCCGACCGGATCAAGCAGCAGCTGACTGAGCATGATCTGATCCCCGAGGAATGGGGCGGCGATACCGTCATCGTTCCCATTTCCGCTAAGACCGGTATGGGTCTGGAAGACCTTCTGGAAATGGTCATTCTGACCGCTGAGGTCCAGGAGCTGAAGGCCAACCCCAACCGTAGAGCAAAGGGTACTGTCATCGAGGCAAGACTGGATAAGACCCGCGGTCCTATCGCCACCTTGCTGGTGCAGAACGGTACTCTGAATCAGGGCGACATCGTCATCGCCGGTACTGCTGTGGGCCGTGTCCGCGTCATGACCAACGATAAGGGCCGGACTGTGAAGACCGCAGGTCCTTCCGTTCCCGTGGAGATCACCGGTCTTGCGGAAGTTCCCGCCCCCGGCGACGAGTTCAACGCTGTTACCGACGAGCGTATGGCGCGTGAACTGGTAGAGCAGCGCAAGCAGGCCGCCAAGGATGCCGCTGCCAACGCTATGCAGAAGGTCACTCTGGATAACCTCTTTGCCCGGATGCAGGAGGGCCAGATGAAGGAGCTGCCTCTGATCGTCAAGGCTGACGTACAGGGCTCTGCCGAGGCTGTGAAGGCCTCTCTGGAGAAAATC
>JAZRMV010000019.1:0-13984 GCA_045647845.1 Faecousia sp.
CCCCCTGTCCCTGGGTATCGAGACTATGGGCGGCGTGTTCACCCGTCTGATCGACCGGAACACCACCATTCCCACCCACAAGAGCCAGATCTTCTCCACCGCTGCTGACAGCCAGACCAGCGTGGATGTGCACGTGCTGCAAGGCGAACGGGAAATGGCCGCTTACAACAAGACCCTCGGCCGCTTCCAGCTTTCCGGCATTGCTCCGGCTCCCCGTGGCGTTCCGCAGATCGAAGTGACCTTCGACATCGACGCCAACGGCATCGTGAAGGTCTCCGCCAAGGATCTGGGCACCGGCAAGGAGCAGAACATCTCCATCACCGCTTCCACCAACCTGTCCCAGGAGGATATCGACAAGGCTGTTCGCGAGGCGGAGCAGTTTGCCGCTGAGGATAAGGCCAAGAAGGAAGAAGTGGACACCCACAACATGGCCGACCAGACCGTTTACCAGACCGAAAAAACCCTGAACGAGCTGGGCGACAAGATCTCTGCGGACGAGAAGGCCTCCATTCAGAGCGCCATTGACAAGCTGAAAGAAGCCAACAAGGGCACGGACCTGGAAGCCATCAAGGCTGCTACCGAAGATGTGCAGAAAGCATTCTACGCAGTTTCCGAGAAGCTTTACCAGCAGGCAAATCCCCAGGGCGGCGCACAGCAGCCCGGTGACGACGGTGTTGTGGACGCAGACTACGAGACCGTAGACTAAAAATGTAACCCACCCGGGGGCGGCAAAACGCCGCCCCCTGTTGGTGTCTTGCGGCGCAGACCGCATATAGGTGAGGTATAAAACTATGGCAGATAATAAACGCGATTATTACGAGGTGCTGGGCGTTCAAAAGGGCGCCAGCGGCGAAGAAATAAAAAAAGCATACCGCAAACTTGCCATGAAGTACCACCCCGACCGCAACCCGGGTGACAAAGACGCAGAAGCGCGGTTCAAAGAGGTGGGCGAAGCCTATGAGATCCTGTCTGACGACGACAAGCGCGCCCGATACGATCAGTTTGGTTTTGCCGGTGTTGACCCCAACTACGGCGCCCAGGGCGGCGGTGGCGGTTATGGCGGATTCGGTGGCTTTGGCGGATTTGGCGACTTCGGTGATCTGGGCGATATTTTCGGTGAATTTTTCGGTGGCGGCAGCCGTCGGAGCACCCGCAACGGCCCGACCCGGGGCGAAGACCTTCTCTCCCGGTTGGAGCTGACCTTTGAAGAGGCTGCCTTTGGCTGCGAAAAAGACGTTTCCGTATCCCGGATCGAAAACTGCGGCTCTTGTCACGGCAGCGGCTCTGCCGACGGTACTGTGGAGACCTGCTCTTACTGCCGCGGTGCCGGACAGGTTCGCACGCAGCAGACCATCATGGGCATGACCATGCAATCCACCACCGTTTGTCCCCAGTGCTCCGGCCGGGGCAAGATCGTGAAAAACCCCTGCGCCACCTGCAAGGGCAAGGGCAAGGTGCGTCGCACCCAGAAAATCAAGGTCAAGATTCCCGCAGGTGTGGACGAAGGACAGAGCGTCCGGGTTCGGGGTGAGGGCTCCGTGGGCACCAACGGCGGACCCAGCGGTGATGTGCTGGTGCAGATCCTTATTCGTCGGCACCCCATTTTCTCCCGTCGGGATATGACCGTGCTTTGCGAGGTTCCCATTACATTCTCCCAAGCGGCCTTGGGCGCCCAAATCCAAGTGCCTACCCTGGACGGCAAGGTCAGCTTCGACATTCCTGAGGGCACCCAGACCGGCAGAGAGTTCATTCTCCGGGATAAGGGTATTCCCGAGGTGAATAACCCTCGTCGACGGGGCGATCAACGCTTTACTGTGGTGGTAGAGACTCCCACCAGACTGACAAAAGAGCAAAAAGACCTGCTCCGGCAGCTGGACGACAGTTTAGAAGCCACCCCCAAGCGCAAAAAGTTCTTCGACACTCTGAAAGATTTCTTTGATTGAAAATAAGGCGTGCAATGCACGCCTTATTTTTTGTTCTTGTTGACAATATTCCGGGGTTTTGGTATGCTAAATAAAAACTTTGGAGGTTTTTGCTATGAAACGCACGGATTATATCAGCTGGGACGAATATTTTTTGGGAATTGCCATGCTGGCTGCCCGTCGAAGCAAGGACCCCAGCACCCAGGTAGGCGCCTGCATCGTCTCCCCGGATAATATCATCATTTCCACCGGCTATAACGGCATGCCCAAGGGCTGCTCCGACGACGAATTCCCCTGGGATCGCACCGGTGAGGAGACCAAGTACCCCTATGTGGTTCATGCAGAGCTCAACGCCATTTTGAACGCCAACGGCAGAGATCTCCGGGGCAGCCGGATCTATGTGGCGCTGTTCCCCTGCAACGAGTGCGCCAAAGCCATTATCCAGAGCGGCATCAAGGAAGTGCTGTACCTGTCGGACAAATACAGCGATTCTCCCACCACCCTGGCTTCCAAGCGAATGCTCACCGCTGCCGGTGTTAAGTTCACCCGGCTTCGCACGGATCTGAAAGAAATCACCCTGGACTTCGTTCCCGAAGAAGAGAAATAAGAAACAGGCTGTGCAAAAGCACAGCCTGTATTTTTTATCTTTGGCTGCCCATGAAGAACAGCGCCAGCGTGCCGGGGCCCGAATGAGATCCGATCACCGCACCGGTATAGCCGATGTGCACCGTCTTGACACCGCAGCGCACTTTGATCAGATCTGCCAGACGCTGGGCATCTACCAGACAATCACCATGGCAGATAAATGCCGTATCGTTCTGACCCGGCAATCCCAGTTTTGCCATCTGATCCGCCAAGGCTTCAATGGAGGCTTTTCTGCCCCGGGCTTTGGATACGCTCACCAAGCGACCCTCATTATCCACATGCAGAACCGGCTTGATGTTCAGCATCGTGCCCACCACCGCAGTGGCGGCGCTGATTCTGCCGCCCCGTTTCAGGAAGAACAGATCGTCCACCGTAAACCACAGGCAAAGATTCCGCTTGTTTTGTTCCAACCAGGCGGCCAGTTCTTCCAGGGACAAGCCCTCGTCCCGCTTCTGTGCGGCATAGTAAAGCAGCAAACCCTGACCCAGAGACGCGCAAAGAGAGTCCACCACCAAAATCTTCCGATCCGGATATGTTTCTCTTAAATCCTCTGCCGCGATCACCGCAGACTGGTATGTGGCAGAAAGGCCGGAAGAAAAGGTGACTGCCAACACATCCAGGCCCGCCTTCAAGGATTCTTCCATCATCGCTGCCCAGCGATCCGGATTCACCGCAGAGGTAGAGGCCGCTTCACCGGCACGAAGCCCTGCGTAAATTTCCTGAATGCCGGCATCCACAGAATCTTGCAAAGTCTGTCCCCGGAAATTAACAGACAGCGGTGTAGATTTTACATTCAACATTTCCAGCATCTGTGCGCTCAGGTCGCAGCCGGAATCCGTAACAATTTGATACTTGCTCATTTTCTTTCGCTCCTAAAATTTTCTGGACAGAACCCGGGTTCTCCGATATAATGGAAGAAGTTCCCGTTCCATACTTATAGAATACGCGATTTTTATGGTAAAGTCACCCGAATTTTGTGAAGAATCCGTGCACTT
Source organism: Faecousia sp. (assembly GCA_045647845.1). Taxonomy (GTDB): domain Bacteria; phylum Bacillota; class Clostridia; order Oscillospirales; family Oscillospiraceae; genus Faecousia. The sequence goes on from JAZRMV010000019.1 coordinate 3,563, forward strand.
CTTCACCTGCATGGTAGAATTCACTTCTCTACTGTGAGGAGATTTGGTTTTTCGCTGTTTTTTGGAGGAAGATTATGACCGCCTTGCTTTTGCGACTGTTTGTAAAAAATCATAAAGAACATGAAAATCCCGCAGTCCGCTCCGCCATGGGCAAGCTCTCCGGCGCGGTGGGGATCGTGTGCAATTTATTTCTGTTTGCCGTCAAGCTTTTCGTGGGCACCATCAGCGGCTCCGTTTCCATCGCGGCCGATGCCATGGACAACCTGACCGACGCATCCAGTTCCATCGTCACTTTGCTTGGTTTTCGCCTGGCGGAAATGCCCCCGGACGAAGATCACCCCTACGGTCACGCCCGGTTTGAGTATTTGAGCGGTCTTGCGGTGGCGGCCATCATCATCGTCATCGGTGTAGAGCTGGCGCGAACCTCTGTGATCAAAATTTTCAATCCCGAGCCGGTAGCCTTTTCCTGGACTGTGGCGTTGGTTTTAATCGGCTCTATCGGCGTGAAGCTGTGGCTGTGCCTGTTTAACAATTCTCTGGGCAAGCGGATCAGCTCCAAAACCCTTTGCGCCACTGCTACCGACAGTCGGAACGACTGCATCGCCACGGTTGCGGTGCTCCTTGCCGGTGTGATTGAAACGTTGACCCGATGGCCGGTGGACGGCTTTATGGGTCTGGGCGTATCCGTGTTCATTCTCATCAGCGGCATCAACCTGGCAAAAGAAACCGTCAGCCCCCTGCTGGGCGAAGCGGCCAGTCCCGAATTGCAAGCGCTGATCGTCAGCTATGTGAACAAGCAGCCCAAGGTACTGGGTTACCACGATCTGCTGGTGCATGATTACGGCCCGGGGCAGCGGTTTGCTTCACTGCACGTGGAAATGGACAATCGGGAAGATCCGCTGCTGTGCCACGAACTGATTGACGACATGGAGCGGGAATGTCTGAACAACCATAACATTCACCTGGTGATCCACTACGATCCGGTGGTCACCAACGATCCTCTGGTCAACCGTCTCCACGAGGAAGTCCGGCAGCAACTGCTTTTCTTCGACCCCCGGCTGAAAACCCACGATTTCCGGGTGGTCTGCGGTGACGGACATACCAATCTGATCTTTGATGTATCCCTGCCCATGGATTTGAAAGGCAAAGAAAAGGCCATTCGCACGAAATTGGAGCAAACTCTTTCCGAAAAAGAGAACACCCGGATCTACACCGTTATCACCTTTGACCCTATGCCCTTTAACCAGACGGAAGAGCAGGCATAACCAAGGTATGCGACGATATAACACAAAGCCCCCTCTGACGAGGGGGCTTTTGATTTTGTTGAGGCACCTTTTATCTTCCTAAATCTTGGGCTTTCGGGAAATTTTTCGCCTACATCTTGTGTTTCGACAAATTTTGCACATTTTTTGTGTTATTATGGCGAAGCAGGAGCGGATCGAAGGCGCACCACAGCGACAGTGGCATCATCCGACCCGTCTGCCCGGCTGGATTCCAAGATCCTTGCCGCCATCTCCCCGGCGGGCTCACCGAAGCGCTCCCAGCTCAGCCGCAGGTCTTCCTCTCTGCCTGCTCCGTCGCTGAGCAAAACCAGCGTCTCTCCCCGACGCAGGGACAGTCGTTCCACCGTTTCCAGACCATCGGTCACCGATAGTCCGGGCGGTGGGGTGGCTGTCCCGATTTTTATGGGCTCGCCCCGATCGATCAGATAAGAAGGCGCTGCGCCCCATTTATAAAGGGACGCCCGACCCGTATCCAGCATCAGCTCCGCCAGATCGATGGTCACGATCCCAGCCTGCCCTTGCAGCGCACAAAGACTGTTCACCGTACGCAAGGCGTGTTCTGCCGGATACCCGGAGGAAAGGAGCTTTTTCAGCATGTCGCCCACCCGTTTGGCTTCCCGAGCCGCTTCCTGCCCAGTGCCCATACCGTCACAAAGCAGGATATAATACCGACTCTCCACTCCGGCAAACCACAAGCATCTGTCCCCATTTGCCGCTTCCCGACTGGCGCTGCACACCGCCACCTCCGGCTGATACCACAGCTGCGGTGGATTTTTCCGCTGGGCAAGCGCATCGGAAAGCTGCCGCAGATAGCCGGACAAAAAGCCATACTGCTGCACCACCGCCCAGCGATACTCCTCCCGACGATCCCGATCCGCCCGGATCGAGCGCAGCTGTTCCTGGGATCGTTTCAATTCCTGGGTCAGTCTGCCCGGCTTTCGGCAGCCAGGCGGCATATCTTCTCCATTGCCCAAAGGTTTATGCAATACACCCGTAGGAATGTTTTCCGGGTTCTCTTTGCAAGTATTCCGGCAGGGACAGCTTCCACAGGCCCGCTGGGCTGCCCGGGCGATCAGCGCCTGCTCGTCCACCGGCGTCTCTTCCACATCAAAAAGGAGCATCTTTGTCTGCTCCAACACCGCTGCCGCCATTTCCAACCGCACCTGGGCCACCCCGGTCTCGCCCCGACGGTAAGACACGTCCGGTTTGATCTGCACGAAGATCGCTACAATCCCTCCCAGCGCCAAACCTGCCACCGGGGCAAGATCCGTCACGCCGCACAGCAGCATCACCAGAAGATACACCGCCGCAGGCGCACCGTAGCAAAGCTGCTTTTTCGTCCAGGGCAACAGCCGCAGCATATACACGAAACTCAGCACTCCGGTCATGGGAACGGGCGTAATTTGGGAAAGATCCAAAGCAAGCCCCGCCAAAGCTGCCGCGGGAAACGCACCCACGCAGGCGATCATGCCGGCTGCAACATAACCCAAACCCACATAGGGCGTCACGGTGACCTGCGCCAGGGCCAGTACCCCCAGCGCCGCCACCACCCAATCCACCACCGGATCCCGTCGGTTCAAAGCGGCAGTAAAAAGTGCCGTGGTGCAAATCGCCAACACGATCCGAAGTAAGTAAATGGCCACGGGCGTCATATCCTGCTGCCAAAGCTGCATCAGAACCCCCGTTGCCGCCACGATCAGGCCGGTCAGCGACGGCATCAGCAGGGGCGTGGACACCAAAATCTGTCTGCCGCCCAGAAATACCACCGCCAACACCCCAAACATTACCCAGATCACACCCTGGGTTCCGGCTGCGCCCCAAAAGAAGGTATATCCGACCATACTCCCCCCGGCAACCAGCAGCGCCGGCCAGCCGTTTAAGGAGCAAACCAGACCCAGCGCCAAGCTTTGGCAGTGATTTCCCAAGCTGGCGGCCGGGAGTAAAAAGCCAACCGTCACATAAGCCACACATTGCAACAGCGCATGAAGCCGCGGGTGCATCAGCCAACGACGCACCGTCCGCTGCCCCCTGCGCACATACACGCCCAACGAAACCATCATTTGTACCACGTTCCTTTCTGCTTTCTGTTCAAATCCTAACATGAAAGCCTTGGCGCTTTTTGTCGGAACGAGTTGCCGGGAAAAGATTCTTGGTTCTTGGGTAAAAAAGATTGCATTTCTGTCAAAATGTTTCCAATGTTGCCCACTTTTCCGAAAAAAGTGGTTGACCTGGTTGATTTTTTCGGTTATAATACCCTAGCATGACCCAATATGGGCTTTGATATTGTGTCGCTGCGGTCTATCTAGACTGTTGAGCATATTGATTTTTGAGGAGGTGTTCCCACATGAAACGTACCTACCAGCCCAGCCGCCGTCATCGTTCCAAGGTTCACGGTTTCCGGCAGAGAATGGCTACTTCCAACGGTCGCAAGGTGCTTGCCCGCCGCCGTGCCAAGGGCCGTAAGGTTCTGTCTGCTTGATTGAGCGTGGGTTAAGACACCACAGTATATGTCGCTCAATGCAAAACGGGAGTATATGCGGGGCGAAACCTTTCGCCCCGCTCCCTTTTTATTGGCACGCAAGGGGATAATACCATGAAATTCTCGATCTCGCTGAAATTGAATCACATTTTCCGCAAACTGTATCACACCAATGGCTGCGCCAATCGGGTGCTGGTGCTTTACGCCCGGAAAAACCACAGCTCCCAGAACCGTGTGGGCATTACCGTGGGCAAAAAGCTGGGCAGCGCCGTGATCCGTAATCGGGTGCGCCGCCGCTTCCGGGAGGTTTACCGGCTCAACGAGGGTCGCTTCTGCCCCGGTTGGGATATTGTGATCGTTGCCCGTTCCCGGGCGATCCACTGCTCTTTTGCGGAGCTGACCGACGCATACCTTTCTGCGGCGGAAAAGGCCGGCATTTTAATTTCGGAGCCGGTACAATGAAAAAACTGTTTTTACTTCTGATTCGATTCTATCAGCGGCATATTTCCCCCTGCCGAGCGCCATGCTGTCGTTTTCGTCCTACCTGTTCAAGCTACGCCTACGAAGCTATTAACAAATACGGGGCCTTAAAGGGCGGCTATCTGGCACTTCGCCGGCTGCTGCGCTGCAATCCCTTTTATAAAGGAGACACCTACGACCCCGTGCCCTAACGTGATAAGGAGATTACTGTTTTGGACAAAATCATTACCGTACCTTTCGGCTATCTGCTGGATTGGCTGTATCAGCTCACCTCGAACTACGGTGTTGCGCTGCTGATCTTTGCCGCTGTTGTCCAGTTGGTTATGATGCCGATCACTGCAAAAAGCAAAAAGAGCACCATGAAAATGGCCCGGCTGCAACCGCGGATCCAGGAGATCCAAAAGAAGTATGCCGGTGACCAGCAAAGACAGAACGAAGCCATTCAGCAGCTGCAAAAAGAAGAGGGCGCATCCCTCGGCTGCGGCGGCTGTCTGTGGAGTCTGGTGCCCCTGCTGATCCTTCTGCCCCTGTACCAGGTGGTGCGCGAGCCCATCATTTACATCCTGCATCAGAGCAAGGATGTGGCCGATGGTATCGTTGAGATCGTAAAGGCCGGCAAGCCGGAACTGTTTGGCAACAACGCTTACTATAATCAGCTGTTGGCCGTTGCCCACACAGCGGAATTTGCCGATGCCATCAAAGAGCGCTTCCCGGAGATCAGCCAGCGGGTTCTGGAAGGCATCAACTTCAACTTCCTGGGCATCAACCTGGGTGCAACCCCCCAGTTTAACGTATTTGCAACCACCTTCCAGTGGACCTGGGCCAACATTGGCGCAGCCCTGATCCCCCTGCTCTCTGCCGGTCAGCAGATGATCTCTATGCTCATCAGCCAGCGGAACAACAATTCCGTGGTGACCGACGAAAAGGGTCTGGAAGACAAGGAGACCGCAAAGAAATCCCAGGCAAACCAGACCAGCAAGACCATGATGTATATGATGCCGCTGATGTCTCTGTGGATCGGCTTCTCCGTTCCCTGCGCGCTGAGCCTTTACTGGCTGGCCGGCGGTCTGTTCCGTATGCTGGAAGACATCATTCTGACCAAGCGTTTCCGCAAGGTTTATGATGCCGAGGATGCGGAGCGTCTGAAAAAGCATCTGGCAGAAGAGGCCGTCGAGGCTGAAAAAGAGCGCGTCCGCGCTGAGCGTCGTGCCGCAAATCCCGACGGAATCACCGAAAATACCAGCAAAAAGAAACTGCAAAAACAACAGCAGCAGGCAGAAGAGGCTGCAAAAGCCGCCGCTGCGAAGGAATATGCCGCCAAGAAAGGCGAACCGGAAACTGCCGACGCAGAAAAAATCACTCTGTCCGGTGTTAACGATCGCCCCTACTGTAAGGGTCGGGCTTACGATCCCAACCGTTACAGCGCAGACAAAACGGAGGAATAACAATGGAAAAAACCATCGTAACCACCGGCAAAACCATTGATCTGGCCATTGAAGCCGCGCTGATCCAGCTGGGTCTGGATCGGGACAGCGTTTCTGTGCAGGTGATTCAGCAGGCCAAGTCCGGCTTCCTGGGCATCGGCAACCAGCTTGCCAAGGTGGAAGTAACTTACGAGGCACCGGATCTGGAACCGGAAGCGCCCAAGGTGGCACTGTCTTCCGCCTCCCGCTCCAAGCCCAAGAAAGAAGCACCCAAGAAAGAAGCACCCAAGAAAGAAACCCCCAAGGCTGAACCCAAGCCTCAGCCCAAGGTTGAAGCACCCAAGGCTCCCAAAGAGCCTAAGGTCGAAGCGCCCAAAGCTCCCAAAGAACCGAAGGTCTACGCCCCTGCCGAGGTCGGCAGCGTGGAAGAAAAGATCGAAATCTTCCTGAACGGACTGATGCAGCACATGGGCTCTTCTGCCGTTGCCCACGCCTGGAAAGCAGAAGACGGCAACTATAAGGCCGAGCTGGTCGGTGAGGACTTAGGTTACCTGATCGGCCGTCGTGGCGATACCTTAGATGCGTTGCAGCATCTGGCCAATTACAGCATCAACCGAAATGTGGACGGTCATGTCCGCATCAATGTAGATGCTGAGGCCTACCGGGAAAAGCGGGAAGAGTCCCTGCGCCGCTATGCCTGCAAGAAGGCGCAGCAGGTGCTCAAAGCACACCGCCGCACCACTTTGGAGCCTATGAACGCCTACGAGCGCCATGTGATCCATGCTGCATTGCAGGATATGGAAAATATCACCACCCACTCCACCGGCACCGAACCCAACCGCCGCGTGGTCATCGAATACGTAAGATAACAAGAAACCGCCCTCCGGATCAACCCGGAGGGCGATTTTTAGATATGAGTGATAAGATATGAGATATTATTTTCCGGCAAATTTCATGCCATAGTAAAACATTTGGCGCGCAATTTCCTGCTCGATGCCCATTAAGGAGTTAATGATAATTTCCACATCATCATCTTCGTCTTTTGTCCCAAGGCGCTGACAAAGGCGCGCATAGGCCTCCAACATCTGCACATACTTCCTATCACAAAAACCGCCCGGCACAAAAATATCTTCTACGCCCTCTGCCAAATCCGTCGTCCGCAATCCACAAACAGTCTCATACACGCTCTCAAATAAAAGTTCCTCCATTGGCGCTCCCTCCCGCTAGTGTGCATATAAGCACACTATTCTAAGCTGTATTTTACGGAGATAATGTAAAAAAGTCAAGCTTTACAGGGGGGAGATGTATTCCATGATCAAATACGATCGGCTTTGGCATACGATGGAGCAACGGGGCGTTACACAATATGATCTTTATACACATCATGGTGTAAACCGTTCTCTTTTGAACCGCTTGCGTCATAACCAAAACATTGAAATCAATACCATCGACAAGCTGTGTAACATTCTGCATTGTAATGTAGAAGATATTATGGAGCATATTCCCGACGATAATAGTTTTTAACAAGCAACACCGCTCTGTGAATTTTACAGGGCGGTTTCTTTTTAATCCCCCTTATTTATATTATAGGTCATTTTCACCATATTTTCAATAGGGAAATTTGCCATAATATACTCGGGTGATAAATATGAGCAGATTGCGCCAGTTGCGGAAAGAAAAAGGTTTTACACAAGTAAAAATGCAAATGCTTACCGGTATCGACCAGAGTGATTACTCCAAACTCGAAAGCGGAAAGCGCTACTATACATTTGAACAATGCAGAAAGCTGGCGATTGCGCTGGATACCAGCATGGATTATCTGGCTGGCCTGACAGACGAGAAGAAGCCGTATCCCAGAAATATGTCGCAAGACTAACCCATCACTTATTGCTTAAAAAATCGCACCGGAAAATCCGGTGCGATTTTTGTTTATTCTCTTACAGCTTGGGGCCAGCCTCAACCAGAGCCTTGCCTTCTTCGTTGCCGGTGTACTTAACGAAGTTCTTCTGGAAGCGAGCTGCCAGATCCTTTGCCTTGGTCTCCCACTGGGAAGCGTCAGCATAGGTGTTGCGGGGATCCAGAATGTTGGTATCCACGCCGGGCAGAGCGGTGGGAACTTCGAAATCGAAGTAGGGGATCTTCTTGGTCTCGGCTTTCAGGATAGAGCCGTCCAGAATGGCGTCGATGATGCCGCGGGTATCCTTAATGGAGATCCGCTTGCCAGTGCCGTTCCAGCCGGTGTTGACCAGGTAAGCCTTTGCGCCGGACTTTTCCATCTTCTTGACCAGCTCTTCACCGTACTTGGTGGGGTGCAGTTCCAGGAACGCAGCGCCGAAGCAAGCGGAGAAGGTGGGAGTGGGCTCAGTGATACCACGCTCGGTGCCGGCCAGCTTGGAGGTGAAGCCGGAGAGGAAGTAGTACTGGGTCTGCTCGGGAGTCAGAATGGAAACGGGGGGCAGAACGCCAAATGCGTCAGCGGACAGGAAGATCACGTTCTGGGCATCGGGGCCGCAGGACTTGGGACGAACGATCTTCTCGATGTGGTTGATGGGGTAGGAAACACGAGTGTTCTCGGTGACGGAGCCGTCAGCGAAATCACACTTGCCGTTTTCATCAACGGTCACGTTCTCCAACAGAGCGTTGCGCTTGATGGCCTTGTAAATATCGGGCTCGGAATCGGGATCCAGGTTGATGACCTTTGCATAGCAGCCGCCCTCAAAGTTGAACACACCGTTGTCGTCCCAGCCGTGCTCGTCGTCACCGATCAGCAGACGCTTGGGGTCGGTGGACAGAGTGGTCTTGCCGGTGCCGGACAGGCCGAAGAACAGAGCGGTGTTCTGACCGTTCATGTCGGTGTTGGCGGAGCAGTGCATGGAAGCCATGCCGCTCAGGGGCAGGTAATAGTTCATCATGGAGAACATACCCTTCTTCATCTCGCCGCCGTACCAGGTGTTCAGAATGACCTGCTCCTTGGAGGGCAGGTTGAACAGAACTGCGGTCTCGGAGTTGAGGCCCAGCTCCTTGAAGTTCTCAACCTTTGCCTTGGAAGCATTGTAGATCACGAAGTTGGGCTCGAAGACAGCCAACTCTTCCTCGGTGGGGGTGATGAACATATTCTTAACAAAGTGAGCCTGCCAAGCCACTTCCATAATGAAACGAATGGCCATGCGGGAGTCGGGGTTGGTGCCGCAGAACAGATCCATCACATACAGCTTCTTGTTGCTCAGCTGCTCCATAGCCAGCTTCTTGCACACATTCCAGGTGTCCACGGAAACGGGCTTGTTATCGTTGGCGAACTCAGGGCTGGTCCACCACACGGTGTCCTTGGAGGTATCGTCCATCACGATGAACTTGTCTTTGGGGGAGCGGCCGGTGTAGATACCGGTCATCACGTTGACAGCGCCCAGTTCCGTCAGCTGACCCTTTTCGAAACCTTCCAGAGAAGGATCCATCTCTGCTTCAAACAGCTCCTCATAGGAGGGGTTGTGCACGATCTGGGTAGCGCCGGTAATGCCGTACTTGCTCAAATCAATTTTTGCCATAATCTTTGAACCTCTTTCCTTTATAAGTAACACCCTTGCGGGTATCCATATTACGCAATCATATCATACACGAAAAGCAGCGGGAAATCAACCAAAATTTCCGTGAATTTTTATTTTTTCTGAAAAGTAAGATTTTTCCCATACCGCGCATTTTGCTGTTTACATTTGTGTTTCTTTGTGTTAAACTGTAAGTGGTGAAGATTGGATATTTTCCAAGGAAATTTTCTCGTTTTTGCATTTTTCAACTATTTTCTTGTCTTTTTACCGACCTTTTGGCCGGTGGAAATATCAATCAATTTCTTATCACGGAGGTAATGAATATAATGGCACAAAAAGTTCAATTTGTGGAGACCGTCCTGCGGGACGCCAACCAGTCTCTCATCGCCACCCGTCTGCCTTTCGAGAAGTTCGAGCCCATGCTGGAAACCATCGACCAGGCCGGCTTCTACGCAGCAGAATGCTGGGGCGGCGCTACGTTCGACGTCTGCCTGCGGTATCTGAATGAGGATCCCTGGGAAAGACTGCGTAAGATCCGGGCAAAAATGCCCAACACCAAGCTGCAAATGCTGCTGCGGGGTCAGAATGTTCTGGGTTACTCCCACTATCCGGACGATTTCGTGAAGCTGTTCGTGCAGAAGGCTGTGGAGAACGGCATCGACGTGATCCGTATTTTCGACGCGCTCAACGACGTAAACAACATGAAAGTGGCCATGGAAGCTACCGTCAATGCCGGCGCCATCGCTTCCGGTACCATTTCCTACACCACTTCTCCCGTGCACACCCAGAAAAAATTCGTGGAGATGGTCAAGGAACTGAAAAAAATGGGCGCTTCCACCATCTGCATTAAGGATATGGCCGGTATCATGGGTCCCCAGGAAGCTTACGATCTGGTTTCCGCCATTAAGGACGCCGTGGATCTGCCCATCGACCTGCACACCCACTCCACCACGGGTCTTGCTTTCATGACCTATCTGAAAGCAGTTGAGGCCGGCTGTGACATCATTGACACCGCCATTTCTCCCTTCTCCGGCGGTACTTCCCAGCCTGCTACCGAGACTCTGGCTTACGCACTGCGTCAGCTGGGCTACGAGGTCGACCTGAACGACGATTGCCTGGTGGCTATGGCCGACTACTTCAAGGGCGTGCGTGATGAGTTCGTGGCTGACGGCACCATGATGCCCAAGTCCATGGCTACTGACACCCAGTGCCTGACC
>JAZRMV010000020.1:0-3202 GCA_045647845.1 Faecousia sp.
GATGCACAACTCCATGTCAGAAAGGGCAAGGTTCTTTGGGCATGCAGCATTCACGCTCAACCGGATTCCTGTGCGATTTGCCTTGTCGGAAAAGGAAGCACAGAGCAGGTTGACCAGTTCATGCTCACAAAAACGCTGAACGGTAAGGGAGTCGATACCATCCTGTATCTCCTTGATATAATCCCTTGCCTGTTGTACCTGATCGATGGATAAAAAAGCATCGATGGCGGTCAGGTTGTGGCGCATATCGTGTCGATAAACTGCGGTTTTCATCTGCGATTCGTTGAGGGCCGAGAGCTGCGCTTTTGCGACCTCCATCTGTTGGTTGTACATTGCCGCCGCAAGCTTGGCCTTTGCTGCAGATTCAACTTGATGGAAAATGTAAATGATCAGCGCATAAACCAACAGCATCAGCAGGAACACGATCAAAAGCACAGGGTAATTGCTGGAAAATCCTTTGGGCGGCTGAGTTGTCTTATGTATGGTAACGATCAGTACCTCGAAAAAAAGAGGAACCAGAGAGAATACCCACCAGTTGATATTGGGCGTTTCAAGGATCTTGCGGTGAAACGACTTGAAATACTTGTTGTAGAGCAGCAGATGCGCAAAAAGAAAGGCAATCACCACCAGATCTTCAAAGGTGCTGCTGCGGAAGGTGATGTCATTGATCAGCTTGACACTATTGGCGATGATAGCGTAAACGGTGACCCAATACCAGAAGTTGAAAAACACCTGCGAGATTTTGTCGGTTGAGATAAATAGGAAAATCAAAAAATAGGGAGCGGCCACGGTGAAAATCATGACGCTCTGGAAGACCTCCCGGCCAAAAGGAATGATGATGCAGGCATTGGCAGCTATGCAAATCAGCGTCACAATAGCAAATATGCATAGGAGTTTCCTGGTCGAAATGCGGTAACTGTGCATGACATAAACATTGGCCGTACACAAAATCAGCGCAAGAAGTGTAAGAATCATATAAAACAGGTTGCTCATGTATTGTTCTCCCGGGTGAATAATAACTTGACATAGTCATTCTGCAACTGCTGATGCAGCCCACGCGATATAGGGAGTTCCGTGCCCAGCACCGTTTTAGCGGCAGTGGGTGACAACTCGATCACCTTCGTCAAATTGACGATGTACGAGCGGTGGGTCCGCTTGAATTCGGGTCTGGAAAGCAGAACCGGCTCACATTCCCGCAGCGTACCGGATACATGCTTCACTGTTTTATCCGTTAAATGGTAGTAGAGACTCTTGTTCATGACTTCCACATAAACGATCTGTGAAAAGGGAACGCGAGTCAGCGTAGCTCCGGATTTCAGCAACAGATCTTCCTGCGGGTTGCTTTCCTGCAGGGAAAGGCGGTCAAGAATGGGGAAAAGCTTCTCCGGTTGAACGGGCTTGAGCAAATAGTTTAATGCTCGCACATCGTAGCTGGCATAGGCAAACTCCGGGGACATGGTGAAAAAGACGATATCCCCCGCCTCATCAAAACTGCGAATCTCCCGCGCCACGGCGATACCGTTCGTTCTGGGCATCATTACATCCAACAGGTATAGGGAGAAGGGATCTTTTTCTGACGCTGCTGCGTCGAGCATCTCGGCAGCACTTTGGAACGTTTTGAAGCGCAAAGTGGTATTGTGTTCTTTTTCCCACATATGCAGCAAATTTACAACGCGTTCCAATTCGTTGATCTGGTCATCGCAAATTGCGATATGCATTACCCTACACCTCGTTCTCTAACATAGACTATACCATTATTATGGTATCATAACCCCCTTCGTTTTGCCAGTGTGCGCCTCTGCTATTAAGGGGTAAAACCATACAGTTCGCGCCGCACACAACAAAAGCGGGGAAGCACATGGTATATTATCATATGATAAATTTGCCATGGTTGTGTGAAGGAGGTGTCCGTGTGGCCCTGTGGCCGATTTATTTGATTGCAATCATATCTACTGTTGGATGCATTATCCTCTGGTTCCGAGATGTTCGGCGAGTTATGCGGGAACAAGAAAGCACCGTGGAAAGTGCCCACAGGGAACTTGCAGTATGGCGGGACAAAGCACAAAAAGCGCAAGGTGACCCTGAGAGCGTGGCTATTTGCGAGAGGTGTGAAGATGTCTATCAACAAGCCGTGGCTATTTACAATCGAACCATGCAAAAGCCCTTCCATTACCTGCCTGCCCGTTTGATGGGTTTTCACCGTATTTTTATCGTTTGCGAGGAGGAGATAACATGAAGAAAAAGTTTTTAAGTTTGCTTTTGAGCCTTTGCATTTGTACATCCCTTTTGACCGGGATGGCTTCTGCAGCGGGATTTACGGATGTGAAATCCACCGACTATTACGCCAAACCGGTTGAATGGGCCGTTGGAAAGAGTATTACCAACGGAACCTCTGCCACCACATTCTCACCCAACCAGACCTGCAACAACGCCCAGATCATTACCTTCCTCTGGCGCGCCGCCGGTTGCCCCGCATCCCGGTTGTACAGCGGCAGCTTTAACCCCTTCTTCGATGTGCCCGATGACGCATGGTATCTGGATGCCGCCAAATGGGCCTTGGGAGAAATCGTTTTTGAGAGCAATTTCAAGCCTGATGCCAAGTGTACCCGCGCATCTACCGTGGAGTTCTTCTGGCGGGCTGCCGGCAGTCCCGAAGTGGACCCTGTGCCTTTCTCTGATGTGAAGGCAGACAGTCAGCTGGAACAGGCAGTATCCTGGGCCATCCGCAACGGTGTGACTAGCGGTACGTCCGCTACCACATTCTCTCCGAATGACACTGTCACCCGCGGTCAGATTGTCACCTTCCTCTATCGCCAGTATGTAGCACCGCTGGATAACAGCGAACTCATCAACGGTGCTCCCGCACCCAAGCAGCCCACCGACTACGACGGCGAGTTAGACCCCCTGCCTCCCGAGGACTACAAGAAGGGTCCTGCATGGTATGGCTCTCTCACCGACGTCAAGAAGCTTTCCAATGCCCGCCTCATCGCCGAGCTGGAGCGTCTGCAGGCTTGCATGGATGATTATTACGCGCGCGACATCTTCTTCAATGATCCTGTCTACGCCCGTGAGCAGGACCTCCTTGACGAGCGGGAAGACCGTGGTGAGATCGTAGCTGCCTACGATTACTACGTCAAGGGCTACTGGAAGGATGAAAGCATCCGCATCGCCTACGAAGAACTTGTGGCCAAGTACGGCCCCG
>JAZRMV010000021.1:0-39538 GCA_045647845.1 Faecousia sp.
CTTGCTGCCGGAGTGACCACGGAAAGTCCGGGTCGGAACGAACTCGCCCAGCTTGTGGCCGACCATGTCCTCAGTGACATAGACGGGAACGTGCTTACGGCCGTCGTGGACAGCGATGGTGTGACCGACAAAGGAGGGGAAGATGGTGGAAGCTCTGGACCAGGTCTTCAAAACCTTCTTTTCACCGGCCTTATTCAGTTCCTCCACGCGCTTATACAGCTCGGGAGCTACGAAAGGGCCCTTTTTGATACTTCTGCTCATTTCATTTCCTCCTTACTTGCTGTTTCTGCGCTTCACGATGAACTTATCGGTGCGGTTCTTAGTCTTACGAGTCTTGTAACCCAGAGCAGGCTTGCCCCAAGGAGTAACAGGACCGGGACGACCGATGGGGCTGCGGCCCTCACCACCACCGTGGGGGTGATCGTTGGGGTTCATAACAGAACCGCGAACGGTGGGACGAACACCCATGTGACGGGTGCGGCCAGCCTTACCGATGTGAACATTCTCGTGATCCAGGTTGCCCACCTGACCGATACATGCGGTGCAAGCGGTACGGATATAACGAACTTCACCGGAGGGCAGACGAACCTGAGCCAGCTCGCCTTCCTTAGCCATCAGCTGAGCAGCGGTACCGGCAGAGCGGACCAGCTGTGCGCCGTGGCCGGGCTGCAGCTCCACGTTGTGGATCACAGTACCCACAGGAATGTTAGCGATAGGCAGGCAGTTGCCGGGCTTGATGTCAGCAGTGGCAGAAGAAACAACCACATCACCGGCCTTCAAACCGTTGGGAGCCAGAATGTAGCTGAGGGTGCTGTCCTCATACTGAATCAGAGCGATAAATGCGCTGCGGTTGGGATCGTACTCGATGCGCTGCACAGTAGCGGGCATATCCAGCTTCTGGCGCTTGAAATCAATGATACGATACTTGCGCTTGTTGCCGCCGCCGCGATGACGGACGGTGATACGACCATAGCTGTTGCGACCTGCGTTCTTTTTGAGGGTCTCAACCAAGCTACGCTCAGGTTTTGCCTTCTTGTCCACGCCTTCGAAAGCGGAAACAGTCATATTCCGTCTGGCGGGGGTGTAAGGCTTAAAATTCTTAATAGCCATTTTGCGTTTCTCTCCTTTTTGAGATTGGTTTAGACCATACCCTCGAAGAACTCGATGGTCTTGGAATCAGTGGTCAGGGTGACGATCGCCTTCTTGTAGTCGGCGCGCTTGCCGGCAGGATTTGCACCAACGCGCTTTACCTTGCCCTGCATACGAATGGTGTTGACCTTAGCGACCTTGACGCCGAAGATTTCTTCAACAGCAGCCTTGATCTCGGTCTTGTTGGCATTGATGTCCACCATGAAAACGTACTTCTTGTCAGCAACGCCTTCCATGGACTGCTCGGTAATCACCGGGCGCTTAATGATGTCATATACGTTCATTATGCGAATACCTCCTCGATCTTTTGGAGGGCTGCCTTGTCCACAACCAGCTTGTTGGCATTGACAATGTCATACACATTCAGCAGGTTTGCGAAGGTGACCTCGCAGCCGGGAATGTTGCGGCCGGACTTGACCACGTTCTGGTCAACAGCAGCGGTAACAACCAGGGGCTTCTTCTCGGCGCCGACGGCAGCCAGGAAAGCAGCGAATTCCTTGGTCTTAGGTGCATCCATCTTGATCTCGTCGATGACGATGACACAGGACTCAGCAGCCTTAGCGCTCAGAGCGCTCTTCAATGCAAGACGCTTGGTCTTCTTGTTCAGAGTGTAGCTGTAATCCCGGGGCTTGGGAGCAAACACGATACCACCGTGAGTCCACTGAGGAGCACGGATGCTGCCCTGACGGGCGCGGCCGGTACCCTTCTGACGCCAGGGCTTACGGCCACCGCCGGAAACCTCAGCGCGGGTCAGTGCGCTCTGGGTGCCCTGACGCAGGGCTGCCAGGTGGTTTTTAACCACATCATGAACAACAGACTGATTGGGGGTTACGCCAAACAAAGCCTCGGGCAGTTCGATCTCGCCAACCAGTTTGCCGGACATATCATAAACATTTGTCTTAAACATGATCTAAGATCTCCTTTCCTTAGCCGTTTCTTGCGGAAGCCTTCTGCGGGTTTCTGCCGGAAGCCTTCTGCGGGTTCTTGCTGATGTCTGCACCGGCCTGCTTGACCTTGTGAGTCTTGACAGTGTTGCGGATGTAGACCAGACCGCCCTTGGGGCCGGGAATGGCGCCGCGGATAACGATCATATTCAGCTCTGCGTCTACCTGGACGATTTCTAGGTTCTCAATGGTAACCTGCTCGTTACCCATCTGACCGGCACCGATCTTGCCCTTGAAGATGCGAGCTGCATCCAGAGCGCCCATGGAACCGGCGTGACGGTGAACGGGGCCACCACCGTGGGTCATGTCAATGCGGTGAGCATTGTGGCGCTTGATAACGCCCTGATAGCCATGGCCCTTGGAAATACCGGTGACATCGATCCAGTCGCCGGCAGCGAAGGTGTCAGCCTTGACTACGTCGCCAACGTTCATGTTAGCAGCGTCTTCCAGCTTGAACTCCTTCAAGTACTTAACAGGAGCAACGCCAGCCTTTTTCAGGTGGCCTGCCTCAGGCTTGGTCAGCTTGGCTTCCTTGACTTCGCAGAAACCCAGCTGTACGGCTTCGTAGCCGTCGGTTTCAACTGTCTTCTTCTGAGTAACGACACAGG
Source organism: Faecousia sp. (assembly GCA_045647845.1). GTDB lineage: Bacteria > Bacillota > Clostridia > Oscillospirales > Oscillospiraceae > Faecousia. The sequence goes on from JAZRMV010000021.1 coordinate 2,702, forward strand.
GGCCGGCTTCCACAACGGTAACCGGGATCACTTTGCCGCTCTCATCGAAGATTTGGGTCATGCCCACTTTCTTGCCGATGATTGCTTTTTTCATCTTGGTTTTCTCCTTTTGTTTTAGGTTATTGGTTGACACTGCATTGGGAACAGAGCCAACATGACCCGTCCGCCCGATGCCAGAGATCCGATTTTCAGATCCCGCAGTGCGGGCAGCGGTGAATCCTTATATTATATTGTATAAGGATTACAGCTTTATCTCAATCTCAACACCAGCGGGAAGATCCAGGCTCATCAGGGCCTCAACGGTCTTCTGGTTGGGGTTAAGAATATCGATCAGTCTCTTATGGGTTCTGCGCTCAAACTGCTCACGGCTATCTTTGTACTTGTGAACAGCGCGAAGGATCGTAACAACTTCCTTCTTGGTGGGCAGCGGAATGGGGCCGGACACAGAGGCGCCATTGCGCTTTGCGGTCTCCACAATCTTAGCAGCGCTGGAATCGATCAACTGATGATCGTAAGCTTTCAGCCGAATGCGGATCATTTCTTGGTTTGCCATGTTTGTTTTCCTCCTTGAATGTAACGTACTCAGTTTGCTTGGTGCCTGGGTACGGTGAGCTGTTTTTATTCACGCTGCCGTGCGTATCATTCTATGGCAAGAAAAATGGCCGACTTAAAGCCGACCTTTCCCCTGCCGCAGCGATATACGCTAACGCAAACAGAAGCAGTTCAGCCGCCCGATGACCGGACATACTCCGCGAAAGTTACCGCCTTTTTACAGCGCAATCTCCCGCATCATCGCATCACGCGCGCAAAATGTCCCTACACGCGCCCGATTATCGTACCACTTTGAACCATATTTGTCAAGAACTTTTTTCGAAAAAAATAATATTTTTTTGCTTTATTTCCAATTGCTTTTCCGCTTTTGCCTTACACCCTCCTCTGCTGCTGTTTTTGTCCGAAGCAACGCCCAAAGCAGTTCTATTTTGTCCCACCGGGACATACTCTTTGATAGACCATGGCAGGAGTCCTTTCCTCCTGCCTGAGGAGGAGGCTGGCTATGGATAATATTTATGAAAGACTTGCAACGCGAACCGGCGGCAATATTTATGTAGGAATCGTAGGCCCGGTTCGAACCGGCAAATCCACCATGATCAAGAGGATCATGGAGGAGCTGGTGATCCCTGGCATTGACGACCCCTACCGCAAAGAGCGGGCAAGAGACGAGTTGCCCCAAAGCGGCTCGGGAAAAACCATCATGACCGCAGAACCCAAGTTCGTCCCGGAGGAAGCGGTGGAGATCAGTCCCGACGGCACTGCAAAGCTGCGGGTGCGCATGATTGACTCCGTCGGTTACATGGTAGACGGAGCTGTGGGTGCCACGGAGGACGGAATTCCCCGAATGGTCACCACGCCCTGGTACGATTACGAGATCCCCATGACGGAGGCTGCCGAACTGGGCACAAAGAAAGTCATGGACGAACACTGCACCATCGGCCTGGTGGTCACCACCGACGGCACCGTCACTGATATCCCCCGCAAGGACTACATCGACGCAGAAAACCGTGCGATCCAAGACATGAAAGCAACGGGAAAACCATTTCTTGTGATCATCAACTCCCGCTACCCCACCGGAGAAGCCGCAAAAAGCGTGAAGGAAGCCATTTTCAACACCCACGGCATCGACGCAACCATTGCAGACTGCCAGGCGCTGACCAGAGAAGATATCGGAGATCTTTTAACGGATCTTCTGTACGCTTTTCCCATGGGCGAACTGCAAATTCACTTGCCCCGGTGGATGGATGCTCTGGAACCGGAACACCCGGTAAAAGCAAATCTGTTTGCTGCACTGTTGGAACAAGCCCAAAATATTCACTGTCTTGGACAGGCGCAGTCCGCCCTTGCCCCATTAAAGGATCTGGATCAGGTGCTGGATTTCACCATTCGGGACATTGACCTTGCCACCGGAACCATTTCCTGCGCATTAAGTTTCCCGGAGACCTTGTTCTACGAGATCCTCAGCGCCAAAGCAGGCATCACCATTCAGACCGACGCAGAACTTCTGAAATTACTTACGGAACTTTCCGCCATAAAGCGGGAGTACGACAAAATATCAGACGCTCTGTCCCAAGTCAAAGCCACCGGCTACGGTGTCGTCATGCCCACTGCGGAGGAGATGACCATGCAAACTCCCGAGCTGCTGCGGAAGAACGGTGCGTTCGGTGTAAAGCTCAAAGCCGGTGCACCTTCGATCCACATGATCCGGGTGGACATCGACACAGAGATCAGCCCCATGGTAGGCGGGGAAAAGCAGTCCCAGGATCTAATTACTTATCTGACCGGCGAAGATCCGCAAAAACTATGGGAAAGCCATATCTTCGGCAAATCCGTCTACGATCTGATCCAAGACGGTTTGACCGCAAAGGTGATTCGTATGCCCGACGACGTGCGTTCCAAGTTCCGGGGAAGTCTGACCCGCATTGTCAACGAAGGCGCAACCGGACTGATTTGTCTGATTCTGTAACCATGTAACGGAGACCAGAAAAGCTGGTCTCCGTTTATTTGTAAAATTTTATCTTCACTATTTACCCTCCCTGATTTCTGTGATACTATATTTAAAAGTATAAATTTTGGAAATAATAAGCAAAAATGCTTTCTGGGAGAACATTATGAAACTACCGCACGAAAAAAAGGAAAAATGGTATTACCTGGCTCTTGCCTTTGGGTTGCCCTTTTTTGGTATGCTGACCTTTATGATCATCGGCCAATGCACCCCCTTCGGCAACTACTCCATGTTGTACTCGGATATGTACCACCAATATTTTCCTTTCTTCAAGTCTCTGCGAGAAGCACTGCTAAGCGGAGACAACCTGCTCTACACCTGGAATGTGGGCATGGGCATGGATCATCTGGGTCTGATGGCTTATTACCTGGCCTCTCCCCTAAACCTTCTTTCCGTTTTGATTCCCGAAAATTGGGTTTTACAATTTTTCTCCCTGCTGGTACCGATCAAACTAGGTCTGGCAAGTCTGTTTTTTGCTTATTTCTTAAAAAAGTTATTTAAGAAAAACGATCTTTCCATCGCACTGTTTGGCAGCTTCTATGGCATGTGTGCCTGGGCATTGGGTTATCAATGGAACGTAATGTGGCTGGACACCTTCGCCCTGCTCCCACTGGTTGCATTAGGAACCGTGTATCTTCTGCGGGATAAGAAATTTGTGCTTTACACCATCTCCCTGGCACTTTCTGTCTGCGCCAACTACTATATTGGTCTATTCACCTGCATTTTTGTAATGCTGCTGTTTCTTTGCTATCAGATCTGCCGATGTAAAAGTATCAGCCGGTTTTTCGGTGACTTGTGGCGCATTGCCCTATTTTCCGTGCTTGCCATCGGCATGACCGCTTTTTTGGAACTTCCTGCCTTTGCCGCGCTGCAAAACACCCAGAGCTCTGTCAATAATTTTCCGGAAGGTTTTCGTCTGAACATTGCCGACGAGCATACCTGGCTTGGCCTTCTGGACGGCATGCGCCAGGTAGCAGGCAATATAAACGGCGGCATCACCCCCTCTTTTAAAGAAGGACTCCCCAATCTTTATTGTGGTGTCGGCACGATCATTCTTGCGTTTTTATTCCTCACCACCCGCCACGTCAAACTCCGTGACAAGCTGTGCAGCATCTTTTTACTGCTGTTTTTCATGGTGAGCTTTTTGATCCGGCAACTGGACTATATCTGGCATGGTTTTCACTTCACCAACATGATCCCCTATCGGTTCAGTTTTCTGTTCAGCTTCGTTTTGCTGTACATGGCATACCGGGCATATCTGCTCCGTCGCCGTTTCCGACTGTGGCAGATTCTGACCGCCGGTATACTCAGCATCGGCATCATGCTTTGCTCTGATCATCTGACCGATCCGGTATTCATCGCCTACAATGGCGTATTCTTCCTATTATATATAGGTGCATTGCTTTATGCCCGGTTTGACCACCGGCTGATAGAATACACAAATTGGAAAACCGTGAAAAAGATCAGCGCCGCACGGTGTACCCGTCGAGACACCGCATCGTTTATTTTGCTTTGCGTCATGTGTATGGAACTGGTGCTCAACACGGTCAATTTCGGTGTCAACTTTCCCCGCACCTATGCCGGCGGCTACCCCCAGGGCGGAGAGTATACCGCCTCCATGGTGCGCTATATGAAAGAGCGGGAAAAATACAATCTATTCTATCGGGCAGAGGTTACCCATTCCCAGACGCTCAATGATGGCGCGCTGAATAGCTATAACGGTATTTCCACCTTTTCCAGCTCTGCCAATGTAAATGTTACCAAATTCATTCAGGCGCTTGGTTACAGTGCAAAGAACACCTATAATCGGTACTGCTTTGAAGAAGGCTCTCCGGTGTCCAACTTATTCCTCTCCTTAAAATATATGTTGGAACGAAACGGCCAGTTGGAAGAAAACCCCTATTTCGACAATGTGCATCATTACGGCAATGTGTACCTTTTGGAAAATAACGCTTACCTTCCCCTGGGTTTCCTGGCAGAGACTCAATTGGCGGATTTGGAATTTAAGACCAACGCTGGTGCGTTTACCTTCCAGAACAAGCTGTTCGCTACCGCCACCGGAATTTCCGAGCCGGTATGGAATTTCACCAATTCCAAATGGCTCACCATTACCGGTACCAATGTAAACATTTCCAACCAGCTGGCCCACGGCTACTGCGCCTACTCCACAAACACCGGTGGCATTTTGAAATACACGTACCAGATCAACTCCACCGGTTTCATGTGTCTTGACGCCACCATGAACGCCCGAAACAATTTCAGCGTTTGGAAAAACGGCAAACAATTATATCTGGAATCCACTACCCTGCCCCAGGTCTACGCAGTCTGCCAGGTACAGCCGGGTGATGTGATCGAGGTGCACATTACCTGCAAGGCTGGTGAAAACAGCAACATGACCATTCGCGGCGCGCTGCTCAACGATGACGTGTTCCGTAAGGGCTACGAGATTCTGAACGCCTCCACGCTGAAACTGACGGATTTTTCCAACACCTATATTGCCGGTGAAATCAATTGTAACCGGGACGGTCTGATGTACACCTCCATTCCCCAGGACGGCAACTGGGTGGTTCGGGTTGACGGGAAAACCGTAGACTCCGTAAAAGTAGGCGAGGCTATGATTGGCGTTTACCTGACCGAGGGCAACCACACCGTCACCTTCACCTATCGAAACGAAGCTTTCCTGGTTGGCGCAGGCGCATCTATCGCTTGTCTTGCCATTTTCCTGTGGCTGACCTTAAAGGTATATCCGCTTTCCTTTGCCCGCCGCAAAGGTAAATTTGAATAAAAGGACAAAAACCGGGCGTTTTTCGCCCGGTTTTTCTCTGTACTGCCCATACAGCGCTTGTTGACAATCCTCCGGTTGGAAGCTATAATAAACCCAACGTTTCGATCTTGGAAAGAACGGGCAAAGGCTTGGGCAAACAGAGGCTGTTTGTGTCGAGTCAGCACCGAAGACGGCTGAGATTTCCGTGGCAAAAAGAAACGATAAGCCGCCAGAAATCTTTGAGCCGCCTAGGGTCGGCAAGCGCCGGCGCACGCTTTTTCAGAAGACGAGTATTCTACTGAGAAAGATGTGAAACAACATGAAAAAAATCCGCGATTTCCTCCAAAGAAAAGACATTCTGTTCTCCGGCAAGCGCTACGGCATCGATGCCCTTGGCGCCATGGCGCAAGGTCTTTTCTGCACCCTGCTGGTAGGCACCATTCTTAACACCATTGGTCAGCAATTCCATATCGATTTTCTCAACGCCATCATTGTTACATTAGGTACCGGTGAAGGCGCTGTGAACTACACCATCGGTGGTCTTGCTTCTGCTATGGTTGGCCCCGGCATTGCCGTCGCCATCGGCACTGCCCTGCACGCACCGGGACTTGTGCTGTTTTCCCTGATCCCGGTTGGCTTCGCAGCCAACGCCATGGGCGGTGCAGGCGGTCCTCTTGCTGTCTACTTCGTGGCCATCGTTGCCTGCGAGTGCGGTAAGCTCATCTCCAAAGAAACCAAAATCGACATTCTGGTCACCCCCATCGTTACCATTTTGGTTGGCATCGGTGTAGCGCAGCTCATTGCCGCACCCATTGGCACAGCCGCAAAAGCTGTGGGCCATGCCATCATGTGGGCAACCGAGCTGCAACCGTTCTTAATGGGCATCCTGGTGTCCGTTCTGGTCGGCATTGCGCTGACGCTTCCCATCTCCTCCGCGGCCATCAGCGCCTCCTTTGGCCTCGTCGGCCTGGCCGGTGGCGCTGCCGTTGCCGGCTGCTGCGCTCAGATGGTCGGCTTTGCGGTCATGAGTTTCCGGGAAAACCGCTGGGGCGGCCTGATTGCCCAGGGCGTAGGTACCAGCATGCTGCAAATGCCCAACATCATCAAAAATCCCCGGATCTGGATCCCTCCGATTCTGGCCTCTGCCATTACCGGCCCGCTGGCCACCTGTGTTTTTAACCTGAAAATGAACGGTGCAGCCCTATCCTCCGGCATGGGCACCTGCGGTTTTGTAGGTCAGATCGGTGTCTATACGGGCTGGGTAAACGACATCGCAGCCGGTAATAAAGCGGCCATCGTTCCCATGGACTGGATCGGTCTTATTCTGATCTGCTTTGTCCTGCCTGCCCTACTCAGCTGGGTATTCTGCCAGATCCTGCGCAAATGGGGCTGGATTCGCCAGGACGATCTGAAACTGGATCTGTAAATTTACCACAAGGAGTTTTCTATGCTTTCTATCGCCGAAATTCTATCCCAAGAGCTGGGGCAGAAAACCGAATATGTGCAAAACGTAATCAATCTGATGGACGAGGGCAACACCATTCCCTTTATTGCCCGGTATCGTAAGGAAATGCACGGCACCATGGACGATACAACCCTCCGGGCTTTGGAGACCCGGCTGAATTACCTGCGGAATTTGCAGGAACGTCGGGACGAGGTGAAAAGTTCCATTGAATCCCAGGGCAAACTCACCGACGAGCTTTCCGCTGCCATCGACAATGCCGCCACCCTTGCAGAGGTCGAAGATCTCTACCGGCCCTATAAGCAAAAACGTCGCACCCGCGGCTCCATCGCCCGGGAAAAGGGATTAGAACCCCTTGCCGCTGCCATTTTCCAGCAAGACGGCCAGGATCCCGCCACTCTGGCGCTTGCCTACATTGACCCGGAAAAGGGTGTGGAAACGGTGGAGGACGCTTTGGCCGGTGCATCGGACATCATTGCAGAAGATCTTTCCGACGATGCTGCGATCCGCAAATCTCTCCGGGAACTGATGAACCGCAAGGCTATGCTGGTCAGCAAAGCGGAAGATCCGGAAAAAGACAGCGTTTATCGGCTTTATTACGATTTTTCCGGCCCGATTTCCCGGCTGATGGATCACCAGATCCTTGCCATGAACCGAGGCGAAAAAGAAGGCTTTTTAAAACTGACTGTGACCCTTCCCGGCAACGACGGTGCAGCCCTTGTCTGCCGCGCGGCACTCAAACCCACCATGACAGTCAGCGCTTTTGTCCGCACAGCTGCGGAAGACGCCTACGAGCGTGTGATTTTCCCCTCTGTGCAGCGAGAGATCCGCGCCGACCTGACCGACCGGGCAGCCAGCGGTGCCATTGCCAATTTTGCACTAAACTTAAAACCCCTTTTGATGCAACCCCCGGTAAAGGGTTTTGTCACCATGGGTCTTGACCCCGGCTACCGCAACGGCTGTAAAGTGGCAGTGGTAGACCCCACCGGCAAAGTTTTGGATACCTCCGTGGTCTACCCCACATTCAACGATCGGAAAAAGCAGGAAGCCATCACCATTCTCACCGGCATGATCCGTCGCCACAAGGTGCAGCACATTGCCATCGGCAACGGCACCGCTTCCCGGGAAACCGAAAGTATGACTGTGGAAATGCTGCAAAACCTGCCGGAAGTCAGTTATATGATCGTCAACGAAGCCGGCGCTTCCGTGTACTCTGCCTCTCCTTTGGCAGCGGAGGAATTCCCGGACTTTGATGTGAACCTGCGTTCTGCCGTATCCATTGCCCGCCGTCTGCAAGACCCCCTTGCGGAATTGGTCAAGATCGATCCCAAGGCCATCGGTGTAGGTCAATACCAGCATGACTGCCCCCAAAAAGAACTGGATAACGCCTTGAACGGTGTGGTGGAAGATTGCGTCAATGCGGTGGGCGTAGATGTAAACACCGCTTCCCGCAGCCTGCTGCAACAGGTATCCGGTCTGACCGCCACCACCGCAAAAAACATTGTGGCATACCGGGAAGAAAACGGTTCTTTCACCAGCCGGGCGCAGCTGAAAAAAGTTCCCAAACTGGGGCCGAAAGCCTTTGAGCAATGCGCCGGCTTCCTGCGTGTTCCGGAAAGCAAAGAACTGCTGGACAATACCGGTGTTCACCCGGAATCCTACGACGCGGCAAAAATGCTGCTAAACGTCCTTGATTGCAAGAAATCCGATGACCTTTCGGATCTGACAATCAAACTGGAACAGTTCGGCACGAAAAAAGCCGCAGACCTTTGTGGAATCGGCGAGCCCACCTTGATCGACATTGCCAAGGAGCTTTCCAAGCCGGGCAGAGACCCCCGAGACGATCTGCCTGCCCCCATCTTGCGCAAAGATGTGCTGGAAATGAAGGATCTGAAACCGGGCATGGAGCTTACCGGCACGGTGCGAAATGTTATTGATTTTGGCGTATTTGTGGACATCGGTGTTCACCAGGACGGTCTGGTGCATATTTCCGAAGTATGCCAGCGCAGATTGAAGCACCCCAGCGAAGCAGTAAAGGTAGGCGACATTGTCAAGGTAGTCGTTCTGTCCGTGGACGAGCAGCGTCACAGAATCAGCCTTTCCATGAAACAAGTGAAGAAATAAGAAAAACCTCCGGTTTAACCGGAGGTTTTTTCCATCTTTTGTCGTTCAAAATTGTGGATCCAGTCCCCTTTTAAGAAGTAGACCAGGAAAATGACCGAGCTGCAAAACCAGGTCAGCGGATATGCCCAGGATACGGTTTCCAGTTCGTTTGCAAACTGCACCGCCACAGAAATATAGCTGACCCGAAGCGCACACCAGCACAAAAGCATCGTGACCATCGGTACCATCGTTTTTCCCGCGCCCCGCAAAATTGCGGAAATACAATGTGAAAATGCAAGCAAAAAGTAAAACAAGCAAATGGTTCGCATATGCCGTACGCCAAAGCCCACCACCGCCGGAGCACTGTTGAACATGCCGATCAGCTCCGGAGCAAACACCCAACTGAGCACACCCACGATCTCTGCCAGCAAGCAGCCGCACAAAATACCGAATGCAGCGCCTTTTTTCACCCGATCGTACTGCCTTGCGCCCAGGTTCTGTCCCACAAAGGTGGCCAGCGCCTGAGTAAAGCAAGTGATCGGCAGGAACGCAAAGCCTTCGATCTTACTATACGATCCGCAGCCCGCCATGGCATCCTTGCCAAAGAGGTTGATGTTGCTCTGCACCACCAGATTTGCCATAGCGATCACAGAATTTTGCACGCCCGCCGGCAAACCATAGCGCAGGATCTCCCGCAAACTGTCCCAATGAAAGCGAACCTCTTTCCAATTCAACCGATACGGGGTATCCAACCGCACCAAACGAATACAGCAGAGCAATGCGCTGATACCCTGAGAAATGGTGGTTGCCACTGCCGCAGCGCCAACGCCCAAGCGCAGCACCGCCACAAACAGCAGATCCAGCACCACATTGACGATAGAAGAAATAATCAGGTAATACAGCGGGTGGCGGCTATCGCCCACCGCATGCAAAATGCCCACAAAAATATTGTACATCACCGTAAACAGCGCACCGCAAAAATAATAGCGGAAGTACGAGATGGACTGAGGCAGCACCTGCTCCGGTGTGTTCATCCAGCGAAGAATGGTTGGTGTAAATGTTACACCCAAAACCGTAAGAATCACACCGGCAGTCAAACCAAAGGCCACATTGGTGTGAATGGTCTTTCGCATGGATTCATAATTTTTCGCGCCATAATCCCGGGCGATCACCACGCCTGCGCCCATGGCCGTACCGCCAAAGAAGCCGATCATGGCAAAAATCAAGCTGCCGGAAGAGCTTACCGCTGCCAGCGCATTCTCATCGATGTAATTACCCACGCACCAGGCGTCGAAAGTATTGTAAAATTGCTGAAATACATGACCCAGGAAAATCGGAAGCGCAAACAAAAGCATCTTCTTCCAGATCGGTCCCTCGGTCAATACGATCTGACCTTTATTCATTTTGCGCCTCCTTTCTTTTGGTATATCTGATTTATTTTGCAAGCGCTTCTGCCAAGTACATCACGACCTGCGCGCAACGTTGCGCTGCAAGGGCTTCAAAAGTGGGATAATCCATTTGCGCGCTGTCATCCGCTTTATCAGAAATCGCCCGAATCACCACAAAAGGCACACCATTCCGGTATGCGGTATGGGCAATGGCTGCGCCCTCCATTTCCGCGCAGATTGCAGCGGTTTCGGCAATGATCTTCTCTTTTTGGGCAGCGCTGCAAATAAACTGGTCACCACTGGCCACTCTGCCCACCCGATTATGCCCGGGATTCACACGCTCCGCCGCCTCGCAGGCAAAGCTCCGCATCATTTCATCTGCCGGAAACGCCGTCACGTCCATACCGGGCACTTGACCGATGGGTCTGTCCCAAAAGCGCAAATCAAAATCGTGATGGATCACATCACAGCTGACCACCAGATCACCGATATCCAGATCTGCGCACAGCGATCCGGCAATGCCCGTATTCACCACATGACTCACCCGAAAGCAGTCCACCAGAATTTGTGTGCACATGGCCCCGTTGACCTTGCCCACACCGCACTGCACCAACACCACGGGCAAGCCACCCAGCTGACCTTCATAAAAAGTCATGCCTGCCCGCTCCTGCTGGGTCACGAACTGCATCGCATCTTTCAGCGCTGCGATCTCCACCGCCATGGCGCCGATAATTCCCAATTTCATAACCGTTCCTCCTATTTGGGGTAAACCAACCGCTCCGGACCAATGTTTTCAAGCAACTGGCCATAACGCTTTCCCCAATAATTTGCCATGGGCAAATTCATATCCAGATAATTGCCACAGTCTTTCGCGCTGGCACCCGGGATTTCCCCATCGAAAGTTTCGATGAACCGGAAACAATCCCGCAGCAGCGGCACAACATCCTCAGACTCATAATTGCCGGCCAGCAACAAATAAAAACCAGTACGGCAACCCATGGGGCCGAAGTAAAGCACTCTTTCTTTCCAAATCGGTTCATTTCGCAGATAAGTGGCCGCCAAATGCTCAATGGTATGCATCTCTGCGGTATTCATGACCGGTTCTTCGTTCGGACTGGTCAGCCGCAGATCAAAGGTCGTCACCGTTTCCACGCCCACCTGATCTTTCCGAGAAACATACACGCCCGGCTGCAACTGAATATGATCGATGGTGAAGCTGGTGATTTTCTCCATGCTCTCTCCCCCTTTGCTTTTACCTATCATACCGCAGATGTTCCGCAAATGCAAGCAAAATACCCCTCAACCTGCCGTTTATCTCCGTTCAACCGGCTGTTGATTTCCGGTTTTCTGGAATTAAAAAAATAATTGATAGCTTTTTCCCTCTTTTTATGGCATGATATAGCCATAAGGAGGGATACTTATGGAACAATCGATCAGCAAACAAATTGTATTTCACCGCAAGCGTCTGGGCTTGACCCAGGAGCAGCTGGCAGATAAATTAGGCGTTACTGCCCAGGCAGTCAGCAAATGGGAAACAGCCCAATCCTGCCCGGATATCGGCCTGCTGCCCAAGCTGGCGGAAATTTTTCAAATCAGTGTCGACGAGCTTTTGGGCAAAGAACCCCGGCAGGTATTCACCGGTGAAGTGGTCACCGAGCAGGACGATCCGTCCAAAAAAGAAAAGAACCATTTTGAATTTCACTGGGACGCAGGCAGATCCGGCACTTTGACCCTGTCTTTTGCGGTACTGCTGTTTGGCGCTTTGCTTCTGCTGGCCCGGATCAATCAATGGGATGTAACCTGGTGGAGTATTTTGTGGCCCAGTTTCCTTTTTGTATTCGGTGTGAAAGGGATTTTTGGAAAGTCCTTCTTCTTCGGTACCGGCTGTGCATTGATCGGCGGATATTACCTGATCAATAACCTGAACATCTGGAACTTGGGCATCAACAACGAGCTGCTCATCCCCGTTGTGGTCATCATTTTCGGTATCAGTCTGTTTATTGACGCATGCAAAAAGCCCAAAAAGCCGTTTTTCCGGATTACCAAAAACGGTAAGCATGTGGATCCCGAAGATAATTCTGAAAAATACGTCCGGGAATTTACCACGGACGGCAATACCTTCAAATACGACCTTTCCTTCGGAACCGAAACCCAATGCATCGATATTCCGGTGCTGAAAAAGGGCGAAATCGACATCTCCTTCGGTAATCTGACTGTGGATCTTTCCGGTTGCGACAAGGTAACGGCAGATTGCAAAATTGAAGCTGACTGCGCTTTCGGCAGTCTGATTCTACTGGTTCCCTCCCGTTTCCGGGTGGAGACCGATTCCGACACTGCCTTTGGAAACTTGAAGGTTTCCGGCACGCCGGACCCCAATCCGGAAGGCATCATTCACTTAGATTGCGATATTGCTTTTGGTGAAATGAAGATTTGCTACGAATAACATAGAAGCCGGTGGTCAGCTTACCACCGGCTTTTTCTTGCAGAAAAGGATTGACAAATTGGAAATATTGGACTAAAATCCATAGCATAAACCATGGCTGAGGTTGCGGTGTTCAAAAGTACTGCCCGGTTTGGCAATTGCCGGTGCAGAAAAGGGGCCACCGCCGAAGAAACTTCCGGTGCCAAACGGCTGTTTCTGGGGCTGCGCAGAATATGTGCAGAACTGTCATCTTTACAGATGGTGCGCTGACTTGGGGTAATGCAATTTCTATGCCCTGTGTCACTACGACATGGGGTTTTATTTATTTAAGGAGAACAAACATGAAAAAGACACCTTTCTTAACGCTGGATACCGCAAAGAAGATCATCGCGGAAATTCCCACTCCTTTCCACCTATATGACGAGGCTGGAATCCGTGCCAACGCCCGGGCTCTGAACGAAGCCTTTTCCTGGAATCCCGGTTTCCGTGAATATTTTGCCGTAAAAGCCACGCCCAATCCCTACATTCTGCAAATCCTTCACGAAGAAGGCTGCGGCTGTGACTGTTCCAGCTATACGGAGCTTTTACTTGCCGAGGCAGTTGGCATCACCGGCAAAGATGTGATGTTCTCTTCCAATGTGACCCCCGAAAAGGATATGCGCAAAGCCTATGACATGGGCGCTTACATCAATTTGGACGATGCCACTCATGTGGAATTTCTGGCGAATATCGCCCAACCCATGCCCGACACCGTCTGCCTGCGTTATAATCCGGGCGGCTCTTTCAGCTTGGGCAATACCATCATGGATATGCCCCGAGATGCCAAATACGGCATGACCGAAGACCAAATGGCTGGCGCCATCAACCGGCTGGTAACTCTGGGCGTCAAGCATTTCGGCATTCATGCCTTCCTCGCCTCCAATACCACCACCAATGAATACTATCCGGAGCTGGCAGCGCAGCTGTTCCGTCTGGCTGTCCGGCTTCATAACGCCACCGGTGCCCATATTGCTTTTGTCAACCTTTCCGGTGGTATCGGCGTGGATTACCGGCCGGAGCAGCCCTGCTGCGACGTTCGGGTCATCGGTGAAGGCGTGCGCCAGCGCTATGAGCAGATCCTCACCCCCTGCGGTATGGACGATGTGGCTATTTTTACAGAGCTGGGTCGCTTTATGCTTGCTCCTTACGGCCACCTGATCTCCACGGTACTGCACCAAAAGCACATTTATCGAGAATATGTGGGTCTGGACGCCTGCGCAGCGGATCTGATGCGCCCTGCCATGTATGGCGCCTACCACCACATCACCGTATTGGGCAAAGAAAACGCCATTTTGGACCATGTATATGATGTCACCGGTGGACTTTGCGAAAACAACGACAAATTTGCCATTGAACGGAGTCTTCCGGAAATCGAAATCGGTGATATTCTGGCGATCCACGACACCGGTGCCCACGGCCACTCCATGGGCTATAACTACAACGGCAAGCTCCGCTCTGCGGAAGTGCTCCTGAAACCCGACGGAAGCTTCCAACTGATCCGCCGGGCAGAGACCCCGGCAGACTATTTCGCAACCTTTGATGGCACGCCTTTCCATTTTGGGAACTGATTTGTGCAAATTGCACAAATTCAAAGCCGTTTTTTCGTCACCCAAAACGCAAAATTACGAATAATTTTTGTGCTCCTTTTGAAAAACTATGATATAATGTTACTGACGGCAGATAAGCTGCCAATGTTTCCTATCAAAGGAGTCCCTATGAACAGTAACAATATTTTATTTTTTCTGACCCCTAAGGCTATGTGCGCATATCTGTACGACGACTATACCATGCGTCAAGCCTTGGAGAAAATGGAGACTGCCGGATTTTCCGCGCTGCCGATCCTGAACAAGCGGGGCGAATACCGGGGCACACTTACCGAAGGTGACCTGCTCTGGGCCATCAAAAACGTTTGTTATATGGATATGCGCCAGGCGGAGGCGCACCGGATCATGGAGATCTTTCGCCGGCGGGATAATCTGCCCGTAAGAGTCACCACTTCCATGCACGATCTGGTGGAGCGTTCCAGCGCCCAGAACTTTGTTCCCGTGGTAGACGATAAGGATACCTTTATCGGCATCGTGACCCGGGGCGCGATCATCAAGTACTGCTCCCAGCACCTGTTCCCTGAGGACTGAATTATCTATACATTCCGGGCGTGTCGAATTCGACACGCCCATTGTATTTGTCAAGGATAATTGACAAATCTCCCGGTTAGGGTTACAATTACCCTAAGCATTTTTTACGATGAGGTGACTCCTATGGAACAAAAACTGCATTTGGAAACCCTTTGCATTCAGGCCGGCTATACCCCCGGCAACGGTGAGCCCCGGCAAATCCCTATTATTCAAAGCACCACCTTTAAATATGGCAGCTCCGAAGAAATGGGCAAGCTTTTTGATCTGGAAGCAGACGGTTATTTTTACTCCCGCCTGGCAAATCCCACCTGCGATGCAGTAGCCGCAAGAATTGCTGCACTGGAAGGCGGCAGCGCTGCTATGCTCACCAGTTCCGGTCAGGCTGCGAATTTCTATGCCATGTTCAATATTGCCTCCTGCGGTGATCACATTGTTTCCAGTTCCGCCATTTACGGCGGCAGCTATAATCTTCTGGCTGTAACCATGAAGCGCATGGGCATCGAAGTGACATTTGTGGATCCGGACTGCACCGAAGAAGAACTGAATGCAGCCTTCCGTCCCAATACCAAGCTGCTCTTTGGTGAGACCATCGCCAACCCTGCACTGACGGTTCTGGACATTGAAAAATTCGCCAAGGTCGCCCACCAAAACGGTGTACCTCTGATCGTGGACAACACCTTCACCACACCCATTAACTGCCGTCCCTTTGAGTGGGGTGCTGACATTGTGACCCACTCCACCACCAAATATATCGACGGCCATGCCAGCACCGTAGGCGGCTGCATCGTAGACAGCGGCAAATTTGACTGGACCAAATACCCGGACAAATTCCCCGGTCTATGCACTCCCGACGAAAGCTACCACGGTGTCACCTATACCGAGCGTTTCGGCATCGGCGGCGCATTCATTACCAAATGCACCGTTCAGCTGATGCGCGACCTGGGCTCTGTGCAGACGCCCCAGAACGCCTACTATCTGAACCTGGGTCTGGAAAGCCTTCCCCTGCGTATGCGCCAGCATTGCAGCACCGCCGAAAAGATCGCCCGATTCCTCCATGACCACGAAAAGGTGGCTTGGGTCAAATATTGCGGTCTGAAAAGCGATCCTTATTATGCTCTGGCTCAGAAATATATGCCGGGTGGCTCCTGCGGTGTCATCTCCTTTGGTTTAAAGGGCGGCCGCACCGCTGCGGAAACCTTTATGAAACATTTGAAGCTGGGTTCTATTGAAACCCACGTGGCAGACTCCCGTACCTGCTGCCTCCACCCTGCCTCTTCCACCCATCGGCAAATGTCCGATGCGGAATTGGACGCTGCCGGTGTAGGCGCTGATCTGATCCGACTCAGCTGCGGTCTGGAAAATGCAGAAGATCTGATCGCAGATTTGCAGCAGGCCATCGAAAAGGTGTAATTTATGAACGATCAGTATTCCCGCACCCGACTGCTGTTGGGTGACACTGGGATCCAGCGGCTGCAAAATGCCCGAGTGATTCTATTTGGTCTTGGCGGTGTGGGCGGCTATACCGCGGAAGCCTTAGCGCGAGCCGGTGTCGGTCACATTGACCTGGTGGATCACGATACCGTGAGCCTGACCAATCTGAACCGGCAGGTTCTGGCGCTCCACTCTACCATCGGGCAATATAAGGTCGATGTGGCTGCCGCCAGAATTCAGGACATTGACCCGACTATCCGGGTGAACACCTATAAGACCTTCTTCCTGCCGGAAAATGCGGACACTTTTGACTTTTCTCAATATGATTATGTGATCGACGCCATCGATACCGTCTCCGGAAAATTGGCAATCATCGAAAAAGCCCACGCTGCCGGTACTCCAATCATCAGCTGCATGGGCACGGGCAACAAACTGGACCCCTCTGACTTCAAGGTTTCGGATATCTCCAAAACCTCGGGCTGTGCGCTTGCCAGAATCATGAGAAAAGAATGCGCCAAGCGAAAAATCAAGGGTGTCAAAGTGGTCTACTCCCAGGAACTGCCCCTCACTCCGGATGACGATCCGGAAGTAAAAGCGGAAAACCCCGGTCGTCGCAGCACCCCCGGCTCTGTGGCCTTTGTACCCGGTGCAGCAGGCTTTGTGCTGGCAGGCGAAGTGATCCGCCATTTGGCATCTGTTACCGAATAAAAAACGCTCCGGATTCTCTCCGGAGCTTTTTTATGCATAAAATTATGTAATATATTCATTCCATTCATGCATTTATACATTGTTTATGCGTCAGTTTTGTATATTGTTGATAGTTTTCTTTTAAATTTTCTCGTTATATTGGATAATCATACAGTTGACATTGTATAATTATTCATGTTATAATCCAACCATCAAAAACACCCCATGCGGGTAAAAAGGAGATAATCGTTATGAAAAAACTGATCGCTATTTGTCTGACACTGGTTATGATGCTTGGTCTTCTGGCCGGCTGCGTCATCGAAGAGAACGAAGGCGGCACCAACAAGTACAACCTGACCACCGTCAAGCCCGGTTATCTGACCGTCGTCACCTCCCCCGACTACGCTCCCTACGAGTTCTACGCAATCGTCGACGGCAAGCCCCAGCTGGCAGGCTTTGATATGGATCTGGCCAAGTACATCGCAGATTACCTGGGTCTGACTCTGGAAGTAATTCCCATGGACTTCAACGGTATCGTTGGTGAGATGGGCGCCGGTGTGGCTGACCTGGCTCTGGCTGGTCTGTCCCCCGATCCCGAGCGTGCCGAGAAAATGGACTTCTCCATGATTTACTACGGCGGCAAGCAGGCTTTCGTGACCAACGCTGACAACGCTGCCAACTTCACGGATCTGGCTTCCGTCAACAACCCCGCATACTCCATCGGTGCTCAGACCGGTACCATTCAGATGGACCTGGCTGAGGAGTACTGCCCCGATGCTGACATCGTCTCCCTGAAATCCGCTACCGACATCATCGCAGAAGTGGCTGCCGGCACTCTGGACGGCGCTTTCATCGAGTGGGACGTTGCCGAATCCTACAAGGCAACCTACTCCAACCTGCAAATTCTCTGCGAAGTTCCTTACAGCGAAGATGGCAACATCATCGGTGTTAAGAAGGGCAATGAAGACCTGCTGAAATACGTCAACGAAGCCATTGAAAAGTGCATCAACGACGGCACCTTTGCTCAGTTCCTGGAAAAGGCCGCTGCACTGGCTGCCGGTGAGACCTACGAAGGCCCCTTGGACGAGAACGGCAACGTTCCTACTGATCCGCAGTAATTAAATCATAATCACCAATTCCTCCCCACTCTGGGGAGGAATCGGTGCGTTTATCGGAACATATTAAAGGAGTAATTCTCATGGGTAATCTTATCACTGCCAAGGGTTTTGAAACCTGCTGGCGGTATGCAGAGCTGTTTAAGCAGGGTCTGATCGTCACTGTGCTTTTGGCTCTGTTTACCGTTGTAATCGGTTTTATTCTTGGTATTTTGCTCGCCATCGCAAGATTGAGCGACATTCGCCCCTTCCGCTTTTTAAGCTTGGATAAAAACGGCCGTCTCCGGGGCAACGGGATCTTGCTGACCATCAGCAAATTCAATCCTATTTCTTTCCTCGCCACCTGCTATGTAGAGGTCATTCGTTCCACCCCTGTTCTGGTGCAGATCATGATCATCTATTTCGGTGTGTTCCGTCTGGTACGCCTGCCCAACGTAACGCTGCTTGGCTTTTTGAAATTGCAGCGCTTTTTACCGGGCGTGGTGGCTCTGGGTATGAACTCCGGCGCCTATCTTTGCGAAATCATTCGCTCCGGTATCCAATCCATTGACGGTGGCCAGTCCGAAGCCGCCCGCTCCCTGGGTCTTTCCCAGCGCAAAACCATGCTCTACATCATTCTCCCCCAGGCACTGCGGAACATTCTTCCCGCCATTGCCAACGAGTTTGTGGTAATTATCAAAGAATCCGCCATTGCCTATACCATCGGCGTGCCGGATCTAATGGCCGCGGTCAATGATGTTCGCGGCGCAGCCAGCACCATCATGGAGCCTCTGCTGGTGGCAACCGCCGTATATTTCTGCCTGTGCTTCCCCACTTCCAAGCTCATCGCTTATGTAGAAAGGAGAATGAGCCGTGGCAACAAACGATAAGCTGATTCAGGTCAAAGACCTGAAAAAACACTATAACAAAGGCGCAATCCGCGCTTTGGACGATGTTTCTATCGACATTAACAAAGGCGATGTAATGGTTGTCATCGGTCCCTCCGGTTCCGGTAAGTCCACCCTGCTGCGCAGCCTCAACTTAACCGAGACTCCCACCGACGGTCACATCATTTTCGACGGCGTGGACATCACCCAGAAAAAGATTCGCAACGAAAACGGTAAAATGGTCAAGCTGAACATCGACAAACATCGCCAAAAAATGGGCATGGTGTTCCAGCACTTCAACTTATTCCCTCACATGACCATTTTGGATAACATGACCCTCGCCCCCGTAAAAGTAAAGGGCGCCACCAAAGCGGAAGCTAAGGAAAAAGCGCTGGCGCTGTTAAAGCGAGTCGGTCTGGAAGATCGGGCAGGCGCTTATCCCATTCAGCTCTCCGGTGGTCAGAAGCAGCGTGTTGCCATTGTTCGCGCCCTTGCCATGAACCCGGAAGTCATGCTCTTTGACGAGCCCACCTCCGCCCTTGACCCGGAAATGGTCGGTGAAGTTCTGGAAGTTATGAAGGAACTGGCCAAAGAAGGCATGACTATGATTGTCGTCACCCACGAAATGGGCTTTGCCAAGGAAGTTGGCAACCGCATCGTTTTCATGGACGAAGGCAAGATCGTAGAGCAAGGCACCCCTGAGGAGATTTTCGACAATCCCCAAAACCCCCGCTTAAAAGACTTCCTCTCCAAAGTTCTATAACAAAAAACCGACAGGATTTTTCCTGTCGGTTTTTTCACTCCAATACATGCTGTAAGCCCATATCCAAAATAGTACGCACATGATCGTCAGCCAGAGCATAGACGATATTTTTACCCTCTCTGTGATACTTAATCAAATGCATTTGCTTCAACAACCTAAGCTGATGGGAAATGGCGCTTTGGGATAAGCCCACGCCCTCCGCAATATCGCCAACGCAAAGTTCCTGCTGTCTTAAAAGGGAGAGGATCTGTACTCTGGTAGGATCCCCAAAAGCTTTGAAAAGCTCTGCAATATTCTCAATCGTTTCCTTATCCGGCTGCATCATTTTTTCTGACCTCCCGGTGTTTTTTCTCATTTTAACCCATATTTATCCCAGATGCAACCTTTTTTCCCAAATCGGCTGCACCAACGGCAAAACTCCGCACTTTCTCGCCTCCCGTGCATAAAATGTCCTGTAAGCATTTTGCTTCATGCTATTATTGGGAGGTATCCATATGTCTGATAACAGTCAGGACACCCTGCGCTGCAATCCTCAGGATATTCAGCAGGCCATGTCCATTCACACAAGAAAGATTACAGACAGCTGCCGTGACAAGGACTGCATTGAGGATCTTCGGGTCTATTTGAGCCGCGCATCCCAAAGCATTCTGGACTCCTGCGCCAGCGTCAAAGTCCGTTGTGCGGAACTTTTGTACACCTATATCGATGTTGAGCCCGTAGCATTCGACAGAAATCACTACTGCATCGACGTAACCTTCTACTACCGGGTTCTTGCAGATGCCATTATCGGTGCAGCCCGCCCCGCTGCTCTTTACGGCTTGGCAGTGTTCACCAAGCGCGCCGTCCTTTGCGGTGAGGATAGCCGCGCCCACATTTACCGCAGTGATACCCGCCTGCACGATGCAGACGGCATCACCCGTTACTTCACCAATCTGCCCACGGCTGTGGTGGAAGTATTGGATCCCATGGTGCTGGCTTCCCGTGTACGGGAGGTTTGCGACGACAAATGCCACGACGACGCCTCTCTGCAAATCCCCTCCGCCATCTGCAAAGCCTTTGACGACGATCTGGTGCTCTCCGGAGAGCGACGCCGGCTCTATGTAACCTTAGGTCAATTTTCCATCATTCGGCTGGAACGGGACGCTCAACTGATCGTGCCCATGGTAGATTACGCCATTCCCACCAAGGAATGCTGTGAGGCCCCCGGCTGTGCAGAAGATCCCTGCGAGATGTTCTCCAGGATTCCCTTCCCTGCTACCCAATTTGCTCCAACCAACTGCGACAGTAACTGTCCGGACAATGACGGCTACCGCACCTGCCCCTGCCGCAACGACTAACAAGAAAACCGCCGGAGGGCAACCCCTCCGGCGGTATTGATTTAACCCTTCAAAATGCGCTTTCTTGCAATATTGATGGGACCTTCATTCATGTGATTAATCCAGGAAAGGCTCTTGCCACAACCGTAGGCAACGCAGGAATCCGGGTCGTCCGCCAGGGAGCACATGGTCTCTGTACGTTCTGTAAGAAGTTTATCCATACCCCAGATCTGGCTGCCGCCACCGGTAAGGGTAATGCCGTTTTCCGCAATATCGCTGACCAATTCCGGGCTGGTCTCTTCCAGAACAGAAAGGGCTTCATCTGCGATCTGACGACCCAGACGGTTCAGCGGTTCAAAGATCTCACTGGAATTGATTGTCACTTCTCTGGGTCTTCCGGTTTTGGAGTCACGGCCTCTTACGTTCATGCTGACCACTTCCGGTCTTTCATACACGCTGCCGATCTGGATCTTAATATCCTCCGCAGTGGCCTGACCGATCACGATGCCATGCTTCTTCCGAACATATCTGGCGATAGCTTCGTCAAAGGTATTGCCCGCCACTTCCAAAGAAGAGGAGGAAGCAACACCGTTCAGGGTCAGCACCGCAATATCCGTAGTGCCGCAACCGATATCCACCACCATCTGACCCTTCGGTCCGCGAATATCCAAACCTGCACCCAAAGCAGCAGCAAGGGGTTCCTCAATCAAATACACACGCCGGGCGCCGGCGTCCATTGCCGCGTTGATTACCGTGCGCTCTTCTACTTCTGTAACACCGCTGGGCACGCTGATAACCACTCTGGGCTTGGGCGTAAACAGCGATGATTTGGACGCTTCCCGGAACAATGTTTGAAGCATACGGACAGTCATTTCATGGTCGGAGATCACGCCATTTTTCAACGGATGCATAGCAACCACGTTACCCGGCGTTCTGCCCAGCATATTCCGAGCCGCAGAACCCACCTGCAAGATTTTGCCGGTGTTTTTATCCACCGCCACCACAGAAGGTTCACGAATGACCACGCCTTTGCCGTCTACGTAGATCAGCACATTGGCCGTTCCCAGGTCGATACCCAGATCATAAGAAAATAATTGCATAATCTTCACCTACTTATTCTTTCCGTCGCGCCGGGCAGCCGCCACAGCACCACAGCACACTTGTTTTGCTCCGGCAGTCAGCAAAATTCTGGCTGCTTCTCCCACCGTTGCACCGGTAGTGATCACATCATCGATCAACAAAACCCGTTTTCCCGCCACCGCCTGCTGATTGACCGTCCGGTAAACACTCAACACATTGGCGCGGCGCTCCGCCTGACCGGAAATGCCCGACTGAGGCGGATTATTACGCACCTTTTTCAGCAACTTCACCGGTTCTACGCCCAATTCCGCGCCAACCGCTTCCGCGAGCAACTGTCCCTGATCATATCCTCTGCGGAATTTCCGCATAGCAGAAATCGGCACCCAGGTAATGATATCAAACCCATCAGGAAACTCCTGAGAGATCTTCATTGCCAAAAGCCTGCCGTAGCACTGGGCATAACTGCGTCTTCCGGCAAATTTATACCGAAGAATGCTTCCTCTCACCGGGTCTTCATAATACCAAATTGCAGTCCAACTGTCAACAAAGGTAATGCGTTTACTTTTTCCGTTATACTCCGGCTGATCCACCCGGCAGCCATGGCACAAGTCTGTTTCGTCCTTATTTAACAGTTTTCCGCAAAGAACGCATTTCGGCGGAAACATTAACCGTCCCACCCCGTCAAGCAATTTCATAAACCATTCCCCTGTAATCGAAGCTTCAAACCGGAATAACGATTGCCCTTTTTGGCATTTTCTGTCATAGCCGCAACCGTTTCCTGCCTTCCGACCACGATCAGCAATTCTCTTGCTCGGGTGATCGCGGTATAGAGCACACTGCGGCTAAGCAAATATGCCGACGCATTCCATGCGGCCAGGATCACCGCCCGATACTCGCTGCCCTGGCTTTTATGAACTGTAATCGCATATGCGCTTTCCAATTCATTTAGCTGCGTAAAATCATACACCGCTTCCCGATCATCGAATAACACCGTCATGGTTTCTTCCTGCGGATCGATCTGGGTAACCGTACCCACATCGCCATTAAAAATGCCACAACCAATGGTGCCCTCATCGCACTTTTTCCATATTATATCATAGTTATTACGAATTTGCATCACCCGATCGCCTTCCCGGAAAGAAAAATCTCCGAATTGGCGCTCTTTTTTATGCGGCGCAGGGGGATTCAGTTCCTGCTGCAAAATCTGATTCAGGACAGCCGTTCCTGCGCCACCCTTTCTGGACGGAGAAAGCACCTGAATTTGCTCCGGCATGATTCCCATATTCTTCGGCAAACGGGTGCTGCACAAACCGGCAATGGTGCGACGAACTTCCTCCTCCGACCGGCAAGGCAGGAAGAAAAAGTCGCTGCTTCGGTTGTTCAATTCCGGCTGCTCGCCCCGATTTACCCGGTGGGCATTCATGACGATCAGACTTTCCTGCGCCTGCCGAAAAATCTCCGTCAGCCGCACCGCTGGCAAAACCCCGCTGCGCAGGCAATCACCAAAGGGAAATCCCGGCCCAACCGGGGGCAGCTGATCCGGGTCACCCACAAAAATCAGCCGCTTTCCTTCCGGAACCGCCCGAAGCAAATCATGCAAAAGCAGCACATCTACCATAGACATTTCGTCTACGATCACCACATCTGCCTTGATGGGGTTGTGTTCATCTCGGGCAAAAACCATCTTCCCCGACACCGGATCGATCCCTGCTTCCAGAAGCCGATGAATGGTAGACGCATCCTTCCCAGTCACTTCCGATAATCTTTGCGCAGCTCTGCCCGTCGGCGCAGCCAAAACGCACCGCAGCTGCATATTTTCCAGCAGCGACAAAATGCCCTTTAAAATGGTAGTTTTACCCGTGCCCGGACCACCGGTGATCAGCAGCAAACCAGCCCCGGCCGCCTGGCGAATGGCCTGCTCCTGCTGAGAAGAGTATGCCACATGGCTCTCTTTTGCTGCGGCTTTCAACCAGGAGTTGATATTCTTCGGCTCTTGGAAGCTGCATTTTGCCGCTGCCAGCAACCGCCGGGTAATATAGGTTTCTGCCTCATAAAGCTCCGGCAAATACAAAATATCCATATTACCCAGAGTATCCCGAACCAACAACTGATTTTTAAGTAAAGTTTCTACGCTCTTGGCCACCGCAGCTTCCGGAACACTCAGCAACTCTGCCGTTGCGGCAACCAATTTGTTCTCCGGCAAAAAACTGTGCCCAGCTGTAAGATTATATCGCAGTTCAAACAAAATGCCCGACCGCACCCGTCTGGGATCTTCCCCGGAAATGCCCAACTCAATGGCAAACCGATCCACCGCTCCAAAAGGCGCATCTAACCCCTCATCTGTCAAAAGGTACGGGTCGTCATACAGCAATTCTACCGTACCCTCGCCATACACTTTGTAAGCACGCACCGCCAGTTCCGCAGGCAGCTGATGAAACGCAAAAAATTCCATCAACTGACGCATACCTACACGGACACGAAATGCTTCCCCGATAGCCTTTGCCTTTTCTTTGGAAATGCCGGTGATTTCTGCCAGCCGCTGCGGCTCCTGCTCCATGATATACAAAGTCTTATCGCCAAATTTCCGAACGATCCGCGCAGCAGTAACCGGGCCGATCCCCTTGATGATCCGTGCAGACAAATAGCGCAAGATCTCGCTTTCCGTCTGAGGCAGCAGCCGCTCCAAAAATTCCGCCTCAAATTGCCGGCCATAGCTGGGATGTGCGCTCCACTTTCCCGTGACCATCAGCCGTTCACCGGGAACGGGCAGCGGAATCGTGCCAACTACCGTGATCGTTTGACCGTCATCCGCCCCAAGCCGCAGAACGGCATATCCATTATCATAATTTTGATATACCACAGCGCTCACCGCGCCCTGGATAATTTCCAATTCCCGTTCTGCCAAATCTAAACGCTCCATTCTGTTTCCTTAGGTATAGTTTACAATATTTTCTCCCGGTTGAAAAGTCTTTTTTTCTTTTCCTTGAACGGGCAAATCCTCTATTTACTTTTACTCGGTTTAATGCTACAATGATGCCATAAGAAAGGGGGCGATTGCTTGCGCGATTTCGGCAGAGAACTACGCAATTTTTTCCGCAAAGGCGACATGGTGCTGCTGGTCATGTGCCTGGCAATCTCCGCTTTCAGCTGTCTGATCATTTCCAGCGTTACCGGTGCTGAAAAATTCGGTGGCTCCATGCGTTACATCATCATCCAAATCGGCGCTACGGGTCTGGGTGTCATCATGTACGCCATCATGTCCTCCGTTGATCTGGAATTTTTATCAGAGCACCGGTTGGTTATCAGCATCATAAATGTAACGCTTCTGCTTCTGCTGATCCCCTTCGGAACAGATAACAACTCCGGTAACCGAAGCTGGCTGAGTTTTAGCTTTCTTCCCTTCGATATTCAGCCCGCGGAAATCTGTAAGATCTTCTACATTCTGATCAACGCATCTGTCATGGCCTCCCACCAAAACAACGTTTCCTCCTGGCGCAGCGTGATCCACATGGTCACCCATTTAGGAATCGTGGCGGGTTTAAATATGCTTCTTTCCCGGGATTTGGGCGTTACGCTGATCTTCGTGTTCATTTTCCTGGGCATGGCCTTTGCCGGTGGCGTGAAAATGTTGTGGTTCACCTTTGCCGGTGGATCTCTTGCTGTGGCATGGCCGTTTCTTTGGAATTACTTTTTCGACGAGCACCAGAAAAATCGTATCCTCGTGCTTTTCGACTCCTCAATTGACCCCCAAGGTATCGGCGTACGTTATCACTCCAAGCTTAGTATCGCATCCCTCACCGGTGGCGGTATGACCGGCCAGGGTCTGTTTAACGGCAACCGAACCCAGGCAGGCGTCCTCCCCGCGCAGCACACCGACTTTATTTTCTCCTCCATTGGCGAAGAATTGGGCTACTTAGGCTGCGGATTGGTCATCATCATGCTTCTAGCCCTGGTCGCCCGGTGCATTTGGGTGGGCGCCCACAGTCCCGACTATATGCGCAGAACCGTATGCTACGGTGCAGCCGCTGCGCTGATGTTCCAGATTATCGTCAACATTGGTATGTGCCTCGGTCTTGTCCCGGTTATCGGTCTGACCCTGCCGCTGATCAGCTATGGCGGCAGTTCCATCGTTACCATTTATGCCATGCTCGGGTTGGTCTCCGGTGTCCACGCGCGACCGTCCCCCCGAAGCCATGAGCGATATATTCAACCCCCGCGATAACGAATTTTACAAAGGAGAATATGCTATGAAACCGTTTATGGACAAAGATTTCCTTTTGGAAACCGAAACCGCAAAGCACCTGTTTCACGACTACGCCAAGCACATGCCCCTGGTGGACTACCACTGCCACTTAAACCCCAAAGAGATCTACGAGGATCGTCGCTTCAATAACCTGGTAGAAGTCTGGCTGGGCGGCCAGAACCCGGACGGCAGCTATGCCGGCGACCACTACAAGTGGCGCATGATGCGCTCCAATGGTGTGGACGAAGATTACATTTCCGGCAACAAGCCTCCCTATGAGCGTTTCCTGAAACTGGTCGAAGCTCTGGAACTGGCCATCGGCAACCCCATGTACCACTGGTGCCATCTGGAATTGCAGCTGTTCTTCGGTGTGAACGAGCCTCTGACTCTGGAAAGCGCCCCCCGGATCTGGGAACACTGCAACAAGCTTCTGCAAGAAGACCCGGACATGACTGCCCGTGGTCTGATCCGCAAGGCGAATGTGGCTTTCATCGGCACCACCGACGACCCCATTGATTCCCTGTGCTGGCACGAAAAGATCGCTGCTGACCCCACCATGAAGACCATTGTTGGCCCCTCCTATCGTCCCGATAAGGCCATCAACATTCACAAGGCCGGTTGGCAGGGTTACATGACCCAGCTGGCAAAGAGCGTTGGCAAGGAAACCCTGGCTACTATGGAAGATGTGCTGGACGCACTGACTCAGCGGCTGGAATTCTTCAAAGAACACGGCTGCCGCGCATCCGACCACGGTCTTGACTATATCCCCTTCCAGAACTACACCGTAGAGCAGGCAAATGCCGTCTACCAGAAGGCGCTGCGAGGAGAAACCCTTACCGTAGAAGAGATCGACGGTTACCAGACCGTGATCCTGCTCCACCTGGGCAAGGCATACCACCGCCTGGGCATTGCCATGCAGCTGCACTACTCCTGCCTGCGCAACAACAACGAACGTGTATTCCGGGTCATGGGTCCCGACACCGGTGTAGACTCCATCAGCCAGAATACCTGCGGCGGCAACATCACCCAGCTTCTGTCCGTTCTCGACCTGGCCGGTCAGTGCCCCAGAACGGTTCTGTACTCCCTGAACCCGGCAGACAATGCCCAGCTGGGCACCATCATCGGCTGCTTCCAGGACAGCTCTATCCCCGGCAAGATCCAGCACGGCTCTGCCTGGTGGTTCAACGACACCAAGACCGGCATGCAGGAGCAAATGACTTCTCTTGCCAACTTGGGCGTACTGGGCAACTTCATCGGTATGCTCACCGACTCCCGTTCCTTCCTGAGCTATGCGCGGCATGACTACTTCCGTCGGATTCTCTGCAATCTCATTGGTAACTGGGTGGAAAACGGTGAATATCCCAACCACGATGCATCCTTGAAGAAGATCGTTGAAGGCATTTCCGCCAACAATGCCCTGCGTTATTTTGACCTGTAAAACAAAGGATTTTCCCATGAGGCTTCGCTTTCTGCGAAGCCTCATTTTTCGCTGTAAAAACCCAAAAATAGCTATTGCAAAACGAAAAAATCTGTGATATAATCCCCAATGTGTGTCCGAAACGGGCGGACATTATTATTGGGATGTCGCCAAGCGGTAAGGCACCAGACTTTGACTCTGGCATTCGTAGGTTCAAATCCTGCCATCCCAGCCATCTGATCCGCTAGCTCAGCCGGCAGAGCAACTGCCTTTTAAGCAGTGGGTCCGGAGTTCGAATCTCCGGCGGATCACCAAAAAAGCAGTCACCTCATCCGAGGTGGCTGCTTTTTTAACGACCAAAGGAGATTCGAATTGAGAATGCAACAGTCCGGTGGACTGTTGCTTGCCGTCAGCACAGCAAAAAGCAGGCGCTCAACAGAGCGCCTGCTTTCAATTTCATCATGCCAAATAAATTGCCTTGCAAGCCAGCATGGTCTCGTAGCAGTCCAGCTTAGAAACCAGTTCCATAGGCGCATGCATGCAAAGAACGGGAACGCCAGCATCCACAGTCACGATATTCCGGTTTGCCATATAAGCCGCAACCGTACCGCCGCCGCCCTGATCCACCTTGCCCAAGGTAGCGATCTGCCAGATAACCCCCGCATTGTTCAGGGTACTCCGCACATGACCCATCGCTTCGGCAGAAGCATCGGATGCGCCGCCCTTACCCCGGGAACCGGTATACTTGCAAATGGAAATACCATAATTGAGCAAGCTGTTGTTCAGGCGGTCGCAGGTCTCTGCGAAATTGGGATCAAAGGCATTGGATACGTCCGCAGACAGGCAGAAGGAATTGGCGAAACACTGCCGCAGATTCACGCCCTGGGCATCGCAAAGCATACCCATGAAATATTCAAAGGCCTGGCTCTGCATGCCGGAAATGCCTACGCTGCCAATTTCTTCCTTATCCGCCAAGATGCAAACTGCGGTCTTGTTGGGTGTTTCGATGGAGAAGATCGCGTCCATCTCCGCATAAGCACAAACCCGATCATCATGGCCATAAGCTGCCAGCAAACTCCGGTCGAAACCGACCTCGCGGCACTTACCCGCAGGAACGATGGTCAGCTCCGCGGACAGGAAATCAGACTCGATCAAGCCGTACTTCTCGTTCAGAAGCTTCATCACGTGCAGCTTCACCAGATCGCCGCCCTCGCCTTCTAACGGCTCAGTGCCCAGGATCACATTCAGCTGCTCGCCCACGATGCCCTCAGCCAAAGGCTTTTTCATCTGATCCGCAGACAAGTGGATCAGCAGGTCAGAAACCATCAGCACAGGGTCAGAATCATCTTCGCCCACAGTCACCGTTACCACGCTGCCGTCCTTACGGTAAACCACGCCATGCAGTGCCAACGGCACAGTGACCCACTGGTATTTCTTAATGCCGCCATAGTAATGGGTCTTAAAATAGGCAATTTCAGAATCCTCATACAAAGGATTAGGCTTCAAGTCCATTCTGGGAGAATCCACATGGGCAGCGCAAATATTTGCGCCCTGAGCCAAAGACTCCTTGCCAACAACCGCCAGCATAATTGCCTTGTCCCGATTGTTTAGATAGAACTTATCACCGGGCTTGACCTCCATGCCGGGCTGCAAGGGACGGAAGCCCCGCTTTTCAGCCTCTGCCACCGCCCAGGTAGTTGCCTCCCGCTCGGTCTTGCAAGCATCAATAAACTGGGTATAGCCCTTGATGTAGCTTTCCATTTCTGCTTTCTGCTCCGGAGTGATTCTGGCATAGCCATTCTTCGGTGCAGCCAAAAGATTTTCACGCAACTGTTCAATAGACATAGTAAAACTCCTTTACTCGTTTTCTTCCATTATACAAAAGCGATCCAAAAAAGCAACACATTTCTCCCGAAACGCTTCTTCTGTATCCCCATTGTGCAGGAAATAATCGCAATTTTCCCGGAACCATTGATCCGTCGGCTGCGCAAAAATACGGCTGCGAGCATAATCTTCCGTAACTATATCCCGCTTCATAACACGCCGGATCCGCTCTCCTTCGGGAGCGGTAATGGCCACGGTAAAATCGCAAAGTTCCGCCAAACCGCTCTCATGCAGAGCAATGGCATCAATGGCAACCAACTTGGGGCGATCCGCCAGCAAACGAATAACTTCTTCCCGAACCCGACCATGGGTGATCTGGTTGAGCCTTCTCAATGCACTACTATTGCCAAACACAATCTGTCCCAATGTTTTGCGGCGAAGGATTCCGTTAACCACTACCCCGGAAAATTCCGCTTCGATTTTCTGCAAAAACTCCTGATCTTCTTCCAGAAGCCAATGATAGATGGCATCGCAATCCAAAACTCTGCCGCCCCGCTCCTCGATCACATTTAAAAACGTGGTTTTTCCGCTGCCGCTGCGGCCGGTAATTCCAATGATCATCGTTCTACCTCCGGATCTACCACGCAAAATCCAGCAGCTTTTTTCAGTCGGTTCTGCACCGCATATTCCAAGCCCTCACCCTCAGGGCAACGGGCAAAAATCCGACCCACATCCGGCCGATCCAGCTCCCGCAGGGCCGCAAACAAGCCGGCAGACAAGCTAAGCGCGTCTGCTTTCCTTCCATAAGAAAGGGCTGTGTAATGCTCATAAAGAGGAAGTTCCTCTTCAAAGCACAGTACTCGATCCTCTTCGGAAAAGTGCCGACGAATATAATCAGCTGCCTTTTCGCTGCTGCCGGACACAATAATCACCTGGCTCTGGGGCGCATAATGGCGATACTTCATGCCCGGTGCTTTCACCACAGCATCCGCATCCACCCGAGCAGTCACCGCCTTATCCACCACCAATTCACCCAGAACGCTTCGTAATTGCCCGGGCGTAATGCCACCGGGACGGAGAAGCCGGGGCGGATTTTCCGTCAGATCCACAATGGTCGATTCCACACCCACCCGACACGGTCCACCATCGACGATCAGCGCGATCCGACCATCGTGATCATGCAGCACATGCTCTGCCGTGGTCGTGGAGGGTTTTCCGGAAATATTGGCCGACGGCGCAGCCACCGGGACGCCCGCAAGTCGAATAATTTGCCGGGTCACCGCACAGTCCGGGCAACGCACCGCAACTGTGGAAAGGCCTGCCGTTGTACCCTTTGGCACCACTTCCCTTGCAGGAAGCACCATGGTCAAAGGCCCGGGCCAGAATACCGCCGCCAGATCATAGGCGCATTTTGGAATACTATGGCAAAACCTTTCCATATCCTCGGCATCTGCCACATGCAGGATCAACGGATTGTCCTGCGGACGGCCTTTGGCTTCGAAAATTTTCGCCACTGCCTTCTCATCAAGGCCATTGGCACCCAAACCATACACCGTTTCCGTAGGAATCGCCACCAGCTCACCGGCTTTGATCAACTCTGCTGCAATGGCTGGGGTATCTGCACCGGAGGCAGATAAATATAATGTTTTCATAATGATTGCCTCCTTCGGAGCAAATTTGATTAAAAAAGAGCAGCAAAGGGTGATAATCCATAGCTGCTCTTTTTCAATTACTCAGTGGGCTGATTTGCAGCCTCAATGATCTTAACGAACTTCTCGGGCACCAGAGAAGCGCCGCCGATCAGGCCGCCGTCGATATCCGGCTGTGCCAGCAGTTCGTAAGCATTCTTATCATTCATGCTGCCACCATACAGAATGGAAGTGGCGCGGGCAGTCTTGGAAGAATAAAGCTTGCGTACCACAGTACGGATCTGCTCGCAAACTTCCTGCGCCTGCTCGGGAGTAGCGGTCAAGCCGGTACCAATGGCCCAAATGGGCTCGTAGGCGATGACGATCTTGCGAACCTTCTCCTCGGGCACGCCTGCAAGACCCAGCTTGATCTGCATTGCAATATGTTCAGCGGTAATGCCAGCCTCACGCTGTGCCAAAGTTTCACCACAGCACATAATGGGGATCAAACCGGCATCCAGCGCAGCGATCACCTTTGCGTTTACATCTGTATCAGTCTCACCGTACATCTCACGGCGCTCGGAATGGCCGATGATCACATACTTACAGCCGGCATCCACCAGCATATTGGTTGCGATCTCACCGGTATATGCACCGGAAGCATTGGCGTTGCAGTTTTCTGCACCAATACCCACACGAGTCTCACGCATAGCGCGAACAGCAGCGGGGATACACACAGCGGGTACGCACAGCGCCACATCACACCAACGGCCCTTGGGCAGAATGGTTTTCAGCTGTGCCATAAACTCCTTGGTCTCGGAGGGAGTCTTGTTCATTTTCCAGTTGCCGGCAATGACGGTCTTACGGTACTTTCTGTTCATTTTATATTCTCCTTATGTTCGCATCAATATTTGATGTGTAATTTCAAAGTTATGGGGTGCAGGGACCGATGGCCGGTCCCTGCGGTCAAAATCCACAAAAGAATTATTTATCCTGCAAGCAGGCAATACCGGGCAGTTCCAGGCCTTCCAGGAATTCCAGAGAAGCGCCGCCGCCGGTGGAAATGTGGGTGATCTGGGAAGCAAAGCCAAGTTGTTCGCAAGCAGCAGCGCTGTCGCCGCCGCCAACAATGGTAACTGCATCGGAATCAGCCAGGCCCTGGGCAACAGCGATGGTGCCCTTGTTCAGAACGGGGTTCTCAAACACGCCCATGGGGCCGTTCCAGACAACCGTCTTGGCAGCCTTGGCAGCAGCAGCGAACTCCGCTTGTGCCTTTTCGCCAATATCCAGACCCATCTTGCCCTCGGGGATCGCATCGCTCATAACGGTCTGCACGGGGATCTCTGCGTCAATGGGGTTGGGGAAGGAATCTGCAACCACCGTATCCACGGGCAGCAGCAGCTTTACGCCCTTCGCCTCAGCCTTGGCCATCATTTCCTTGCAGTAGTCGATCTTTTCCAAATCAACCAGAGAAGATCCAACCGCATAACCCTTGGCAGCCAGGAAAGTAAATGCCATACCGCCGCCGATGATCAGCGTGTCCACCTTTTCCAGCAGATTGTTGATTACATTCAGCTTATCGGAAACCTTAGCACCGCCCAGGATCGCCACGAAGGGACGCTCGGGATTTGCCAGAGCCTTGCCCATGATGGAAACTTCCTTCTGCACCAGGTAGCCGGAAACAGCGGGCAGATAGTCAGCCACACCGGCAGTGGAAGAGTGCGCGCGGTGTGCAGTGCCGAAAGCATCGTTAACAAAAATGTCAGCCAGATCTGCCAGAGCCTTGGAAAGCTCGGGATCATTCTTGGTCTCGCCCTTGATGTAACGGGTGTTCTCAATGAGCATCACGTCGCCGTCTTTCAGAGCAGCAGCCTTTGCCTTGGAGTCCTCACCGGCCACGTCGGTAGCCATGATAACTTCCTTGCCCAGAAGCTCAGAGATCCGCTCAGCTACCACCTTCAAGCTCAGTTCCGGCTTCCACTCGCCCTTGGGCTTACCCATATGAGAGCAGAGGATGACCTTTGCGCCATGATCCACCAGATACTCTATGGTGGGCATAGCAGCCACGATACGCTTGTCGGAAGTAATCTTTCCTTCCTTGGTGGGAACGTTGAAATCGCAGCGGCACAGAACGCGCTTACCGGCAACTTCAATGTCTTCGATGGACTTCTTGTTGTAATTCATAATACATCCTCCATATTCATCGGGGTCAACCCCGCATTTTTCCGTAATCGCACAAACCGGGAAAAGACAACTGCCGCAGCGCCTCAAAAACCGTAATCGCCACCGCGTTACTCAAATTCAAACTTCTTGCATCTTCCTTCATAGGAATCCGAACGCACGCATCCGCGTGTGCATTCAGAAACTCCTCCGGCAGGCCCTTCGTCTCTTTTCCGAAGAACAGATAGCAATTTTCCTCATAATTTGCTTCTGTGTAGCACCGAGGCGCTTTCGTGGAAAGGCACCACATTTGCTTCACATCATTTTTGGCGAAGAAGTCGACAAGATTTTCGTAGTCCCGAACCTCCACCATGCTCCAATAATCAAGACCAGCCCGTCGCACTGCTTTTTCAGAAATGTCAAAGCCAAGGGGGCGAATCAGATGTAATCGGCAGCCGGTGGCGGCACAAGTACGGGCGATATTGCCGCAATTTTGTGGAATTTCCGGTTCGACCAGCACAATATTCAGCACAGCTGACCACCCCCCCAACAAAGCGGTTTGACCATCTTTGGTACGCTCACTTATTGTATGCCAAAGTTGCGACAAAATCAATCCAAAAATCTTATTTTTTAGAACTTTTCATAGTATTCACATAAAAAATCAACGATTTGATGAAAATTTGTGAAAAACAGAGATTTCCACCTAAGGGTTTTGGTTTTCTTCCCACATTGCCGAGAAAGAAATCCAGGATTTTTTCTGCCAATGATTGACTTTTCCCGCCTCTTGTGGAATAATATAAAGGCTATTATACAGAAATTAAGTGAGGAATTACGTTATGTTCCAATCCAGAACTCACAACTGCGGTGAGCTTCGGCTTAGCGATGCAGGAAAATCGGTCACCATTGTCGGCTGGCTGGAAAATATCCGGGAAGTAGGCGCGAATTTTGCATTCCTGGTCCTTCGGGATTTCTACGGCACGACCCAGGTGGTGGTAGAAACCGAAGAAATGATGAAGTGCATCAAGGGCATCAATAAAGAGTCCACCATTTCCGTCACCGGCACTGTCCGGGAGCGGGAAAGCAAGAACCCCAAGCTTCCCACCGGTGAAATAGAAGTGGTTCCCACTTCCATTTCCGTGTTAGGCAAATGCGTCCATAATCAGCTGCCCTTTGAAATCAACAAAAGCAAAGAAGCAGACGAAAACACCCGTCTGAAATATCGCTATCTGGACCTGCGCAATCCCGCAGTTAAGCAGAACATCATTCTGCGCTGCCAGGTGGTTGCGGATATCCGCCGCCGTATGACGGAAAAGGGCTTCCTGGAAATCACCACCCCCATTCTCACCGCTTCCTCTCCCGAGGGCGCCCG
The DNA here is from genome assembly GCA_045647845.1 of Faecousia sp. GTDB lineage: Bacteria > Bacillota > Clostridia > Oscillospirales > Oscillospiraceae > Faecousia. Next base: position 37,471 of record JAZRMV010000021.1, read on the forward strand.
GGACTATCTGGTTCCTGCCCGGAATCACCCCGGCAAGTTCTATGCCCTTCCCCAGGCTCCTCAGCAGTTTAAGCAGCTGCTCATGACCTCCGGCTTCGATAAGTATTTCCAGATCGCCCCCTGCTTCCGGGACGAAGATGCCCGTGCAGACCGTACCCCCGGTGAATTTTATCAGCTGGATATGGAAATGGCCTTCGCATCTCAGGACGATGTGCTGACCACTTTGGAAGAAGTGCTCCGTCCCGTTTTCCTCAACTTCGGCAAATACAGCCGTGTCTCCGAAGCGCCCTTCCGTCACATCCCCTTCAATGAGGCCATGGAGCGTTACGGCTCCGATAAGCCCGATCTTCGAATCGACCTGGAAGTGCAGGACATAACCGCAGAAGTGGCCGGTTGTGAATTCGGACCTTTCCAGAACGCTACTGTCAAGGCTGTGGCTGTTGATAACTTCTCCGAGGGCCGCAAGTGGATCGACAAGCTCCTTGCCGACGTAGAGATCCAGACCGGCAATAAAGTCTGCTGGTTCAAGGTCGACGAAAACGGTGAGCTCACCGGCGGCGTCAGCAAATTCCTGGTAGACTTCAAGGACGCTCTGGTGACCAAGCTGAATTTGAAGCCCGGCAGCTTTGTCTGCATGGCAGCCGGCAAAAAGACTGCCGCGCAAAAGACCGCCGGTGTGGTTCGCACCATGCTGGGCAAGCGGATTCCCGGTCACTTTGACGAGGATCAGTATGCGATCTGCTGGATCGTGGACTTCCCCATGTACGAGATGGGCGAAGAATCCGGTCAGCTGGAATTCTGCCACAATCCATTCTCCATGCCCCAGGGCGGTATGGCCGCGCTGGAAGCTGCTGAGGGTGATGTGAACAAGCTTCTCGCCATCAACGCCAACCAGTATGACCTGGTTGTCAACGGCTACGAAAGCGCTTCCGGCGCTGTTCGGAATCACGACCCCGAGATTATGGTCAAAGCATTCCAGATGGTCGGCCTTGGCGAAGAAGATGTAAAAGCCAAGTTCCCTGCCATGTACAACGCCTTCACCTACGGTGCACCTCCTCACGCAGGCGCTGCTCCCGGCATTGACCGTCTGGTCATGCTCCTCACCGGTGAAGAGAGCATTCGTGAAGTCATCACCTTCCCCATGAACAAGAACGCCCAGGACGTCATGATGGGCGCACCCACCGCGGTGGATCAGATCCAGTTGGATACGGTCCATATCGCGCTGAAAGACGAATAATCCAACCAAGGTACACCGCAAAATTGCGGTGTACCTTTTCTATATTTTCCTATCGATTTTCCCCTTGTGTCCATTGACATTTCCCTTTTACCCATGTATAATATATCCGGAAATTCTCCAAGAAAATCATAAATCCAAAGGCGGCAGAGCTGCCTTTTGAAAGAAAGGAAAAATTGCCATGATTTATAGTGCAGAAGTACAGCATATGTGCTCCGTGGCCAAGGGCGCCTATCACGGCCCCGCTCCCATTCCCGAGGAGGGCAAGTGGGTTCAGGTCAAGGAAATTAAAGATGTCAGCGGTTTCACCCACGGCATCGGCTGGTGTGCTCCTCAGCAGGGTTGCTGCAAGCTGACCCTGAACGTGAAGGAGGGCATCATTGAAGAAGCTCTGGTGGAAACCCTGGGTTGCTCCGGTATGACCCACTCCGCCGCTATGGCTTCCGAAATTCTGATCGGTAAGACTCTGTTGGAGGCTCTGAACACCGACCTGGTGTGCGACGCCATCAACACCGCTATGCGTGAGCTGTTCCTGCAAATCGTATACGGCCGCAGCCAGTCCGCCTTTTCCGAAGACGGCCTCGCAGTAGGCGCTTCTCTGGAAGACCTGGGTAAGGGTCTGCGCAGCCAGGTGGGCACCATGTTCGCCACCAAGGCTAAGGGCCCCCGTTACCTTGAAATGGCCGAAGGCTACGTGACCCGCATCGCTCTGGACGAGAACGATCTGATCACCGGCTACGAGTTCATCAACCTGGGTAAGATGATGGACTTCATCAAGAAGGGCGACGATGCCAACGAGGCGCTGAAAAAGGCAAAGGGCAGCTATGGCCGTTT
>JAZRMV010000022.1:0-17932 GCA_045647845.1 Faecousia sp.
TTTTTTGGTGACCCGTACGGGAATCGAACCCATGTTACCGCCGTGAAAGGGCGGTGTCTTAACCGCTTGACCAACGGGCCTGGTAGCGGCAATCTGATTTGAACAGATGACATACCGGGTATGAACCGGCTACTCTACCAACTGAGTTATGCCGCCATGATGGTCACACTAACTTCGGCTCTGCCGAAATCAGCTTTCTCATTATATATGAGCTCCTTGCGTTTGTCAAGTAAAAAATCAAGTTTTTTTGGACATACTGTTGTAGGGAGGTGCTTATTTTGCGTATTTTGCGGCAATGTATTCTTTTTTACCTTGGCGGTACAGCATATTTTATTTTGGAAATTTTATGGAGGGGCAGAAGTCACGGAAGCATGTTCCTTTTAGGCGGTTTGTGTTTCCTGGGAATCGGCGCCATAGACCGACGCGCAAAGCGAATATCTCTTTACGCCCAACTGCTTATTTGTAGCGCCTTGATTACCGGTTTAGAATTACTCACCGGGCTTTTGGTCAACCGGACATTTCAGGTCTGGGACTACCGGCAGCGGCACCATTTTCTGGGGCAGATCTGCATTGAGTACAGTCTTCTGTGGATCCCGCTCAGCCTTTTGGGAACGCTGCTGCACCGCATCGCCCATCGCCTGGTTTTAAAAAAATTGCCGCAGGCCTAACACCTGCGGTCTTTTTATTTGAACATAGCGCTGTTATTGAGCACCAGAGTGCTATATAAAAACAGCACATCCTGCCCATGAAAATCAACAAACCGAGACAGCATACTGCCGGAAATATACCGCACGTCCACCAGCGTCACCGTCTTATACCCCTGCACCAAAAGTGGTGTCAAAGAACTGCCGAAAGAATCCCGGAAGACGATCAGTTCCTTATCCGTCTCGGCCTGGGGATTTTCTATGCGCAGCAGCGATACCGGCCCGGACAGATAAGTTTCATAAGGGTCTTTTCCCTTCAACTTTTCCTCGTCATAAATACCGCCATATTGGTTGGTTTCATAATTATAAACCTTGCAGCCGTCCAGCAAATCGTTGTGCAGTGTATAAAGCACATCGGCCTCCATAGGCAGCGCCGCTTGCCCATAATACACCCCGTAGAAGGACGACTCCGCCTCCTTGACCTGATACTTAGCGTCAAAAGAGATTCCCATGGCTGCGCCCAAAGCCTGCGCCACCGGGGTCAACCGCTCCTGCCGCCAATGGGTATCGGTGCGGTAATAATCCTCCCCGGTCAGACAATCTCTCAAATCCACAAACTGGGCATAGGGCATCTGACTTTCCATCATTTCAAACAATTTCTCATAATCCATCACCGGATAACCCTGATCCCGGGCAAGATAATACCCCTTATCCGGCACAATTGCCGCAAACACTCGGGAATCTTTCAAATTCTTCTCCCAGATATTCTGAAACACCGAAGTCGCGTGAGTGACAGATTTTTCATTCAGCGGATATTCCAAAGCAAAGGCTTGCCCATTTACCACGCAAATCCCATGGTTATCCTTTTGCCCTAATACCTCATAAGTGAAGCGTGCCTTGATCCGGCGAAATACGTCCCGCCAGGGAAATTGATCCATGGCGTAATCCTCAAATTCACTCATGAATTTTCCGTCTAACAGGCGCTGAATCTCCACAGCCGGGAATTGCTGCAGCTCCCGTCGCTCCGTATAGGAGATCTTCTCCGGTGTCCGCAGCCATGCGCACACTGCCAACAACAGCCAAACCGCAGCAATCAGTCCCCCTGCGGCTGCATCCCATTTTTTCCGAACCATAACGCCTCCTAAAAGCGGAAATACAAAAACGGATTAAACGACCCATCCACCAAATAACCGGTGCACACCAACAAAAGCGCCAAACCGGCAGCTAATTTCAGCACCGGATAAATTTTCCATTTTTCCGCCACAAAAACAGCCGCGTTCCGGATCGCCGGGGTCGCTCCCACGCAACCCAAGGCCAGGAGCAAGCCGTAGCTTTTCAGATAATACATGGTCTCAGTTGTAACCAACGGCACCTGCAATCCCCCGAACAGCCCCAAAATATCCTGCCACGCTTGTGCCATGTTATCCCCATTGAAGATCACAAAGCTGATCATCACCACGAAAAGCACATACACTCTGCGCAAAAGTGTGGGCAATCGATCCAGCTGCGTCCATTTTTCGATGAGTAAAAGCGCCGCAAACAAAAGTCCCCAGATCACAAAATTCCATGCCGCTCCATGCCATAATCCGGTGAGCATCCATACCGCCAGAATGTTGAGCACCCAGCGCCCTTTACTGACCCGGTTGCCCCCAAGGGGAATATACACATAATCCCGGAACCAGCCGCCCAAAGTCATGTGCCACCTGCGCCAAAATTCCGTGACACTTTTGGAAATATAGGGATAGTCAAAATTCCGGGGGAATCGGAATCCGAAAATTCGACCCAAACCGATGGCCATATCGCTGTAACCGGAAAAATCAAAATAGATATAGAGCATGGTGCTGATGGCATAGATCCAGTAGAACACCAAAGATTTCTCCCCGGAGACCCGAAAGATCTGCGCCAACTCCGCAAATCCATTGGCAAGAAGCACCTTCTTCCCCAAACCCACCAAGAAGCCAAACAATCCGGCAGAAAAATCTGACCAGGTGATCACTCTGTTTTCCAATTCCTTTTCCACATCCACATACCGGACGATGGGCCCTGCGATCAGCTGCGGAAACAGTGCCACATAGGTGCCAAAATTGACGATGCTCCTTTGCGCCCGGGTGTCGCCCCGATAAACGTCCACCACATAACTCATGGACTGAAATGTGTAAAAGCTGATACCGATGGGCAGCGCCAACCGCAGCAGCGGCACGCTCATTCCCGTCAGCCGATTAAAGTTTTCCACGCCAAAATCCGCGTATTTAAAAATCGCCAGCAGCGCCACGCCCGTGAAGATCCCCGTGATCAGCCACACCTTTTTTCCCCGCTTGGATCGACTTTTTTCGATGGCGATTCCGTAACAATAAAACAGCGTAATGGTGGCGATCATCAAAATCACATACCGAGGCTCACCCCAGGCATAAAAAAGCAAGCTGACCAGCAACAAAAATCCGTTTTTTAGTCCCCGGGGCATGGCAAAATAGAGCAAAAGCACCCCCGGTAAAAAGTAAAACAAAAACGGGATACCAGAAAATAGCATAGTTCCTCCCTGCCAAAAAGGATACCAAGGGGGATATACCCCCTTGGTTTTAGCTCACGATCGCTTCGTTATAAAACACCTGCGCGCCCTGATGGACTTTCTGCAAATTGTCCATAAATGCATTGATGGCATCGGTGCTGCCAAAGGCCATGATCAGGGAGGAATCCCCCACGCCCACCATCACCATGCGATCCGGTTGCCCACAGATCCATTGATTGGACTGAATGGCATTGCGCCAATCCTCATAAAATGTCTTCCGATCCACATTTTCAGAAAGCTTCACCGCCACAGCCGTGAAAATATTGCTGTTCATCATGTGCACCAGCGATGCCGCTTCCTGCACATTCCCCAAACGGGACTGTGGGATCAGATACCGGTTGGTAAGCTCATCTACGTTATCCATATTCAAGCCACCAGGCCCGTCGTCCACCGCATTTTCCACCGTGCCGCCATAAGCAGAGAACCGATCCTCGTCTTTGTACTGCTGCCAGATTTTCAGCAGCAACTCAACGCTCTGAGTCTGATTGTTCCCTTGATTGGTAGTGCTGGGCACTGTGGTATTGGAAGTGGGAATACTACTGTTATTCGTCGGGTTGCTGCTCTCCTCCGGCTGCATTCTGCGGCAGCCGGCACAGCAGGCCATCAACAATGCGCCTGCCAAAAAAATAGTTGCGATCTTTTTCATGGTTTCTCCTCCAAACAAAAGCTTCTACCATAGGATAACCCAAAAAAGATCGCAACATACTCATTGCATTATATTCTGTTATTTACGGTTCATTCAGCATGATTTTTAAAATCGTTTTATCCGTCTCTTTCATGCCTTCCCGCGCCAGCCGACCCACATTGCTCACCGTATTGTCCACGCCCTTGGTAACAATACCGTCGCCACTGTAAAATTGCTGATTTTCCATAAACATTTCCCAGCCCAAAATACCCGCATCCACCGCAGCGGCAATTTTTGCCGCACAGGAAGGCTTTGCGCCATCACAAATGGTGCCGGACAAAATAGCAATGGCGTTCACGATGGTATGGGCAATGCCCCGGAAACCACCGCCTTGCATATAAGCAATACCCGCGCCCGCGCCGCAGCCTGCGCTGATGGCGCCACAATAAGCAGACAGTCTGCCAATTCCGGTCTTTTGATGCACCGTCACCAGATCACTCAGCGCCACAGCCCGATAAAGCTTATCTTCCGACACGCCCATCTCCCGGGCATAAACCGCCACCGGCACGCTGGCCGTAATGCCTTGGTTGCCGCTGCCGGAAATGATGATGACCGGCATAGAACAGCCGCTCATTCGGGCGTCCGATCCGGCCGCTGCATAAGCCGCCGCCTTTTTCGACAAAAGTGCGCCCTGGCGATGCAGGATCACGCTGCCCACATTGGCGCCCCAATTCCCGCTCAGGCCCTCTTCTGCAATGGCCATATTGCACCGAATCTGTTGATCAATACAGTGGCGAACATCTTCTATATCTAAAATATCCGCAAATTCCACGATTTTTTCAATGCTCAGGCAGGACTTGTCCGTCAGCTGGTCTTCCGAGGATTCCTCTACCACCTGGGACTGTAAAACTTCTCCGTCTTTTTCCATATACACCACATTGGTGTGATGATTTGCCACCCGAAGTCTTACCTGATGCCCACCGCCATGCAAAACCAAATCAATATCAAAAGTCAGTTCCGAATCTACCGGTGAAATCTGAATTTCCGCCTGCGCCAAAAAATCCCGGATCTCCTTGCGCTGTGTATCTGTGATCTGGCTGATCACTTCCAGCTCTTTTTCCGGAATGCCCGCCACAATGCCCGCACTCACAGCAGGACCGATGCCATGCAATCCCCCGGTATTAGGCACGATCACGCTCTTTACATTTTTAATAATATTGCCGCTGACCCGGATCTGCACTAATTGGGGCAAACAGCCCAAAAGCTGCCTGGCCTTTGCGCCCGCCAAAGCCAGCGCAATCGGCTCTGTGCAGCCCATAGCCGGCCGCAGCTCCTCGTGGAGAATTTTCACATATTGCTGATAAGTAAAGTCCCCTCGTTCCATGGCAAACTCCTCTATATGTTTCTTTTTTCATTTTACCACTTCTGCGCAAAAAAGTAAATGGGCGCGGTATCTTCCGCGCCCATTAATTTATATGGTACCTTCCGCCACTTCCTTGGTCATGCACAACTTAAAGTTCTCATTGCGCCGCAGAAGCGACACGGGCCACTGGCCACATTGCGGTCCAAACAAGCCATGCTTCAACGGACCGTTCTGCCAGGGACGGTTCAGCGCCAGATAGATCCGGCGAGCAGACACGATCTGCTTCATGCCAATGGTGATGCACCACTCTGGCATACCCGCCAGGTCGCCCCGCTGATAGCCGTAAGCATTGATGGTACGAGTCTCCCGGCTGATGGGAAGCACCCGAGTAGGCAGTGCCGCAAACTCGTCGGCCGAAATGGGGTCATTTTCTTCTGCTGCCTCATTAAAAGCCACATGGCCATTGATGCCCACGCCGCCCAGGCACAGATCCACACCGCCCAGCGCCTCGATCAGATCATCGTATTCTTTTTCCTTGCCCGGCTTGGGAAAATGCCGCTGACTGACGGGCATTACCAGCTCCGGATTCACCCGATCGTAAAAATCCCGATACATACGACCCTCAAACGCCATAGGGTGACCAGGATCGATCACCTGCTCGGGAGTCAGCATATACTCGTCCATATTAAAGAAGTGTACCCGCTTCAAGGAAACACCCAAGCGATTGACCATGTCAGCCAAAATCGGATACTGCTGGGTAGGGCCAACGGGAACGATCATCACGGTATCCCGGTCAGCGGCGTTATTTTTCATGATTTCTTCCAACATGGTCATAGCCATGTCGAAATACACTTCCCACTCGTTATCCACAACTTTGCAGGTTACACCATTGATTACCTTTTCCATATTCAATCAACCTTCTCAAATATAATTTTTCCGGCTACTGCCGTTTTAATGACTTGAAGATCTCCATTCATCCAGCAAAGATCCGCCCGCTTGCCTACCGCAAGACTGCCGCACAAATGCGCCTGACCGATAATTTCTGCCGGGGTCAGTGATGCCATGCGCACCGCATCTACCAAAGGAATATTGCAGTCAAATACCAGATTTCCAATCATTTTATCCAGAGACTGGACGCTTCCGGCATAACAGCTCCGGTCTTCCACCAACGCAATGCCGTCCTCCACATATACCTTGGTGCAGTTTTCGCCGGTGCCCAAGCGGTACAGCTGGTCCGACTCAGGCAAGCCCGTGGGCGCAATAGCATCGGAAACGATGCACAGCTGATCCGGGCCCTTCGCATTATAGATCATCTTCGCCAACACCGGGGGAATGTGATGATTGTCTGCGATCATTTCTGCCGTGATCTCAGAATGGGTCATTGCGTACTCGCAAAGTCCGGTTCTGCGCTGAATCCCGGTCTTGTGCAATGTGGACATCGCACAGTAAATATGGGTGCAGTGGCGCATGCCCTGCTCCACCGCAGTCAGAATATCTTCCGGCTCCGCATCATCATGGCCACCGGAGACCAAAATTCCCGCAGCTGCCAGATCCCGGATCATTTCTTTCATACCGGGCAATTCCGGTGCAACGGTGATCTCACCGATTATATCTTTATTTTCCAACAGCCAATCATAACCGTCCAGACCGGTGCGCAAAGTATCCGCCGGGTGCGCGCCCTTCTTCCCGAAGGAAATATAAGGGCCTTCAATATGTACGCCACAAAAACGGCAGCCCTTTCCATCTTCATACCGGGCAATCCGCTTCCGGTAGAACTTCAAGAAATCCAGAATCTGCTCCAAGGGCGCACTGACCGTAGCGCACTGGGCCGTTGTAACACCATGAGCCACCAAATAATCAGAGATTGCGTCAAAGGCCTCATCTGTGGATTCCATATAATCATGGGCCATCGCGCCATGATTGTGAATATCCACCAAGCCGGGAAGAATATAAGGCAAGCCCTTCCGATCTGCGGCATTTTCCTCGATTGCCAGGATCATGCCATCTTCGCAAATCAGCTTTCCGCCATAAACCACCCGGTCAGGCAAAATCAAATTTCCCAAAAATTCCTGTCGCATTATCGTCTCTCCCATCAAGACAAGGTGCACTGCACCTCAGCAATTTGCTCCACCACAATGCAGGCATAGGGCGCATCATCTTCATAATACACCGTCAGCGATCCGATCACACAGATCGGCTTGATATAGCTGCCTTCCACTTCCGGGAACTTCACTTCACCAATGGCGTCATACAATTCAACATTCCACTGCCCCGCGCCGGAAGCGTCAAGACCCACCAGGAATTTATAGCCATTCATTACCGTGTAGTGACCAAAAATACGAATTTTGGTTCCATACGCCTCGTGCTCTGTCCGCTCCTCGTTAAAAGACACCATCAGGTTCTTCAATTCCTCAGGCGACAAGGTGAGGGCATCTAATTCATAAGTGCCGATCAGCGAATCGTCGCTGGTCCAGCTCTGCACGGTAAACGTGCTTTCTCCGTCAAATGTACCGATTGCCGTTACTTTCGTGTTCAGTTTCGGCATACTTACGCCCTCGGCCATGGCCGCCTGGCACGCCACCGTACAGCAGCCCTCGTCATCTGACGCCATGAAAATATACTCATTGATCTTATTTGCAGAGAAATTATAGATCGCTGTAAACTGCGCTTCCAGCATAATGGTTTTGCCCACGTAGTAAGAAGAGTCATTTCTCAGCGAAAAAATTGCGCTGTACGGATCTCCAACCGTAGTAAAATCGATATCCACAGTCAGCTTTTCATCTTTCTGATTTTCTGTACAGCCGGCAAGCAGGATCACCACCGCCAGCAAAAGCGCCCAAGCTTTTCGTAAACTCATGTTACGCCCTCATTTCAGCTTTTTCAGTTTCGCCACATTGGCCATCACGATCAATTCCATGCCCTTTTCCAAAGGCTGCGCAGGATCAATATCCGTAATGACCCGATCGCCTTTTCTCACCGCCACCACATTGACGGAATATTTTTTCCGCAGGCTCAGTTCCATCAAGGTCTTGCCCACCCAGTCCGCTTTTACATCCAGCTGCACCATGGCCACTTCATCAGAAAGTTCCATCATTTCCGAAAAGCCGGAAGAAACCAAGCTTTTTGCCAATCGAACACCGGATTCCTGCTCCGGGAATATCACCTGATCTGCGCCAACGCTTTTTAAAATCTTCTGATGCATTTCCGTTGCGCATTTGGCGATCACCGTTTTCACGCCTGCCTCTTTACAATGCGCCACTGCCAGAACGCTGGCCTCCAAATTTGAAGCCATGGCCACAATCACCACATCAATATTGGCAATATCCAGCCGCTTAATGGTTTCCGGCTCTGTAATATCCGCACACTTACACACGGGCAAAGTTTCAATAGCGCTGTTGACATTACTCTGGTCAATATCCACAGCCAGCACCTCAGCACCGCATTTTACCAATTCCTCAGCAACTGATCTGCCGTATCTGCCGAGACCAAATACCGCATAGGTTTTATTGATGCCCATTTTACTCATCCTTTCTAGCCCACCGAAATATCTTCCACGGGGTTTCTGATATACTTATGATCCGTATCTTTCCGATTCAGCGCAATGGCGAGGGATACCGGACCGATTCTTCCGAAGTACATGGTCACAATCAAAATGGCCTTGCCCCAGCTGCCCAGCGTTCCGGTCAAATTTCTGGAAAGACCCACAGTAGCCGTGGCGCTGCCGGTTTCATAAAGCACATCCAGCAAGCTTGCCTCTGTCACCAAAGACAGCAGCAACGTGGACAAAAAGAAAATCAAAAACGACATGCAAGTTACTGCCAAAGCCTTGCTCACCGCTTCCTTGGTCAGCCGTCTTTGGAACAGATCCACATCTTCTTTGTTCCGGATCGCTGCCAATGCAGACGCAGCAATCACCGCAAAGGTCACCGTTTTGATACCGCCTGCGGTGCCCACCGGCGAGCCGCCAATGAACATCAACAATAGTGAGATCAGCGAGGACGCATTGGTGAAATTTTCCTGGGGGATCGTCATAAAACCTGCTGTTCTTGTAGTCACCGACTGAAACAGCGCCATTTGCGCTTTTTCAACCAAGCTATGGCCACCCAGGGTGTCCGGATTGGAATATTCAAACATCAGAAAGCATACCGCACCACTCAAAATCAACACAGCGCTCATGCTCAAAGCGATTTTGCTATGCAGTGTCAAGCTTTGCAGGCGTCTTTTCCGGGGTAATTTCATTACCCGGATCATATCCCACCAAACCACATAACCGATACCGCCAAAAATGATCAGCGCGCAGGTAACGCCATTGATCATCGGATCGGTCACATAGTCGCAAAGGCTGTTCTGACCGATAATATCGATACCCGCATTGCAAAATGCCGACACCGCTGTAAAAATCGAGATCCAGATTCCCCTTGTTCCAAACTCCGGAACGAACACCGTCATATACAAAAGCGCACCCAACGCCTCGATCAGCAAAGTGCCCTTAAAAACCTTTTGCACGAATTGACGCAGCCCGGACAAATCATTTAAATTAAACGCATCTTGCAAAAGCAACCGGTCGCCAATGCCCATTTTCCTTTGCAAGGAGATCATCACCGCAGATACCACGGTGATCACGCCCAAGCCACCCACCTGGATCAAAGCCAGGATCACCGCCTGACCAAAAGCGCTCCACGCAGTTGCCGTGGGCACCACCACCAAGCCGGTCACGCAGGCAGAGGTTGTGGCAGTAAAAAGCGCATCTAAGGGCGCTGCCGCAACACCACTGGCAGAACTGACAGGCAGGCATAGCAAAGCTGCGCCTGCTGCGATCAGCAGAACGAAGCTAAGCAATATGATCTGTGTGGTGGAAATGGAAAACCGCTGCTTTTTCATAACCAAAGTATACCCTTCTTATTTGCGTTACACACTTTCTGCAACCACCGTTACTATACCACACCCCATCGGCTTGTGCAAGTTCCCTTTTCAGTTGTAACACAAAAAAATACCGCCCGTTTTAATAGCGGACGGTATTTTTTAACGAAATATCACAATGCACCGACTTTTCCGTCCTTGCGTTTTTCTTCTTCGGACAGATCGTCAAAATTCACCAGATCATGGTGCATCTTCGCCAGGTCGTTTCGGCTGGCAGGATCATTCGAACCGCTGAACACATAGCCTTCCGAACGCATATAAGCATTCCAGCGCCGGTGCTCCAACACCTCGATCACAGACCGCTCCCGATCCGTCAGATCCGCTTCCTTCTTATCCGCACCGGGAACCCCGCACAAGATCCGTGCCCGCATATGGATCGCAGAAGCCACCGAGGATCGGTAGTTATACTCATAGGTCCAGAATTCTTCCTCTTCGCCCCACTTTAAGTGACGAGCGCGAGCATCTTCTTCCAACTCCGAATTGATGATCACGGCTTGGGTGTAGGAAGATTCAATATCACCGATCAGCGAAATATCATAAGCTTGTCCCCGGTAGTTGCACACACCCTCAACAGCCTTTTTCTGCTCCGAATCATATACGATCGCCTGAATCACCGGGTGGATCTTCATGCGTTCAAAGTACATGCGCAGCTTCACTGCCGTTTTGATGTTCGTGTCGTCGTCTCCCAAAGAAACCAGCACATAGGTAGCGCCAGTGATCTTTTGGATTTCCTTCTCAAAGGTCGCGCTTTCCACATCCACCCCAGAATGTACCGCAATGGTGTACTGCGTCTCTCCGGGCACGTACACCCCATTAAATTTCGGAGACATCAGCTCCGGCGCCAGAGCCGTAAATCGCTCCTGCGCCAGAGGATCCTTGTCAAATCCATGAATATGAATTCCATAACCGTCCATCTGGCAGAACCAGGACAGTGCCTTCATCATTTCCGTGCCATGGCGCCCCATGCCCACCAAAACCGCATGAATCTGCTTGTTCCCATTCTCATCGGGCGCTGCGGACCGGAAAATCATCTGTCCCCGCTCATAAAGCAGCCGATTGATCAGAGACTGTACCTCATTCACTCTGCGGACCCGAACCTTACCCTTATCCACAGCCGCCAAGCGCAATTCTCCATCAATCTTCGTGGAGAACACATAGATATTAACCAATTCTCTGTCCCGATAGGTATCGATCAGCCGCAAGGCCTGGGTCAGATTGTTGGCCTCATTGCCGCTGATGGCGAAGAACCACATGGGCTTCTTGGGAGAATGTTTCTGATACACCGGATTCAGTACATCTTTTTTAAAGCAGATCGCGCCCATGCTTTTGGCGTCATTGACCAGCTCCGCAGCCGCTTCATTTTCATTGGTCACCCCGGCAAAAACAATGGCGGCCTTGGGGTTTTTGTCCTGAATATCCTCAGCCAGCGCCAGGGATTTCTTGTTCAATTCCGAGAAAATAAACACTTCTTTAAAGTACATGCACTGATACTTCAAAAATGCGGAAAGATCCCGGAAAAAGGATAAGATCACGCCAAAGGTAAGAACCGGTGCCACCATAAACATGGTAGCCGTCCAAACCAGATACCAGCTGTCCAGCCAATCGGGGCAATGCTCCATTGCTTCTTCCACCGAACCAAAATCGCAGCCGATACCAAAAATCTCAATGGAATTTAAAATCGTCAGCACCAAAGTCTGCCATACGCTGCCCGCCGTTTTGGCAGTTGCAAACCATTGCACCGGCAAAAACAGGAAAAACGCAGCGCCAAAAGCACCCACTGTCATCACTTTCAATGCACCGGGCTTATACTTATGCGCCAACGTGCTGTTATTTTTAATCAGCGCACCGATCGCTGCAACCGCCAAACATGCTACCGACAGCCCGTAACAAACTGACCACATAACAGATTCCTCCCGTAAAAACAGACTTTACATGTTAAAACCATTATATATCAACAAAACCACCATTTCAACATGAGATTTTCAAAGAAAAAAAGACCCTCTTTCGAGGGTCTTTTTATTATTCAAAGAACGATTTTAGGAATTCTTCGTTGCTTCCGTCAAACTCTGCCAGAGCAAGGAATTCTTTGCCCAGCTGGTTGCCCCAGCTGTATGTAATGATGGTCTTGCCTTGATATTCGCACATATCAAAGTCACTGTTATTGCAGTCTACTGCGTGTTCCAGATAATCCAGCTGCTCGGCAGTGAATTTCTCCGGATAGAGCACCTGTTTGTCGTTATCGTCCGGCCACATCACCGGATTGGTCAAACCCAACTCAAAGTCTTTCAGGTCGCGGCTTCTGGCAATATAGGGCACCCAGCGAGCGCAGGGCGCGCCTTCCAGATAAATGATGTAGTAATAACCATCCGCAAAGCGAATGCAGGGGCAGGCCGTATAACGATCGGGCAGATAATTATACTCTCCAATGTCATGAAGCTCCCAATGCACCAGATCCTGAGACTCGGCAAACAAAAGGGTAGGCGTGAAACCCAGCTTGGGGTTGCTGCCAGCCACTTCAATGATCATAACGAACTTATCGTCGCCCTTGCACACAGAGGTGTTCAGCACACCCACACCCTCCGGCAGCGTCAGCGCAACCGCAGTTTCCCAGTTTTGCAGATCAGAAGACCAGAAGCAATCGATGATCTGACCGCCATCGGTGCCTCTGCCGCCATAGACATACATAACGCCATTTTCCGCGTGACAGCTACCAAAGGAGTGATCCTCGCCCAGTTTAGCTACCTCTTCTTCCGTAGCCATATCCACAAAATGGTAGTGTCCGGTCTCCCGATCGATCTGACCGCTGGCACACCAGGCCTTAGGTCTGACCCACTCAAAACGAAGCAGCTGATCGCCCCAGACCACAGGTGTGGATTCCACGAAATTGATTTTTACCGTGCCCAGCTTCTTCATTCTCTTTTTCCGGGAAATGCGTCCGTGACGCATCGCATCTAAATAATTATTGAGCATATATTTTTCCCCTTAAAACTGATAGTACAATCGTTTCGATATATTTATAACGATTGTAATGATTATAAACATTCCCGCCCCGTTTGTCAACCGACAATGTGTGCGATTCTTTGCTCACAGAGCTTGCGTAAACGTCTTTGCCCGCTCTGTTATGGCGGCATAATCTCCCGCAAGGATCTCCTTGCGATTTGCGATAGCGGTAGCGACACCCACGCCCTTTGCGCCGGCAGCTAAATACTCTTTTAAGTTCTGCGCGTCAACGCCGCCAACCGCAAGGAATTTGATATGCGCCAAGGGCGCAGAAAGTGCCTTAAAATAAGAAATTTTCATTTCCGAATTGGGGAAAAGCTTCACGAAATCCGCACCAAATCGGTGGGCATTGGCTGCTTCCGTGGGAGTAAGCGCACCGGGCATAGACACCATACCCAGTTCCCGGGTCTTTCTGATCACCGGCTCGTAGCAATCGGGAGAGATGATAAACTCCGCGCCGGCCCGGTAAGCATATTCCACCTGGCTCTCGGTCATTACCGTTCCCGCGCCCACCCGGACACGGCCGGCAAAATGATCACGCAAAGCACGAATATTTGCCGCGGTGGTCTCATCGGAAATCGTCCCCGTTTGATCAAAGGTCACCTCCACCATGCGAATCCCGCCTTTTTCCATGGCTTCCACAGTAGCAATCAATTGTTCCCGATTAAAGCCTCGTAAAATAGCGATGATTTTGTTCTTTTCTACATCTTGAATGATTTCTTCTCTATTCAGCATTTTTCATTCTCCCAACTTTTCCAAAATATAACGCAAGGATTCCTGCCCGGTCTCAGCATTTGTATTGTCAAAAACAAACAGTTGATCCACCCCATTGGCTTCGACCAGCTCATTGGGTGTGTTAAAATCGATCTTTTTCACATATTCTTGCCAATCCAGCAGTTTCAGCGAATCTCTGTCCGAATTTCTTTGCTTCATTCGATCATAGCAAACCGCAGCAGGCGCACTGACCCAAATCAGGATCAGCTCCGCTCCCATGGTGGCAGCGCGCTGTTTCAGACCACGCATATACTGTACGTTCCGAACCTCTTTCAAAAACGGTGCGTTGACGACCACAAACTCCTCAAACCGAAGCGCAGAAAACGCCATGCGCATCAAAGTTTCATATTCCACAGACCGGAGATTTTCCAAATAGAAATCTCCGTCCATATCCAACTTTTCACCGCTGTGGGTAAAACAGCAGCGAACCAGACCGGAAAGATCGTCCTTGTCCATATACGCAACCGATTTCAGCCGGTTGCACAGCAATTGGGAAACATAGTTTTTTCCACAGGCCGGTGGCGCGGCCACTAAAATCAATTTCTTCATTCTTTCACCAACACCCTCAAATTTTGATTCTGTCAAAAATAGAATAGTTGGAATTGTGGTAACTGTTGGCGTCGTTCATAGCGGTGCGGCACAAGAACAAGATTTCGTCCCCTTCGATCAAAAAATCCACATACTGGAATCCGTACTTTTTCGGATCTTCCTGCCGTTTATCGATAATATCCCGCTCCACTTCCCAGTGGACACCATCATCGGAGACCATCAACGACAATAGCGTTCTGTGCCAGGAGGTTTCCTTGTCGGTCACTCTCGTCGCAACAGAATAATATTTACCCCGCTTCTCGTGGTATTTGATGGAAAACTTGGAGTAACAAGCAGGGAAATACACAAAATCCTTAAACTGCAAGGAATTTTCCGGGTGCTCCGTGTCCACTTCCAGCCGCAGCGCTCTGCCCCAAGTGGGCTCTTTGCAGTTAAAACGCATATAGTTATACAGTTTTCCATTTACGGGAACCAAGCAGCCTTCAATCGTCTCTGTGAGCATTTTACCCGGTGTTCCGTTCCAATTAGGGTCATACTTCACCGGCTCTGCGAATGCCCATTGATCCGCGTCCAGCAGATCCGCATCCACCGGCACGGACATCACGCTCATAGCATGGTAACCGCTTTCCCAGCTGCCCCATTCAAAACTGTTCCAAAGTCTTCCCTCAAATTCCACCACTGGCTGGGGATTTTTATGTACGCCCGCATTTCCGGCCTTGCCGTTGGAACCACGGAGCAACACCGTAGGCTCACAGAACGTATAACCGCCATCATCAGATCTTCCGATCAGCAGGTCACCGGATTCCGTGGACACCGCCAAAGCATACAGCGCCCCTCTATGCACGAACAACTTCGTCCAAAAAGCAGGAAAAAGCTCACTGACATACTTCCAGGATTTCCCCTCGTCGTCCGAACGGAAAATCAGCGTCAGATTCTGGGGAGAATCCGCATGCAAGTCCATAGAAGCCAGCAAAAAACCATCTGGGTGCCGCACAATGGAAGGCGAGCACAAATACCGCCCGGAAAAAGCATACGCCTCATCATCCGGGTGCAAATAGTTCACCACCGTGCCAAAACTCTCACCGCAGCGGGCAAGTCTTACCCGGCTTTTCTGCTCCCCACAGGAAACATAGAATTCATAATCGCACTCCGATTCCAGTCCTTCGATGGTGCAGCTGCACTCCATCGTATCCGCGATTTTCCGGAACTCGCCTGCATTTCTCTTGCGAAGAAAAATCCCATACTGCGCCCCCTCAAAAAGCGGCAGCCAATCAAAGCGAAGCTGTGTCGTCAACGGCGCAATAGCGCAAATATAAATATCACCGGAATCAAAAAACAACGGCTTATACGGCCGATAGCTCCAATTCTTATGCGCTTTCATTTTATTTCCTCCTTATTGGCGAACATCGTAAGTCTATAAAATCACTGCTTCGCAATAACTGTTTGATTTTGCCCTTTCAACAACCAACGGTTCACCGATTCATTTCCTTTGCCAACCGCTTTGCGCCCACATACGGTAATACACCCGATGTACCATAATGCAAACCACTATAATTCTCGGTTTTTTTGTCCACCCATTCAAAGGGCGAACCTATTTGAGCATATTTTTCTGTATGTTGCAGAAAATCATTCAATATGCTCCATTCCCCATTGTATTGATAAAGGGCGTAGGCATACCAACCCGTGGGTGTCGCCCAATAGGCACCGTTCTGATATACATTAAACTTAGCCCGGCAGGATTCCCAGGCCGACTCTGCCGAAAAATCCTCGTCCGTCAAAATGTGGCGGACATAACCGTCCACCACCGCAGTGCGATCTGTGTAGGCTTTGTACAGCGTCTCCAAAGTCTTTTTGTTATCTGTAATTCCCAAATAAACTGCGTACGCCGTCGCCCAGACGTCATGCTGATGGCCGATTCCGGTTGCAGAATAAAACCAACCGGTTTGATCATCGTAAAAGGTTTCCAGCAGGCTCTTCTTGATTTTTTCCGCCGCTTCACGGTAACGCCGACTGTCGTCCATTTCACCGCATTGCTCAAACAAGCGGGAAAGCACCGTCGCTGCATTGTAGCGCAACAACGAAGCCATCAAAAGCTTGCCGCTTTTTTTGACCGTATCCACAAAGCCCCAGTCCACCGTATATTTGTCCGCATCGCTTACGCAAAGACCTGTCGCAGCGTCGATATTGTATCCGGCAAAGGCATATTCCAGCCGTTTCAGCAGAGAAATCCCATTATAATCCGCGCGGAGTATTTGCAAATCCCCACTTTGTTCCACATAATCGCCAACCATTGCGACAAAATAATAGTTGTCGCAAAAGGGAGGAAAATATCCGTATCCACCATCACCCTGATCCATTCCGGAAGCATAAGTACCCGGGTAAAACACCGGCTTTCCATCATAATTCACGTGATCCGCAAGGGCAAAAGGCGGCACGATCAATCCATTTTTCAAGAAAAGCGTCTCTTCTCCATTTTGGGCGTGAACAGCGAAAATTTCTATATATTTCCGCAATTCCTCATTGGGGATCAAGCCGCTTTCTGCCATCATGGCCGCATCCCGAACCCAAAAGCTTCTGTACTTTTCGTCACCCGACGGAAGCAGTACATTCGTTTTTCCCTTTTCCCCGAAGTACTCCGCATCCTTCGGAAATGTGCAGTCTTTCACAGTTTTTTCCGCAAGGCGCTTCAACTCGCCAACAGTTTGTTCCAAAGATAACTTATCCATAGCCTACTCCCCCTATTCTTTCTAAAATTATACAAAAGACAGGCTCTGCGTGTCAACAAAAGAATTACCATAACGACAAGAGAAAAATGCCAATAAAAAAGGACATCCGTCTGGATGTCCTTTTTTAATTGGCTAATCAAGACGGAAAGACTATCATAAAATCTCAAGCAGATCAATGAAATCGTGCT
This sequence comes from Faecousia sp., assembly GCA_045647845.1. GTDB lineage: Bacteria > Bacillota > Clostridia > Oscillospirales > Oscillospiraceae > Faecousia. The sequence continues at coordinate 17,356 of JAZRMV010000022.1, forward strand.
TCGCACGATGAAATCCGAGTTTGCTCGGATGAAATCTTCAGCCTGCGGCTTCAGATGAAATTAAATCCGCCTTTATCTCCTGCCGCAAGGCAGATTTCATCGCGAAGCGATTTCATCCACAGCAGGTGGATTTCTTCCGCCATCAGCGGATTTAGTTAAAAAAAGCACTTGCTTTCGCAAGTGCTTTTTTCTGGCTCCCCCTGTTGGACTTGAACCAACGACCTGCGGATTAACAGTCCGTCGCTCTACCGACTGAGCTAAGGGGGAATATTTGTGTTCGCGTTACCTATTTTCACGGCCAGTCGCCCGGCAACTATCGTCGGCGTACATGTGCTTAACTTCTGTGTTCGGGATGGGAACAGGTGGACCCACATGACAATCAACACGAACTCATATGGATGGCATATAAGCCATCTTATATTGTCAAAAGCCTTGCGACTTCTAACAGTAACTGGATTATAGCACCGAGATGCTATCTTGTCAAGCCCCAATTTGGCTTGAGATACACCCTGAAAACTGAACATTGTTTTTTGCTGCAACTGGGTCTGGTCAACACTGAGCCTGCTTAGATCAAGCT
>JAZRMV010000023.1:0-16932 GCA_045647845.1 Faecousia sp.
AACGCCATCAAAATGCATCTCTTCCTTCAAAAGGCCGGTGATGATCTTGTCGGAAAGAGTTGCAGGCATGTAATAGTTATGCACCTTACGATCGTCAATAGCCGGGAACCCCTGGTGACCGGGCATAATAGACCACACACCGCCATCGATCATGTCCTGGAATACCTTACCCTGCTCTGCCCACCACTCTTCTTTGGTATAGTTGATCTTGGGGCAAACAAAGTGGGAATCACGGTACTCGATCTTATCTGTTCCGGGGAAGTGCTTGGCGCACATACCAATGCCGTTACCCTGACCGCCGCGGATCGCAGCCAAAGAGATGGGTACCAGATGCTCCGGCTTATCGGAGGTAGCACGCATAATGCCGCAAACGGAGAAACGATTCACAATATCAACCACGGGAGACCAGGTGCTGTTTGCGCCCAGAGCCTTACAGTTAATGGCCAGATACTTGCCGTACTCTTCTGCCAATTCCTCGCTGTCTGTAGCGCCGATCAGGGGCATGCCCACCAGGCTGACCATATCAGTACCATGACGAGCACCGGGATTATCCAGAGTAAACAGAGGCGGGATCCGCAGGGCCTTAGTCATTCTCTGGGTCCACTTGCGGTAAACAGAGCTGGGCTGCGGGCCATCGATCTCGATATCCGCCAGATTTACGGTAGCCATTGCCGAGTTACAGGTATGCCAAACGTTACCGATGGGGTTCTCCGCCAAATACTCCTCCATATTCTTCATGTTCATCAGGTAAGCGGTCTGCATCTGGCAAGTCTGACCGATCTTCTCCCGCAGGGTTAGCTCAGATAATTCGGGTTTGTAATTCAGTGCCATATTTTTTCCTCCAATTATTGGTTTTCCACCACGATTTTGCCTTGCAGCATAACCTTTTTAATGTTCATTCTGCTGTCCACAATCACCAGATCCGCCCGATAACCGCGCTTGATCTCGCCCCGATCCCGGAAACCGGTGACCCGGGCAGGTGTGCGGGAAGCAAAATTAAACACATTCACCAGCGATGCGCCCGTATGGATCATGAAGTTGCGGCAAGCTGCATCCAGGGTGATCCGGGAGCCGGCGATCTCTTCTTCGTTGTCGAAGTTGATATCGTCCACATCCTCGTATCCGTGAGCAGGCTTGGGTGCGTCATAGGGAGTGCAGTCGGTGATCAGAATGATCCGGTCATCGCCCTTGATCCGACGAATCAACCGCTGCATATAAGGATCTACATGAATACCCCGCCGGTCGCAGATCAGCTCCGCATAGATCTCCCGGTTATAGTTCACCGCCTCATCTACGCAAACACCGCGGCACTCCGGATAATTCATGATCGTACCGGTTGCGTTGGTATGATGGGTGCCAATGCACAGACCATAAGGAATCAGTTCCTCGATCTGCTCGGGGGTAGCCTCACTGTGGGCCACAGTAAAGATTACATTGGGGTTTGCCGCCTTGCAGTCTTTTACGAACTGCAAAACGCCGCCACGCTCCGGAGCCACAGACCAAACTCTTACATCTGTGCCCAGACGTTGAATCATTTCCATATACTCTTCCGGTTTTGCATCGTCCTGTAACGCAATATCGTAACGGTGAGAGCCAAACTTGGGATTCAAGTACGGACCTTCCATATAGAAGCCGGCCATAGTCTCGCCGCCGGGCTTCTTCATAGCGTCCTGAATCAGATCAATGGCATTGAGGATCGTCTCCCGGGACATATTGTAAGAAAGCGTCGGAAGAATGGTGGTCGTGCCATGTTTCAGCATAAACTGCGCTGCATGAATCGGATCTTCGCTGAATCTGCGGTCATCAGCCGCATGGCAGTGAATATCCACAAGGCCGGGGCCCACATAAGCACCCTGGACATCCAGAACCGGAACATCACCAAAATCAGGTGCTTTCCGCATTTCGCCAAAATCCAGGATTTTGCCGTCTTCTACCAGCAAGTAAGCTTCGGGGATCAGATGATCGGGCATGATCAACTCCGCATTGATAATTACCATTTTTTCCATGGGCAACTCTCCATTTTCTTATACTTTATAAATTTAAACGAACCGCACCACATTCACGCAGCACGAGCACGATTCAATCATGCAATTCAATTATAGCACCTCCATTGTAAAAGTCAATGCGCTAACACACAATATTTTGTGTTCTTTCCTCTGCCATGCACAACCATAAACGGCTCCCTAAACAACATCGCCACTCCATAAATTATTTAAATTTTTTAAATAATTACCTTTGACAACACTCCTTTTGTATGATATATTTAATTTATATAAAATAATTATGTAGGGAGGGATCTTTGGTGATCAACAGCTATAACGATCACAAACGATATCTGATCCTGAATCTGATCAACCATTTAAGAAATGTCAGCCGTACCGATCTTGCCGACTTGACTGGATATCAGCTGGCCAGCATCAGTACCCTGACAAAGCAGTTGATCGAGGAAAACATATTGAAAGAAACCGGTTCCTATTCTGCCGGTCAAGGCAGAAAGCGCACCTTGCTGACCCTGAACTCCCAATATCTTTGCGCCATCAGCATATCCTTCTCCGGAACAGAAGTCAGTTGCATCACTGCCCAATTTGACGGCAAAATTCTAAGCAAACAAACCCTGGACTTTTCCACCGACGCTTCCCGCAGCGGTCTGTGTGATCGGGTCTGCAAATTGATCCGCCATGCCCTTGCGGAATTTTCCGACCGGCACATCATCGGCATCGGTCTTTGCACCCCTGTCAACGACCCTGCCAACTTCCCCATCGTGTCCATGAATCCGGATTTTCGTCAGCTGCGCGACTGGATTCAGAAAGCACTGCTGCCCTTCCTGCAAGAAAAATTTTCTCTGCCCATCGCCTTGTTTCACGACAACGCGTTACCCGCATTGGTGGAAAAAAGTTTTGGCGCAGCCCAGGACGTTTCCGATTTCATTTGCGTCGAGCTGAGTAACGGTATTGGCTGCTCCATTTGCGCCAACGGCAAGCCCATAATTGGAAGCGGTGCTTATGCCGGCGAACTAGGTCACACAGTAATCGACACAAGCCAGACATCCCGTGGAATCTGCTACTGTGGCAAACCCGGCTGCATCGAGCATTATGCCGGTCTTCCGGCACTATTGGAGCAGATCTCGAAAGAGTCTGCCGGCCGCACCTATACCCTACTTTCCCAGAACGACTCCCCTCTTTCACTCACCGCTGACGACCTGGCAAAAAGCGCAAACAACGGCGATTTGCTCAGCCGCCATTATCTTCGCCAGGCGGCCGAAGATCTGGGCCTTGCCGTTTCCAATGCAGTCATGCTTCTGAACCCGGAGCGCATTATTCTGTTCGGCCATATGCTTTCCTTGGGCGAGTACTTCATCGAGCGACTCAAAGATGCCATTTTAGACAATATTTCACCCAAATCTGCCATAAAACGGGAGCAGATCGTGATATCCCAGTTACTTCCGGAGCAGCTGCCCCTGGGCGCGATCTCCGAGCTATTCGCCTCCTATCTGAAAAAGGAAGATTTCAACTGGGTTTACCGCTTGCCCCAAAATTTTACCGAGAAATAAGCCTTGAAAGGAAGTACATTATGAAAAAAGCCATCATCACCAAAGCAACCGCCCCTATCAACTGGGCGCAGATCCCGGCCATCTCCATCGACGAGCTTGTGGAAATCGACCCCACTGACATCACCGCATCTGCTCAGATCTGCTATGACGAAAATGCGCTGTATCTGCGTCTGAGCGCCACCGAATCAGAGATCCGGGCCGTAGAAACCGGCCCCATCGGTAACCCCTGCGAGGATAGCTGCCTTGAATTTTTCTTCTCCCCCATGGAAGGTGACATTCGATACTTCAACTTCGAATTCAACCCCAACGCCTGCTTGTATTTGGGGCTGGGCAGCTGCGTGGCAGACTTGACCCGACTGATCCCCGCAGAAGAGGAAGGGAACGGTATGGAGTATAACTTTCACCCCGTCGCCACCAGAAACGGTGAACACTGGCAGATCCAATACCAGATCCCCTACTCTTTCATCCGTCGCTTCTTCCCGGACTTTACCGTATACCCGGGCAAGACCATGCGCGCCAACTTCTATAAGTGTGCTGACCTGACCACAGTGCCCCACTACCTGGCATGGAATCCCATCACCAGAAAAGGCAGCTGCGTGTTCCACACCCCCAGCGATTTTGGTCTGCTGCGCTTTGAATAATCCCCCTAAGAGCAACCCCCGGCGGTTTCCACCGCCGGGGGTTCCGATTATTCCAACATCACAAAATGATTCTTCCGGCATTCCAAAACGCCCTCTTTTCGCAGCTTGCTGATTTCAGCGGAAAGGCCGCTGCGATCCACTTCCAAATAATCCGCCAACTCCTGCCGGTCATAGGGAATAAAGAACCGGTCAGAACCATTCAGTTTTGCCTGATTCAAAAGATACGCCATAAGCTTTTCCCGGGTAGTGCGCTGAGAAGTGACTTGAATTTTCTGATCAAACACCAAATTCTTATTGGCAACCAGCCGCAGCAGGTTGTAAATGATCCGATTGTGAAATGAGCAGGCATTGGAGCAGCTGGTGGTGATCCGTTTGCAATCCATCAGCAGCAGCGTACTATCCTCATCTGCTACAATGCTGATCGGCAGCGCTTGCACCCCGGCACAGGCATAGGTCTCCCCAAACAGCTCCGCAGTGGATATATGAGCAACAATACTCCGGTTGCCGTAGTAATCGTTTCTGGTCATTTGCACAGAACCCGAAAGCACCATGCCCACATCCAGAGCCGGATCTCCTTCCCGAAACACAAAAGCCCCCTTAGCCGCACGGACGACCCGCCCGCCAATACAACCAAGCATCCCTTGCAGATCTTCCATTTCAATGCCATCAAACAGCTGACATTGGCGTAAAACCGGATAAAAATCTTTCATAAACGCTCCTTTTGTTGAAAATTCAACATATCATTTAGCACCAGTATAGTATACTGATACCAGAAAGTCAAGGAGGTGTTCTTATGATTATTGAAGGTTGCCAGGGCAAGCCCCGCACACCCACCATACACGAAAAGATCTGTCCCCAGTGCGGCAGTGTCATAGAATTATTTTCCATCGATACCCAAGTCGCCTGTGAAAATTGCGGCTTTGTTGCCTACAACGACACACTAAGCTGCGTTCAGTGGTGCGCCTATGCCAGAAAATGTGTGGGTGACGAAATGTACGAAAAAATGATGGAGATCGCCGCCCAGCAAAAGCGTCAAAAGGAGGAGTCCGCATGATTCGGAATATTATTTCCATCGACCGGGACAAATGCGACGGCTGCGGTCTTTGCGCCAAAGCCTGTCATGAAGGCGCCATCGTCATTGAAAACGGCAAGGCAAAGCTAATCCGAGAGGACTACTGCGACGGTCTGGGTGACTGTCTGCCCGCCTGCCCCCAAAATGCCATTACCATGGAAAAACGGGAAGCGCCCGACTATAACGAGGCCGCGGTACTTGCAGCAAAAAACAAGTCACTTGCTAAGCCCCCACTGGAAAGCAACAGCCGACTGCAAAACTTCCCCATTCAGATCAAGCTTGCGCCGCCAAACGCCCCATATTTTAACGGTGCGGATCTGCTCATTGCCGCCGACTGCACCGCCTACGCTTATGCCGGTTTTCACGATGCATTTATGGCGGATAAAATCACGCTCATCGGCTGCCCCAAGCTGGACGGCGTCAATTACGCAGAAAAGCTGACCCAAATTCTGAAAGAGAACCCGGTAAACAGCATCACCGTTGTGCGCATGACCGTCCCCTGCTGCGGCGGACTGCCCTTCGCGGTTAAAACCGCTCTGGAAGTCACCGGAAAGGACTTACCGCTAAACATCGTGACCATCAGCCCCGACGGAAGGATCGTATCTTAAAATCCAATAAGAATACCGGGACCGAAATCGGTCCCGGTACTTGTTTGTCATTATGCGATTGGCTCAAAATCCGCAGCGCCATGCTTGCACAGCGGGCACACGATATCGTCGGGTAATGTTTCACCCTCATAGACCCAACCGCAGATCTTGCAGGCAAAGCCTTTCTTTCCCTCAACCTCCGGCTTGGGCTTGACTTCCTCTAAATAGTAAGAATAAGTCATCGTAGGCTTATCGGACATGACCCGAGCTTCCGTAACGGAGCAAATGAACATGCCGTGGGTATCCAGATCCACATAGCTTTCCACCTTCAAGCTCATAAACGCATTGATGTGCGACGGCAGGAAACGCAAGCCGTTATCGCTTCTCAATTCTTCATAGCCTGCCAGCTTATCCACAGTTCTGCCGCTTTGGAATCCAAAATTCTGAAACAACGGAAAAGGTGCAGTGGTGTCCAGGCAGTTGACGTTCATCATGCCTGTCTGTTTGATCACATGGTGGGAATAATTTCCCTTATTGATGGTCACCGCCACCCGGTTGGGTACGCTGGTCACCTGAGTCACCGTGTTGACAATCAGTCCGTTATCCTTTTTGCCATCGTTGGAAGTCACCACATACAGACCGTAACCAATGTGAAACAGCGCGGTCATGTCATGCTTATCTGCCGTAGCGTCCTGCTGCGCCAGATACTCCCGGCAAAGCTCCTCCGCCATCGCTTCCAGTTCCTTCTTGCTCCGGTCATTGAGCGCAGAAAGAATCGTTACAGTGGTATCGGTAAAGGTCAATCCCTTGCTGTCTTGCAGCATTTGCCGCATCACCTTGGCTGCCTGGGGCGACCAGGAACCATTGTCAATGAAGCCAACGGTGCGGTTCTGATATTTCCGTTCCGTCAGATGATGAATAAAGGTCTTCATAAATGGGAACACATCTGCATTATACGTAGTGGTTGCCAGAACCAGCTTGCTGTAACGGAACGCATCTGCCACAGCCTGGGACATATCACATCTTGCAAGATCGTGTATAATGACATTGGGGCAGCCCTTATTCCGCAATTTCTGCGCCAGCATTTCCACCGCTGTCCGGGTGTGACCGTAAACCGAGGTATAGGCGATCACTACACCCTCTTTTTCCGCCCGGTAAGAAGACCAGATATCATAAAGATTCAGATAATGTCCCAAATTCTCCGTCAGCACCGGTCCGTGGAGCGGGCAGATCTTAGCAATGTCCAAACCCGCAGCCTTTTTCAGCAGCATCTGCACCTGCGGGCCATACTTTCCTACAATACCGATAAAATAGCGCCGTGCCTCATCATCCCAATCTTCCTGCACATCTAATGCGCCAAACTTACCAAAGCCGTCGGCAGAGAACAAAACCTTATCATAAACATCATAGGTCACGATCACTTCCGGCCAGTGCACCATCGGTGCCGCCACAAACGCCAGTGTATGCTTACCCAGGCTCAGTGTATCTCCCTCGCCTACCACGATCCGTCGATCCGCAAAATCATCGCCAAAGAAATTACCCATCATGGCAAATGCCTTTGCAGAAGATACCACCACCGCATCGGGATAGGTTTTGCAGAAATTGGCAATATTTGCCGCATGATCCGGCTCCATGTGCTGCACCACCAGATAATCCGGTGCACGGCCCTGCAATGTATTTTGAATATTGTCCAGCCATTCATGGGTAAAAGCCTGATCTACCGTATCCATAACCGCGGTCTTGCCATCTATGATAATATAGGAATTATAGGAAATGCCGTTCTTTACGGTATATTGACCCTCAAACAGATCCACTTTATGATCATTGACTCCGATATAGCGAATATCCTCTGTGATGTACATGCTGTTACCTCCTAATTTGGTTTGCCCTTATTATATACAAATTCTCTGCAAATGTACAGTGACTTAATCACAGAAATCGCCTTTTTTTCATAGTAATATAATGTTAAATTTTCCGAATGGAGTTGAAAATATGAAACCTGAATTGTTAAGCGCAGTATTTTTACCCTTTCTTGGTACTGCAATCGGTTCCGCCTTTGTATTTTTCATGAAAGATAAAATGAATCGCTCCTTACAGCGGGCACTCACCGGTTTCGCTGCCGGTGTCATGGTGGCCGCATCTATTTGGAGTCTGATCATTCCCGCAATCGAACAGTCTGCGCACCTGGGCAAGCTTTCATTCCTGCCCTCGTTCATTGGTGTCTGGGCAGGCTTTGGGTTTTTACTGCTTTTGGACAGACTGATCCCCCACTTGCACCTCAACAGTGAAAAGCCGGAAGGCCTGTCCAGTAAATTGGGCAAATCCGCCATGATGGTTCTGGCGGTTGCGCTGCACAACCTGCCGGAAGGCATGGCTGTTGGTGTGGTGATCGCAAGCTTTCTGGCCGGCAATCAAACCATCTCCCTTGCGGGCGTTCTGGCGCTGTCCTTGGGCATCGCGCTGCAAAACCTGCCCGAAGGCGCCATCATCTCCATGCCCCTCAGAAGCAACGGCATGAAACGCTTCCCCGCCTTCTCCTATGGCGTTCTGTCCGGCATCGTCGAACCCATTGGCGCCATCATCACCATCGCCCTTGCCGCCTGGGTCGCTCCGATCCTGCCTTATTTTCTGACCTTCTCCGCCGGCGCCATGCTCTACGTAGTAGTGGAAGAACTGATCCCGGAAATGTCCGAGGGCGAGCACTCCCACATAGGCACCATCTTATTCGCATTAGGTTTCACCCTGATGATGACTCTTGATGTGGCACTTGGATAAAAAAATGCGCCGCATCAGCGGCGCATTGCTCAATTCTGCAAACTTTTCAATTTTTTACGATCCACCACATCTACACTGCCTCTCGTAAGCCGTACCATACCTTCGCTTTGGAAATACCTCAGCATTCTGGTCACTACTTCCCGAGCCGTGCCCATGTGATTTGCGATTTTCTCATGGGTGATCTTTAAACTGTCCGTTTCCTCCAACGCACATTCTTCCAGCAAAAACGCAGCAAGGCGCTTATCAAAGCTTTTCCACATGATCTGTTCCATCAGCCACACCAATTCAGAATAATGGTTCATGATCAAATTCTGAGAATAATTGGAGATCGGCAAAGATTCATGGATCAGATTCTGATATAAGCAAGCGGGCACGACCCAAAACTGAGTATCCTTTTCCGCTTCAATAAATATATCCAGCTGCATATTAGGCATCACGCAAGACGCAGAAAACAAGCAGCAATCCATCTCAAAAAACCGGCTGATGGTAATTTCTCTTCCCTCATCGGACAAAATATACGCCCGCAGCTGACCTTTGGCGATCAAAAGCATACCCAGGCAATCGGAGCCTCCGCTGTGCACAACGGTTCCACTGGGCACATTTCGGAATTCCACAACGGAAAGCAAATGCTTCTGCTGCTGCTCGGTGAGCTTGTTCCACACGGGGAAATATTCAGAAAAGGTCATTTCATCGCCCCCTTATCTAAAAGTATAACACTTTTTTCCAGGAAGTCAAAAAACTTTTGTGAGTTTGTCACGGAAAACTGGAAATGATATGATATAATAAAGCCATACTAAAACAAAAAAGGAGCAACACAATATGAAAACTTACGTTTGTGACATCTGCGGCTGGGAATATGACGAGGAGCTGGGCTACCCGGAAGGCGGCATTGCCCCCGGCACTGCTTTTGAAGATCTGCCGGAAGATTTCCGTTGCCCCCTTTGCGCTGTGGGCAAGGAAGACTTCTCCGAGAATTCCTGATTTTACGAGGACAAGCCTATGACAAACCTGAACCAAACCCAATTCCAGGAACTGACCCAAGGAAGTGAACCCATTCTGGTAGAATTCTGGGCGCCTTGGTGTGTCTATTGCCGCCGGATCACTCCGGCCATGGAGCAGATCTCCCAACAAGGCACGGTCCGCATCGGATTGGTCAATATCGACGAAGAACCGCTGCTTGCCAACATGGAGCAGATCGAAGTGATCCCCACCCTGGTGCTGTACCGGGACGGACAAGCTCTCGGCTCTATCGTCGCACCGGAATCCAAGGCGCGTATTGAAGAATTCATTGAACAGACCCTCTCCTGATAATCAAAACCCCGCCCCGGATTTTCCGGGGCGGTGTCATCATTTTGCAAAACCAACAACACGAATATTATAGCATACACTTGCCTTGCTGTCAATCACTTTATGTGCAATATGTTTAATTTCCGCAGTATGCACAAAATCATTTTATGCATTTTGTACAAGTTTCCATATTGTATTTTCTCAAATTTTATGTTATTTTATAGTCAGAAAGGGCGATACCGAATAACTGAATAAATTTCAAACGACGTAAAACAGAACATAATGTAAAACCTCAACGGTATCCCCTAAAAAAGGCGCTTCGCTGCGCCAAATACGATTCGCTGCCTGCAATCTGTTCCATAATTAAAAGTCTCAAACATTAAGGAGAAACACGGAAATCAGAATTTCAGATTCATCGGAACGACGTAAACGCAGGCAAGCCAAGTCGAATCTGAGAAAGAGAGGTTAACCACGGATGTTAGATAATAAGACTGAACAGAGATGACCCTTGACCGAGCAATCCACGGAGCCGGTCAAGGGTCATTTCTTTTTTTGTGCTGGAATTTATTCTATTTGCTTTACTTTTCCAGCAAAATTTGTTATACTGTGCCATGTTTGCATCATACACAGAATTATCCCAATCATTTGCCAACAAATCCGGTCATACTATAAGTCTGACCCTAATTAGGAGCTACCATGGATCTGAATTTTGTGTTTTTCTTCAATAGCATTTTACTTGGTGTCGGTCTGGCCATGGACGCATTTTCCGTTTCCCTTGCCAACGGCCTAAACGAGCCTTGCATGAAGCCTGGTAAAATGTGCTTTGTAGCAGGCATTTTCGCTGTATTTCAGGCACTGATGCCCATGCTCGGCTGGGTCTGTGTCCATACCATCGCCCAGCGCTTCACCGCTTTTCAGCAATTGATCCCATGGATCGCGCTGATCCTTCTTGGTTTCATTGGTGGAAAGATGCTGAAAGAAGGCATCGAGAATAAAGATTGCCAGGCCTGCTCCGCTCCCCCTGCCACCATTTCCGCGCTGCTGATCCAAGGCATCGCCACCTCTATCGACGCTTTGAGCGTCGGCTTTACCATTGCCGATTACCGCTTTGGCGAAGCGCTTCTTTGCGCCTGCATCATCGCCTGCGTCACATTTATCATCTGTCTTGGCGGTCTGCTCATCGGTAAGAAGGCCGGTATCTGTCTGGCCGGCAAATCCGGTATTCTGGGCGGATTGATCCTGATTTTGATCGGACTTGAAATTTTCATCACAAATCTCTTCTAAGAAAAGAAGGAACATCATGCTACACAAACACAATTCTCCCCTGCGCCCCGGCAAGAAGCAGGATGTGGATATGACCGAAGGCAACATCATTCGTCATATCATCACCTTTGCCTTTCCCCTGCTTTTGGGAAATCTTTTCCAACAACTTTATAACACCGTAGATACATGGGTCGTCGGCCGTTATGTAAGCAACGAAGCCTACGCGGCAGTGGGCACAGTCGGCCCCATTGTGAATATGCTCATCGGCTTTTTCCTGGGTCTTTCCTCCGGTGCAGGTGTGGTGATCAGCCAATATTACGGTGCCAAGCAGCACGATAAAGTCCGTGACACGGTGCATACCGCCATCGCGCTGACGATCATTCTTGGTATCATCTTTACCGGCATTGGCCTTGCCATGACCCCCTATATGCTGCAACTGATGAACACCCCGGAAAATGTCATACCCGAATCCACCGTATATCTGTCCACCTATTTTTCCGGCATCATGGGTTTAATGCTCTATAACATTGGTGCAGGTATCCTTCGGGCAGTGGGCGATTCCCGCAGGCCCTTTTATTTCCTCATGATCTGCGCGCTGATGAACACAGTGTTAGATCTGATCTTCGTCCTGGTGTTCAAAATGGGCGTTCGTGGCGTGGCTCTGGCGACCATTCTTTCCCAGGGTATTTCCGCGCTGCTCGTTCTCATCACCTTGATCCGCGCTGACAACTGTATACAGCTTCGGATCCGGAGCCTCAAAATTCACGGGCAACTGTTAAAGAAGATTTTCAAAGTGGGTATCCCGGCAGCGTTGCAAATGGCGATCACCTCCTTTTCCAATGTTTTTGTCCAATCTTACATCAACTTCTTCGGCGACAACTGTATGTCCGGCTGGACCACCTATGCGAAAGTAGACCAGCTTTTGTTCCTTCCCATGCAGTCCATTTCTCTGGCCGCCACCACTTTTGTGGGACAGAACCTGGGTAAAAATCTGATAGACCGAGCCAAAAAAGGTGTACGTGTTGCCACGCTGCTGGCAGTGGCCAGCACAGCGCTGCTACTGATCCCGGTGCTGGTCTTTGCACCCCAGATCGTGGCCTTTTTTAACAGCAAACCGGAGGTCATCAACTACGGCACATTGCTGCTTCGCTGGATCTCCCCATTCTACATTCTTTGCTGCCTCAACCAGATCTATTCCAGCGCTCTGCGAGGCGCAGGCAACACCCGGGCACCTATGTTTATCATGCTTGCCTCTTTTGTTGCTTTCCGACAGGTCTATTTGTTCGCAATGTCAAAGATATGCAACGAAATCATTCCCATCGCCATGGGCTATCCGGCAGGCTGGCTTCTTTGCAGCACTCTTACGCTGCTTTATTACCACAAGACCCAGCTGAATAAAACCCGCCTGGTAGATGACAACTAACCTCAAAACCCGCAGACTTTATAGTCTACGGGTTTTGCATTTGCATAAAATCCTGTGTGAAACGCGCACCAACTTGGGATAATTTCCATGGCAGTCACATATTGCCTCAGCTTTTTCTGCAAATTCCGTAAAAAACCATCATATAGCACTTCCATTATTCTGAAAACTATGATATAATAACCCGTACAAAAAAGCTAAATCGGTGCGCAGTTTTGCCACCGGGAAAGGAGTCGCCATGCCGGAACTTTCTGACGTATCCGTAATCCTTCCGTCCCTGGATCCGGACGAGAAGCTATCCACCGTCATTCACGGTCTCATTGCGCAGGGTTTTTCTGACATTATCTTGATCAACGACGGAAGCAAACCGGAAAAATTACCGCTTTTTGAGCAGGCTGCGGCGCTCCCCCAAGTGCACCTGCTCCATCACGAAGTAAACCGCGGTAAGGGCGCCGCTTTGAAAACCGGCTTTGCCTGGTTCCTGGAAAACCGCCCCAACGCCAAAGGCGTTGTCACCGTCGACGGTGACAATCAGCACCACCCGGAAGATACCGCAGCCTGCGCCATTCAGATGGTAAGCAGCAAGCAAGTCGTCCTTGGCTGCCGGGATTTCGATCTTCCCCATGTACCTGCCCGCAGCCGCTACGGCAACAAAACCACTTCTATGATCTTTAAAGTCTTTGTGGGCATGAACATTTCCGACACCCAAACCGGGCTTCGCGCCATACCCAGTCGCTTCCTGCCCCTTTTTCTGGAAATCAAGGGCGATCGGTTTGAGTACGAAACCAATATGCTCCTGGCCATGAAAGTGCACTTTGTTCCTTTCTCCGAGGTCAAGATCCGCACCGTCTACATTGAGGAAAACAAAAGTTCCCACTTCCGTGCCGTCCGGGATTCCTGGCGGATTTACAAGTTGATCTTATCCCACTTTTTCAAGTACACCCTCAGCTCTTTGGTCTCCTTTGTGGCAGACGAAGGCTTATTTATCGGTCTTTCCTATGTCTTGCACAATTTTGTGATCGACCCCTGGCTTACCGTCATTCCCTTTGCGGTTGCCCGCACCATCTCTTCATTGCTGAACTTTTTCATCAATAAGCAGTTGGTTTTCCATTCCAAGGGCAACACCTTCACCGCCATGGTGCGCTATTTTGCATTGGCGATTCCCCAGGGACTTGCTCAGCTCCTGCTGACATACGGTACTTACCGTCTATTCTCCATCGACCCGGAAGCCACCCTCTTACGTGGTGCGATTTACGCAGTGGTAATGGTTCTGCTGTTTTTCTTCAGCTTCATCATTCAACAGCGCTGGGTCTTTTCTCCCAAGAAACAAAATTCCTGATTCAAGAGGTTATCAAATAATGAAAAACAACGCTAATTCCCTCACCCAATGGTTTAAAACCGCCCCCGGCAAGCTGACACTGACGATTCTACGCCGCACCCTTCTGTGCCTGGTTACGCTGATTTTGTTGGTTGCCATCGGTCTGGCCGTAGTCTGTAACCAGATCTTTAACGGTCCCAGCCCCTATGCCAGAAATATTCTGACCATGTCCATGCTGGAATCCAGCGGCATGAAATGGTTCCCCGGTCTTTTTATCGGTTCAGAGATGGTGGACAAGATCCAGCAGGACGTGCAGACTCCCGTGATGGACGATGTTTCCAGCTCCGACCAGATCGTTATTCGTCCCCCCAGCACTGGCAGCAGCGAGTGGAAAGATCACCCCGATGGAATCCGCATTGAGTACATCTCCGGCGATACTTATAACGCCTATGTGATGCTCATTCGCGACCCCTCCGCTGTGTATATGGCAACCTCCACCGAGAAATTCTCCACCAGCATTCCCGGCACCAGAATCACCGACGAGATCGTCACCCAGGGTGCTCTGGCCGCCATCAATGCAGGCGCGTTCTATGATAACGGCACCAGTGATCCCATTGTCGGCAGTGTTCCCCAAGGTCTTGTGGTGGCAGACGGTGAAGTGGTTTGGACTTCCGGCTCCGCCCCCGAGCAGGGATTTGTGGGTTTTAACAAGGATAATGTACTGGTGGTCGCCAATTCCATGACTGCTTCCAAAGCCAAGGAGCTGAACATTCGCGACGGCTGCTGTTTTGGTCCTGTTTTGGTCATGAACGGTCAGGAAAATATGAAGGCTTTAAACTCCAACTCCGGCTGGAACCCCCGTACTGCCATCGGTCAGAGAGCTGACGGCACTGTGATCTTCCTTTGCATTGACGGCCGTCAGGCTGGTTCCATTGGTGCCTCCTACAAAGATGTGATTAACATCATGATCGAATACGGTGCAGTCAATGCTTGCAATCTGGACGGTGGTTCCTCCACTGTCATGATGTACAAGGACACCGTTGGTAAAATGGGCGAAAAAGACCAGATCCATATGATCAACAACTACTCTGTTCTGCAAAAAGAGCCCAGAAGAATGCCGACTTTCTTTATGGTTCGGCCCAGTAGCGAGGTTGAATAATGTATCAAGGTAAATATTCGAAGCAGGATGCGACTCCCAACCCCAGAAGACAGAGAAAAGAGCGTCGCACCAAAGGTACAACTGTTTTTTACAGCATTTATTTTGGCTTTATCGCTGTGTTCCTGATCGTTCTCGGCTGCTCCATGATCCCGCTGAACAACTGGCTTATGAAGCTGGAAGCTGCCGAACCCACCTCTATGCGCGACCAGGTTTACGCCCAGCTGTTTGCCGACCCCGACTGGGGAAAAATCTACGAATTGGCAGGTCAGAAAGACTCTGCTTTTGAAACCAAGCAAACTTACTCCGCTGCAATGGACCAGCTTGTGGGTGAGCAGAAGCTTACCATGCTGGAAGCCTCTCTGGGCATGTCTAAAAACAAAAAGTTTAGGATCATGTTGGAAAGTAAGGAAATTGCAAGCTTCATTCTCTCCCCCACCGAAAATGAAGATGGTGATGTGCAGTGGCAATTGGACAGTGTATCCATTCCCAATCATATTGTCACCATTTCCCGCCGGCCCGGTCAAACCCTATACCTCAATGGTGTAGCCTTGGCTGACGAACACGTGATCCAAAAAGTCAGCACCCTGGCTGACCATTATCTGCCCGAAGGAACCATCGGCCACCAGATGGAAGTTCTGCGGATCTCCGGTCTGGCAGTAGATCCCGTGATCACCGCAAAAGATACCCTGGGCATGGAGCTGGCCATTGAAAAGAACGAAGACACCGGCATCTACGCTGTGCAGTCCTTGCCCGCTGCCGAAGCAACCGACGAGCAGAAGAGCCTTGCTTTGGAAGCCACCAAGATCTACGGCAAATATATGACCCGACGCGCCAGCCTGAGCGACGTGCAGAAATATTTTAAAACCAATTCCCAGTTCTATAAAATCCTCAGCAAGAGCGAAGTCTGGTGGGTAAAAACCGGTGCATCTATTTCCTTTAACGAACCGGTATACAGCAACTTCTACCAATACAGCGATACCCTTTTCTCCATCATGATCGACATGACGCTGCATCAAACTGCCAACGATGGCTTTGAAAAAGACTATTCTCTGTGCAACACCTTGTTCTTCCAGTACGAATCCGGTAAATGGAAAGTCATGGAAGCCACCAACGTGAACGTGCAGGAGACCGTGACCGAAGTGCTGCTCACCTTTATTGACGGCGAAAACACCCTCAGCAGCGAGTTTGTTCAGGCAGACGCAAAGATCCTGACCCTGCCCGCTGTCACGCCTGAGGAAGGTTATGAATTCCTGGGTTGGTATGCAGAGGGCGATGTGCTGATCTTTGAAGCCAACGAAAGCAATACTGTTTCCCTCTCCGGTGACGATCTGCTGGAATCCATGACCCTCTACACCAAGTATCAGAAAGTCGAGGCGCAATAATGGATATTTTGTCTGCCCTTGCTGTAAATTTTGACTTGCCGATCCTGAACTGGATCGCTGCAAATCTGACCAACCCCGTGCTTGATTTTCTCATGCCCATCATCACCTGCCTGGGTGATGCCGGCATCTTTTGGATCGCTTGTGCTGTACTTTTTCTGCTGATCCCCAAGTACAGAAAAATCGGCCTTGCCATGGGCATTGCGCTGATTTTAGGACTTGTGGTGTGCAATATCACCTTGAAACCCTTGGTGGCACGGCAGCGTCCATACGATTTCATGTTCGAGCACTATGGCCAGCAAATTGCGCTGCTGATCGCAACCCCCCACGATTTTTCCTTCCCCTCCGGCCATACCCTCGCTTCCTTTGAAGCCGCAACCGCGCTGCTTCTTTACAACAAGAAGCTGGGTATTCCGGCTATGATCCTGGCAGTTCTGATCTCTTTTTCCCGTCTTTACCTTTATGTCCACTACCCCACCGA
>JAZRMV010000024.1:0-26443 GCA_045647845.1 Faecousia sp.
ACCCCAACCGTCGGGCCAAGGGTACAGTGATTGAAGCCCGTCTGGATAAGAACAGAGGCCCCATCGCCACCTTGCTGGTGCAGAACGGTACACTGAATCAGGGCGATATCATCATTGCCGGTACCGCTGTGGGCCGTGTCCGTGTCATGACCAACGACAAGGGCCGCACCGTTAAAACTGCCGGTCCTTCCGTGCCCGTGGAGATCACCGGTCTGGCGGAAGTTCCCGCCCCCGGCGACGAATTCAATGCGGTCACCGACGAGCGTATGGCTCGCGAGCTGGTAGAACAGCGCAAGCAGGCCGCCAAGGATGCTGCCGCCAACGCTATGCAGAAGGTCACGCTGGATAATCTGTTCGCCCGGATGCAGGAAGGCGAAATGAAGGAACTGCCCCTGATCGTCAAGGCCGACGTGCAAGGCTCTGCCGAAGCTGTCAAGGCTTCTCTGGAAAAGATCTCCAACGAAGAAGTGCGTGTGAAGGTCATTCATGCAGGTGTCGGCGCCATCAACGAAAGCGATATTCTGCTGGCTAACACCTCCGGTGCCATCATTGTGGGCTTTAACGTTCGTCCCGACGCAGGCGCCCAGGCAAGCGCCCAGCGTACCGCTGTGGATATGCGCTTCTACCGGGTTATTTACGACGCCATCGACGAGATCGAGTCTGCCATGAAGGGTATGCTCGCACCCAAGTTCGAGGAAGTGGTCATCGGCCACGCAGAAGTGCGCATGACCTACAAGGTCTCCGCCATCGGCACCATTGCCGGCTGTATGGTCAAGGACGGCAAGATCACCCGGGATGCACAGCTTCGCGTTCTGCGTGACAACATCGTCATTCACGAAGGTGAAGTGGGCTCTTTGCAGCGGTTTAAGGACGCTGTGAAGGAAGTCACTGCCGGCTATGAGTGCGGTATGTCCGTTGCCAAGTTCAACGATATCAAAGAGGGCGACGTATTTGAATGCTTCGCCATGCAGGAAGTTAAGAGATAACTCTGAAAAGTCGGCCGCCGCAGTTGCGGCAGGCCGACTTTGAACAAAAACAAACAACATTCCGAACGAACACAGGAGGATGTAACCATGGCATCCAACAGAATCAACCGTATCAACGAAGAGATCCAGAAAGAGCTGTCCAGCTTAATCCGCAATCTGAAAGACCCCCGGGTGCAGGACACCATGATCTCCATTACCCGGGTAGAAGCTACCCCCGACCTGCGCTATGCCAAGGTCTATGTGAGCTTTTTGCAGGAAGATCGGGCAGCAGACGCCATGAAGGGCTTGAAATCCGCCGGCGGTTATCTGCGCCGGGAACTGGGTCGGGCCTTGCAGCTTCGCTATACCCCGGAACTGATGTGGGCGCTGGACGATTCCATCACCTACGGTGCAAGACTTCTGGAACTCATCAACTCTTTTGAGGTAACGAACCATGACGGAACTGACGAGGTATGACTGCGCGGACTGGCTGCTTGCCCGGGATCATTTTGTGATCCTCACCCACCGCAAACCCGACGGTGACACAGTCGGCTCTGCCGCCGGTCTGTGCCGAGGACTTCGCAGCCTGGGCAAAACCGCTCACATTCTGGAAAACCCGGAATTTACGCAGCTTTACCGCCCCCTGGTGGAGGGTTTGACAAAACCCGAACCCGAAGAAGGGGATATTATCGTTGCCGTGGACGTGGCAGCGGATACTATGCTGCCCCGGGTCTATGACCATCTGAAAAACAGCATTGATCTTCGCATTGATCACCACGGCTCCGGCCGGGAATATACCCCCCGAGAACACGTGGATCCCCAAAGCGCTGCCTGTGCAGAGATCATCTGGGAGCTGCTGCTGGATATGGGCGTGGAGCCGGACAAAGAAACCGCAGAAGCCATTTATGTGGGCGTTTCCACCGACACCGGCTGCTTCCGCTTTGCCAACACCACCGCTCACACCTTTGATGTGGCCGGTGACTGCGCAGCTGCGGGTGCTGATGTTTACAGTTGGAATCAGCGGATCTTCGACACCCAATCTCTGCCCAAACTGCGTTTGCAGGCCTGGATCACCGAGCACGTGCAATTTCTGGCCGGGGGCAATCTGGCCATTTGCGCGCTGCCCAAAACCGTAGAAGAAGAGATTGGCGTCAGCGAAGACGATATGAACGATATTTCCTCTTTCCTGCGCTCCATTGAGGGCGTAAAAATGTCTGCGCTGCTGCGTCAGACCGATGCGGAACATGTGAAGATCTCCGTCCGGGCCGTGCCCGGATACAGCGCAGCCATCGTTTGCGAAAGCTTTGGCGGCGGCGGTCATGCAGGCGCTGCCGGTTGCAGCGTGAAAATGTCCATGGACGAGGCCGTTTCCGCCATCGGCAAGGTCATGCTGGATTGGGAGATGGCAGAATGAACGGCATCGTCATTGTGGACAAACCCGCCGGCTGGACCAGCCAGGATGTGACCGCCAAGCTGCGTCGGGTATTTCAGACCCGTCGCATCGGCCACGGCGGAACACTGGATCCCATGGCCACGGGCGTGCTGCCGGTTTTTGTAGGCAGAGCCACCCGGGGCGTGGAATTTTTTGAACACGCAGATAAGGTTTACGAAGCAGAGCTTCGCCTGGGCGTCACCACCGACACGGAGGACATCACCGGCACGGTGCTGCAAACCAAGCCTGTATCCGTGACGGAGCAGGCGCTTTTGGACATTTTGCCCCAATTCCGGGGCGAGATTTACCAGACGCCTCCCATGTATTCCGCGCTGAAAGTAGACGGCAAAAAGCTTTACGATCTGGCGCGCAAGGGCCTGGAAGTGCACCGGGAACCCCGGAAGATCACCATTTTCTCCCTGGAACTGCTCTGCTTTTCCGGTGATACCGCCAAGCTGCGAGTGCACTGCTCCAAGGGTACTTATATCCGCACACTGTGCAAGGATATTGGTGAGGCTCTGGGCTGCGGCGGCTGCATGGCAGCGCTGCGACGCACCGCTGCGGGTCAATACGCCCAGGAAGATGCGGTTACTCTGGATCAGCTTCTTGATGCGCCTGACCCGGAAAAATATCTGCAAAAGGTGGATACGCTGTTTGCCGACCACCCGGCTGTGAACCTCACCGCCAACCAGGAAAAGCGCTGCCGCAACGGCAACGCCTTCTCTGTAAGCCTTGCGGACGGTACATACCGGGCATATAGCCAAGATGGTGATTTTTTAATGCTGGCGAAGGTTGAGTCTGGTGTTATGTCAACCGTCAAAAGCTTTTTTGAAGTTTAAAACACACGTCTGCCTCTGGCAGGGCGGCACAAGGTGCTTCAAAAGATAGGAAAGCATATGAAAGTAGAAAAACAAATTTTTGCCCTGGGTTTTTTTGACGGGGTGCATTTGGGACACCAGGCGCTGCTGCGCCGATGCGTAGAAATGGCAAATGAGCAAGGCGCGATCCCTGCCGCCATCACCTTTTCCGCCCACCCCAAATCACTGTTTGCCGATGCGCCAAGGCTGATCAACACCAACGAAGATCGACAGCTTCTTCTAAGCAAGTTCGGCATGAAAAAAATCAACATGTACCCGGTATCCGAAAAAGTTATGTCAACCTCCTGGCAGGATTTTCTGGAAGATCTGGTTGACGAGGGCGCAGTGGGCTTTGTGTGCGGCGAGGATTTTCGTTTCGGCTGTCACGGCTCCGGCAACGCCCAGGCGCTACGGGAATTTTGCCGCCGCCGGCGGTTTTCCTGCGCCATCGTACCCGACCAGATCCAAGATGGGCAGCGAGTCTCTTCCAGCCACATTCGGAATCTGATTGCCGCTGGGGATCTGGAAAGCGCCAACCTCTTTTTAGGCCACCCTCACATTCTCACCGGAGAAGTGATCTCCGGCCGGAAACTGGGTCGCACCATCGGCATTCCCACCGCAAACCTTGCTTATCCGGAGAACATTTTGCTGCCGAAGGCTGGTGTATATGCCTGCCGGGCGTTCCTGGACGGCAAAGCCTATCTCGCTGTCACCAATGTAGGCACTCGCCCCACCGTAGGCGGCAGTCACGTGACCGTAGAGCCCTGGCTCCTGGATTTTGAGGGCGATCTTTACGGCAAGACACTCACTCTGGAATTTCACAAATTCCTCCGTCCCGAGAAAAAATTCCCCTCTTTGGAGGCTTTACGGGAAGAAATCGGGAAAAATCGCATGGAAACCTTGAATTTTTTCCTAAAAAAGTGAAAGTTTTTCTTTACTTTTGGAAAAACTCATGATATGATAACCGGGCTGGCTATGCCCGCACATCCTACTGCTCAGTTTGGGGAAGACACCGACCCCTTACTTGGCGTGTGGAAATATTTTATAAAGGTGGAAAACACAATGATCCAGAAGGAAAAGAAGTCCCAGGTTATCCTGGAAAACGCAACCCATGAGGGCGATACCGGTTCTCCCGAAGTCCAGATCGCGATCCTCACCGCCCGTATCAACGAGCTGACCGATCACCTGCGTACCCACAAGCACGACAATCACTCCCGTCGTGGTCTGCTGATGATGGTTGGTAAGCGCCGCAACATGCTGGACTATCTGGCAAAGAAGGACATCAACCGTTACCGCGCTCTGATCGCCAAGCTGGGCATCCGTAAGTAAGAACCAAAAAGGGTGGCGGATGCTCCGTCACCCTTTTCGTCGTTCTTGCGCACAAGTAAATTTTGTAGTTCCCGGGAGATATTTAGCAGTTGAAAGAGGTGCCGAACCCCGGCATTTGTTTCAAGTGCTAAACCTCCCGAAAGAAAAACACTAAGGAGGAAATTTTATGATTACTCGCAAGCAGTATCCCAACCATCATGTTTACGAGATGGAAATCGGCGGCCGCCCCTTCACCGTGGAAACCGGTAAGGTAGCGGAACTTGCCAACGCCGAGTGCATCTGCCGCTACGGCGATACCGTGGTTCTGACCACCTGCACCTGCAACCCCATTCCCAAGTCCGGCATCGACTACTTCCCTCTGACCATCGAATTTGAAGAGAGAATGTACTCCGTCGGCCGCATCCCCGGCTCTTTCAACCGTCGTGAGGGCAAGCCCTCCGAGCGGGGCATTCTGAACAGCCGTATCATCGACCGTCCCATGCGTCCTCTGTTCGACGAGGAGCTGCGTAACGACACCGTTGTTACCTGCACCGTCATGGCCAACGATTACGACAACCCCGTGGAAGTTGTTGCTTCCCTGGGCGCTTCCATCGCCATCGCCAGTACCGACGTTCCCTGGAACGGCCCTGTGGCTACCACTAACGTGGCTTACCTGAACGACGAATATATCATCAACCCCTCTTCCGAAGAGCGTGATGCCTGCGAGTGCTTCGTGTGCATCGCTTCCACCTTCGAGAAGGTGGTCATGATCGAGACCGAAGCCAACGAAGCTCCCGAAAACATCGTTTACGAGTGCATTCGTGTGGCTCACGAGACCAATATGGAGATCGTGAAGTTCATCAACGGCATCGTTGCTGAGATCGGCAAGCCCAAGTTCACCTTCGAAAAGGCTGCTGTCAACCACGACCTGCTGGACGACCTGATGGAGTACGGCCTGGGCCAGATTGAGTACGCCCTGGACACCGATGACAAGAACATCCGTGAAGAGCGCCTGACTGCTGCCCGTCTGGACTTCGCTGACAAGTTCGCAGAAAAGTACGAAGATTTCGAGACGCATATTGAAGTCTGCCTGTACAAAATGCAGAAAAAGGTCGTTAAGAAGTGGCTGCTGGCCGGCAAGCGCGTGGACGGCCGTGGCATGGACGACATTCGTCCCCTGGATGCCGAAGTCGGCGTTCTGCCCAGAGTGCACGGTTCCGGTCTTTTCAGCCGTGGCCAGACTCAGGTGCTGAGCATCTGCACCCTGAATACTCTGTCCGCTGCCCAGAAGCTGGATACCATCTATGCCGAAGAGGAAAAGCGCTATATCCACCACTACAACTTCCCCTCCTTCTCCACCGGCGAAGCCCGTGCTGCCCGCAGCACCTCCCGTCGTGAGATCGGTCACGGCGCTCTGGCTGAGAAGGCTCTGCTGCCCGTGATCCCCCCTGTGGAAGAGTTCCCCTACGCCATTCGCGTGGTATCCGAGGTTCTTTCCTCCAACGGTTCCACTTCCCAGGGCTCTATCTGCGGCTCTACTCTGGCACTGATGGACGCCGGCGTTCCCATTAAGCGTCCCGTGGCCGGCATTTCCTGCGGCCTGATCTCCGACCAGGAGACCGGCGAATGGAGAACCTTCACCGACATTCAGGGCGTGGAAGACTTTCACGGCGAAATGGACTTCAAGGTGGCCGGTACTTCCGAAGGCGTTACCGCCATTCAGATGGACCTGAAAAACAAGGGTCTGACCATGGAGATCATCGCAGACGCTTTGGAGCGCTGCCGTGTCGCCCGTATGGAGATCCTGAATGAAGTAATGCTGCCCTGCATCGCTGAGCCTCGTGCCGAAGTTTCCGAGTTCGCTCCCAAGATGATCAGCATGACCATTCCTGTGGACAAGATCCGGGAAGTCATCGGCTCCGGCGGCAAGACCATTCAGAAGATCTGCGCTGATACCGGCGCTAAGGTGGACATTGAGGACGACGGCAGCGTGTTCATCTCCGCTGTGGACTCCGCAGCTGCTCTGGCCGCCAAGAAGATGGTGGACGACATCTGCTTCGTTCCCGAGGTCGGCAAGCTGTACTACGGCAAGGTCGTGCGCATCCTGCCCATCGGTGCATTCGTGGAGATCGCTCCCGGCCATGACGGCATGGTGCACATTTCCAAGCTGGAAAACCGCCGCGTGGAAAAGGTCGAGGACGTTCTGAACCTGGGCGACATGACCTGGGTGAAGTTCATGGGCTTCGACGAGAAGGGTCGCGCCAACTTCTCCCGCAAGGACGCTCTAAAAGAGATGTCCGAGGAGCAATAATCTCAATAAAAAGCAGCCTCCCCGGAGGCTGCTTTTCTAAACACTCACATAAAGGAGAATTATTATGCCCGCAATCGCTACCGCCTGCGAAACCATTATGATCATCTGCTTTGGTTTGAGCTGGCCTCTGTCCGTATATAAGTCCTGGAAATCCCGCACCGCCAAAGGTAAAAGCCTGCTGTTCGAGGTATTTATCTGGGTAGGCTACATTTTCGGCATCACCAAAAACATCATTCTCTTTGCCAACGGCAGCAACAGCTGGATCTTCTTCCTGGGCTGGGCTTTTTACATTCTGAACTTTGCAGAGATCACCGCTGATATTCTGCTGTACTTCCGCAATGTAAAGCTGGACCGGGAACGGGAAAAGGCCAACTCCTAAACAATTTAAAGGCGTGTCGCTAAAATGCGACACGCCTTATTTTTTGGAAAACATTGTATCTGCTTCCGGAAAGAAACAGTTATATTCATTTAGACATGGGAAAAGCTATGTGTGCGGAAAGAAAAAGTGCTTTCTACGGAAAGTATTTGATCTTTCCTAGAAAGCAAGGCATATAGAAAGTATGTCACAAAAAGGAGAGAAAAATTATGAAGAGCAACAATCAGATCAACATTCCCCAGGCTCGTGAGGCTATGGACAAGTTCAAGATGCAGGCTGCTCAGGAAGTTGGCGTGAACCTGACCAATGGTTACAACGGTCACCTGACCTCCCGGGAAGCCGGCTCCGTCGGCGGCCAGATGGTCAAGAAAATGATCGAGGCTTACGAGCAGGGCATGCAGTAAAAGAAAACGCGGCTGACCGATTCCGGTCAGCCGCAAATCTTTTATCAATAGTTTTCTGCGTGGATCTCGAAATATGCCTTGGGGTGATCGCAGGTGGGGCAAATCTCAGGAGCAGCAGTGCCCACGATGATATGACCGCAGTTGCGGCACTCCCAAACCTTGACCTCGCTCTTGGCAAACACCGCAGCGGTCTCCACATTTTTCAGCAGAGCGCGGTAACGCTCCTCGTGGTGCTTCTCAATGGCAGCAACCAGGCGGAATTTTCTTGCCAGTTCGGGGAAGCCCTCTTCCTCAGCGGTCTTGGCAAAGCCGGCATACATATCCGTCCACTCATAGTTCTCGCCCTCAGCAGCGGATTTCAGGTTCTGGGCAGTGTCGCCAATGCCGGAAAGTTCCTTGAACCACAGCTTTGCGTGCTCTTTTTCGTTATCGGCAGTTTTCTGGAACAGGGCAGCGATCTGCTCGAAGCCCTCTTTCTTTGCCTTGGAAGCAAAATAGGTGTACTTATTCCGAGCTTCGGACTCGCCGGAAAAAGCAGCCATCAAATTTTTCTCAGTCTGGGTGCCTGCATATTTATTGCTCATGATATTTACCTCCATATTTTTTTAGGTTGTTACTATTATAACAACTTTTCTTTGAATTTACAATAAGGATTTTTCATCTTTTGCCCATCTCCATTCTTGCAAAAATCCGTTTTTCATGTTATACTATGTCCGGAATTATTGTGATCATAGGATCACCGAATTTAATTTTAGGAGGCAATGCAATGACTTTGAGCGAAAAGAAACAGTTGCAGCTTACCGCTTGTAAGGTTCGTATGGGTATCATCGAATCTACATATGCCGCCAAGTGCGGTCACCCCGGTGGTAGCTTGTCCGCAACGGAAATGTTTACCTATCTGTATTTCAAGGAAATGAACATCGATCCCAAGAACCCCAAGTGGGCAGATCGGGACCGCTTCGTTCTGAGTAAGGGTCACACCGCTCCCGGCTTGTACGCCACTTTGGCACACCGGGGCTTCTTCCCCGTGGAAGATCTGAAAACCCTGCGCCACATCGACAGCTATCTGCAAGGCCACCCCAACATGAACCTGGTTCCCGGTGTGGATATGTCCACCGGCAGCTTGGGTCAGGGTGTCAGCGTAGCAGCCGGCATGGCTCTGGCTTCCAAGCATCAGGGTAAGACCAACCGCGTCTACACCTTGCTGGGCGACGGCGAGATCCAGGAAGGTCAGTGCTGGGAGGCGTTTATGTTTGCCGCCCACTACAAGCTGGATAATTTTGTTGCCATCATCGACAACAACGGCTTGCAGATCGACGGCAACGTAGCTGACGTTATGAGCCCCTACCCCATCGTGGACAAACTGGAAGGTTTCGGCTTCAATGTGATCGCCATCGACGGTCACGATTTCGACGCCATCGAGAGCGCTCTGAACACCGCAAAGCAGGTCAAGGGCAAGCCCACCGCCATCGTGATGAAGACCGTTAAGGGCAAGTGCGTTTCCTTTATGGAAAACAATGCCGGCTGGCACGGCAAAGCGCCCAACGACGCAGAATATCAGCAGGCTATGGACGAGCTGAACGCACAGTATGCAGAATTGGAGGCGAAATAATATGGCAGATGTAGTAAAGACCGCAACCCGTGACGCCTACGGCAAGGCTCTTGCCGAACTGGGTCAGGAAAAAGACAACTTGATCGTTTTCGACGCTGACTTGGCCGGCGCCACCAAGACCTCCGTATTCCAAAAAGCCTTCCCTGACCGCCACTTTGACTGCGGCATCGCTGAGGGCAACATGATCTGCGCCGCCGCCGGTGCTTCCACCATGGGTCTGGTTCCTTTCGCCAGCTCCTTTGCCATGTTCGCTGCCGGCCGTGCATTCGAGCAGGTGCGTAACTCCATCGGCTATCCCCACCTGAATGTGAAGATCGGCGCTACCCACGGCGGTATCTCCGTCGGTGAAGACGGTGCATCCCATCAGTGCTGCGAGGACTTCGCTCCGATGCGCACCATTCCCGGCATGACCGTCATCTGCCCCGCCGACGGCGAGGAAGCTCGTCTGGCAGTTCGCGCTGCTTACGAGTTCGACGGCCCCGTTTACCTGCGTTTCGGCCGTCTGGCAATTCCCGAATTCCACGAGAAGAACTTCAACTTCCAGATCGGCAAGGGCGAAGTGATCAAAGACGGCACTGACGTTGCCATCATTGCCAACGGTCTGCTGGTATACGAAGCAATCCAGGCCGGTGAGCAGCTGGCTGCCCTGGGCATCAACGCCATGGTCATCAACATGGCCACCATCAAGCCTCTGGACGAAGAATTGGTTCTCTGCGCTGCCAAGAAGTGCGGCAAGGTCATCACCTGCGAAGAACACTCCGTCATCGGCGGTCTGGGCGAAGCCGTGTGCGCCGTCCTTTCCGAGAAGCTGCCCACTCCCGTGCGCCGCATCGGTGTCAACGACGAGTTCGGTCACTCCGGTCCTGCCAAGGATCTGCTGAAAGCCTTCGGCCTCAGCGCGGAGCATATCGTAGAAGTGGCACAAGAAATGTGCAAATAAGCGTTTATCTTCCGGGTGCGTCATAAGACGCACCCGGCTTTTTTCCGGATTTTCCCTTGACAAACGCCCGTAACTGTGGTTTAATACAGGCAAACCGATGAAGCGGAAATAACGCTGCATAGCGCATCGTCAGAGAGCCCCCGTTGGTGGAAGTGGGGTGAAAGCGGAGCAGCAAATGGACCGCCGAGGGCAGAGGGAACGGGTAAAATGCCTTAGTATCTTTTGACGCGTTGCCTGCGTTAAAGGGCAGACGGTGTAAGTGCACCGTTGCAAAGAGGCCGATTTTCGGCAATCAAGGTGGTACCGCGGATAAAGTTTTATTCGTCCTTGGCAGGAGCATTACTCTGTCACGGGCGATTTTTGTTTTTCAGGAGGAATCGATATGATTTACAATGGCGTGGATTTTGATACTTATTTGAAGAGCTTCCCGGATCAGGCCGGCTACTTTGGAAAATACGGTGGCTGCTACATTTCCGACGATCTGCGGCAGGCCATGGCCGAGATCACCGAAGCTTATTTCACCATCTGCAAATCCAGCAAATTTATCAGCGAACTGCGGCGAATCCGTCGGGAGTTCCAGGGTCGTCCCACGCCCATTTCCCACTTGGAACGGCTTTCCGGCAAGCTGGGCAATGTGCAGCTTTACGCAAAACGGGAGGACTTAAACCACACCGGCGCCCACAAGCTGAACCACTGCATGGGTGAAGCGCTGCTTGCCAGCTACATGGGCAAGAAAAAGGTCATTGCCGAGACCGGTGCCGGTCAGCACGGCGTGGCGCTGGCCACTGCTGCCGCCTACTTTGGCCTAGAATGTGATATTTATATGGGCAGCGTGGACATTAAAAAGCAAGCCCCCAATGTGGCGCGCATGAAGATCCTGGGCGCAAATGTGATCGAAGTGACCGAAGGCCTTGCCACTTTGAAAGAAGCGGTGGACGCTGCTTTTGCCGCCTATTCCCGGGAATACAAGGACAGCATTTACTGCATCGGTTCCGTTCTGGGTCCCCACCCCTTCCCCATGATGGTCCGGGATTTCCAGAGCGTTGTGGGCATTGAGGCAAGAGAGCAGTTTATCGGCATGACCGGTGAATTGCCCGACGCTGTGGTCGCCTGCGTAGGCGGTGGCTCCAACGCCATGGGTATGTTCTCCGGCTTCCTGAACGACCCGGTGGATATTTACGGCATTGAGCCTCTGGGCAGAGGCACGGCCTTGGGCGATCACGCTGCCAGCCTGCGCTACGGCACAGAAGGCATCATGCACGGCTTCAACAGCATCATGCTCAAAGACGAAAATGGCGAGCCTGCACCGGTCTACTCCGTAGCCAGTGGCTTGGACTACCCCTCCTCCGGTCCGGAGCACGCATTCTTGCACGATCTGGGTCGTGTAAAATACGACGTGATCGACGACAAGGAGACCATCGACGCCTTCTTCGCTCTTTCCCGTATGGAGGGCATCATCCCCGCCATCGAAAGCGCCCATGCCGTGGCTTACGGCATGAAGCTGGCCCAAAAGATGGGTCGTGGTTCTGTACTCATCTGCCTGTCCGGCCGTGGCGATAAAGACATGGATTTCATTTTGGAAAACTACGGTATTCCCGAAATCACCCGCTGACAAATATTAAAACAAAACACCCGGCAGCTGTGGCTGCCGGGTGTTTCTTATTTGCCTACGATCTGTGTGTATTGCTCTTTTGTGATATACTTCTTATCCAAAGCCGCCCGAACCATCGCTTCCGACCACAGGCCAGCGGCATACCACTTTTTAATTTTTTCAAACATAACTTAAACCTCCAATAATGTATCCGTCATCATCGCGGTGTAAACCACCTGTGCTTCTACCCAATCCCCAGCCCCGGGTACAAATGCCTTGCGCTCATCCTCGCAAATGGAATACTCGCCTTTATGCGCTTCCGCCTTTGCAATGGCCTCATTTGCATCGCTCCAATCCATCTGTACCGGAGTCAAAATTTCCTGCTCGCCAACTTTTGTACAAAGCTGATAACAAATAATTTTCATACGCTCCTCCTCAATCATTCGTATACTCAACCAGGCACTTTGCGGAATATCCGGACAAATCGCCCGATGTCGTCACCGAAAGTTGAATTCCGTCATTGTTATAAGTCATAAGCGCAAGCTCTACGCCGTCGATCTTATGGGGATTGATATAGACGGTATTTCCGTCCGCACTGGTAATAATAAATTTGTAGGAAACAACCTTCGCGTTGGCAGGAATTCCGGAGCTTACATTTTTGCTCCCCCCGTTGGGTAATGCGCCATAATTGCACAGCTGTGCCCAAACCGTGCTGCCCATATACCGAAAGACCATATCATAAGTTCGCATCAACTCCATGGCCGGATTCAGCCAATTCAAATCATCGCCAACCTGATAGCAGCCGGAATGATAAAGGTCGTTCATAAACGACAGTTTGGTATATAACGCATCGCCCACCGCCGCAGCATCCGCCGGCACGCCCGGCAGAGTAAAATATACATCTGTTTCAAATCTATTGTTGACCTCTTCAAGCTGCCTGCCAACCTCCGCAGCGTCTGCCGCCACACCGGAAACGGAAAGGGTTTCATCGGTGCCAAACTTATTGTTAACTTCTTCAAACTGTCTGCCAACCGCTGCTGCGTCTGCCGCCACACCGGAAACAGAAAGGGTCTCGTCTGTTTCGATGTTTTCTACGGATTCCCGGATCTCCTCCGCCAGCTGCTTGGTTTGTTCCATAATCCGTCCCAGCGCATTATAGTAATTCATCGTCTCGGGACTTTCGTATCCGGGCACGCCCTCCACATGGTAAATGATGTTCCACAACCCCAGCTGGGTGCCGTCCGGGTGGGAAAGCATCAGGCACAACGTACCTGCGCCCTTTTTGATCACCAGCGGCGCAAGTACTTTCACCGTGATCACATTCCCCTCCACGGTACAGGCGCTTTCTTCACCCGCATCAGTGTAGATCCCCTCACCGCTGCTGCCGGAATACCAAACAGAAACCATTTCAGCATTCTCCACCGGATAAGGCAGGCCATTGTCTGTCACCGTCACCTGAAATGTGCGGTTTACATCGCCCTGCTTGAAAAGCAACGTGCTTGCCACGCCGCTTTGGGCAATATCGACCATTATATTTTGCATAAAAACCTCCTGAAAGTTATTTTTTCTCTCTTTAACCTAAACCACGGAGGAATTTCAAGTTGCCCAATTTCATGCAACCGGGTGTATATTTTAGCAAAAAGAAATACCCGGGTGAAAATTCACCCGGGTAAATTACTGGACAACCCATTCATTCTTCATTATAATAATCTCAAACACACGAGAAAAGAGGCTTACCGCCATGACCACATTGCTTTTAGTCCGCCACGGACAAAGCCAAGCCAATTTAGACCGCACCTTTGCCGGCCACACAGACCCCAACTTAACGCCAATGGGATCGCGCCAAGCCGAAGCCCTGGCCGATTGGCTCACCGCCCATTACCGGATCGATAAAATCTATTCCAGCGACTTAAAGCGCGCCCTGCAAACGGCTGCTCCTACCGCCCGTCGATTGGGACTGCCCATCACCCCACGCGCCCAACTCCGGGAGATCCATGCCGGCGAATGGGAGGGAAAGTCCTTTGACGATCTGTGCCGGGACTATGCCGAAAGCTATACCACTTGGCGGCAGGACATCGGTCACGCTGCTTGCCCCGGGGGCGAAACCGTAGCCGACCTTTCAGATCGGATTCACAAAGAGCTTTTGCGCATCTGCCGTCGCAACGAGGGCAAGACCATTCTGGTCACTACCCATGCCACGCCCATTCGGGCGGTGCAGACCCTTTGCGAAAAAGGTCACATTTGCTTTGCCTCACAAATTCCATGGACGCCCAATGCCTCCCTGACCCGATGCGAATACCGGGGCGGCAAACTGCATCTGCTGGAAGTGGGCTTTGACGATTACCTGACCGACCTGGAAAGCCGACTCCCCAGCAACGTTTAAAACGTCAACTGATAAAATGCGCCGTGGCTGTCGCTGTAATAGCAAGTCTCCCCGGCAAAATCGATCAGCTCCGGCTCCACTTTCAGACCGTAATCAAACAGGGGGAAATATTCCCTCTGTTTTTTTGCTTCCATATCGATGATCCGCAAGCCCGCAGGATTCACCGCGCCCTCGGAAAATCCCTCCAATGAGTAGATCCGCCCGTCATGATAGCAAGCGCCCTGGACATACCGATGATATTCGCAGTCAAACTGCTCCAAAATATCCCCTTCGTTCAAAGTCACCCGCTTCTGCCCGCCTCGCACCTTGGGCAGAGCAAAGGCAAAATACCGGGTGTTACGCTCCTGGTCGCGCATGGTAAAAGCATAGTACACCGAGCGCTTCCGATCGATGGCAAAATTGCCGTAGGGGCGCACATCCGCTCCGTTTTCCGACTGCCAAAGGCTGCTGTCTGCAAAGCCGATCCGGATCACCTGCACCAGCTGGGATTGGAAAGCTCCATTTTCCAGCCAGACCCGGTACACGCAGGTCACGCCCTTCATTTTATCCTCTGCGGAGGCATAATTGTTATAAATATTGCTGTAAAGTAAAGGGAACGGATCGTCTGGGCTGTAAAACTCACTGCCGAACATCACCGAGTTGCTGTGAGGCTTCATTTGCGCCACTTGATCCAGGGTAAAACGCCCCACTTCTTCCAAGGGCGAAAGGGTATATACGGTGCAGTTGCCGCTTGCGTCCAGGCGAAACAGGTGGTTTCCCCAGATAGCGCCATCCTGACCGTCACGAATTTGTCCCAGTTTCGTTACTTTCAACGCGCATCACACTCCTGAATGTAATTATACAATTGCACCCGCCGGCAAGTCAATCTTTTTCACCAAAATCCCCGAAAGCACGCACTTTTCCCCCAATTTGATAGTTGCAAAGACGCTTTCGTTATGCTATGGTTAAGAAAACAAAAAGGAGGCGGTCTTTGTTGATTGCCATGATCGTTGCAAGCATATCCTCCATGGTCCTGCACAACGGACTTTCCAACTACATCACCAAGCGCAAGCTCCAATCCGGCACCGGAATCAATACCTTTAATTTTCTAATGTATGCGGTGTGTATCGTTGCCTTTGGCGTGATGATGTTCACCGGTTCTGTTTCCTTTTTCACCGTGGCGCTGGGTGTGCTGTTTGGCGTAGTGACCGCACTTGCGGGACTTTACAAGCTGCTGGCGCTGACCCACGGCCCCATGCACCTAACCCTGCTTTTCATCACCTCGTCCATGATCATTCCGGCGCTGTCCGGCGTGTTCTTTGGTGAAACATTCAGTCTATATAAGCTCCTTGCGGTGTTTGTGCTTCTTTATTTTCTGTATCTGTCCTTTCAGAAAAATGCCAACACCAAAATTGGCGGCAAGTGGTTTTTCTTTGCTCTGCTTTCTTTTCTGTTCCAGGGCGCAATCGGCATTTTGCAAAAGGTGCACCAGTCCTCTGCTTACAAAGCCGAAAGCAGCGGTTTTCTGTTCGCAGCATTTATCTGCGCCGCAGTCTTTTCTCTCATCAAGACCAAAGGCCGCCTCGACCCGGCTGCGATCAACAAAAAGGTTCTGTTTATCGGCTTTTTGTGCGGTGGCTGCACCTTCGCCATGAACTTTATCAATCTAAAATTATCCGGTATGCTCCCCAGCCAGCTGTTCTTTCCCCTAATCAACGGCAGCGCCATCGTGCTTTCCTCTTTGGTGTCCGTTCTGCTGTTCAAGGAAAAGCTGACCCGTCGGCAAACCATCGGTCTTGTTGGCGGCATTGCCAGCCTGATCGCCATTTGCCTGATTCCATAAGAGGTGATTTTTATGACCCCAAAATTCAGCCTGTATTATGGCAATCAACTCCATACCCTCGATGCCGTGAACGGGGCGGTCTATACCCTGGACGAGCAAGTCACCGTTACCGTTTCTGCCACCACCTATACAGATTTTGATGCGGTGGAGTGGGTACTCTTCCTGGAAAATGCCGGGAACAAAAACTCTCAGATTTTCTCCCGGATCTTTGACTGCGACACCCTTTTGCCCCTGCCCCAGACCGATGCGTGCCGTCCGGGCTATATGCCAAAGCCGGGCGACCTATGCGTGATCACCATGAACGGCATCATCGAAGGCAGTAACTACTGGGAAAACGACCCGAAAAGCGCCACGGAATTTTCTTTCCACCGTGAATACCTGGGCAAAAATACCGACACCAAGACTTTTTCCAGCGAGGGCGGCTTGTCCAGCGATACCATGATGCCCTTTTTCCACATCACCGCAAAAGATTCCGGCTATATTGCCGCCATTGGCTGGTCCGGTGACTGGCAGGCAGAGTGCGTCAAAACAGACGGTGGCGTACGTTTTAAAAGCGGTCTACAAAAGGCACGCTTTTACTTGAAACCCGGTGAAAAACTGCGCACCACCGGCACGCTGATCATGAAATACGCCTCCCAGGAGGATCAATACAACAAATTCCGCAATTTGATCCGCCGGCACTTCTCCCACCCGGGCAAAAAAGGTCTGCTGGCCTTTGAACTCTGGGGCGGACTAACCAGCGAAGAAATGAAAAAGCGCCTGAACCAGCTGAAAGATCACGGCATCTGCTTTGAAGATGTCTGGATCGACGCAGGTTGGTACGGTCAATGCACCAAGTGCGACGATGCGTTCAGCGGTGACTGGGGCGCTCACGCGGGAGAATGGGAAGTCAACGCCCGGGTACACCCAGAAAAGCTCCGGGACGTTTCCGCCTGCGCCCAAGAAGGCGGCATGAACCTCATGCTCTGGCTGGAACCGGAGCGGGCCCGGAGGGAAACGCCCATTGTGGCAGAACACCCGGAATATTTCCTGCTCCCAGAGAACGAAAACGATCCGAACCTGCTTCTGAATTACGACAACAATGAAGCTTTTGACTACATTTACCGGACAATTTGCGGTTTTGTCGAAGACCTTTCCCTTTCCTGCTACCGGCAGGACTTCAATGTAAAGCTTGCCCCCTACTGCAAGAATAACGACGAGAAAGACCGCATCGGCATCACCGAAATTAAGCACATCACCGCAATGTACCGGCTTTGGGATGCCCTTTTGGAGAAGTTCCCCGGCTTAATCATCGACAACTGCTCCGGCGGCGGCCGACGGATCGATATTGAAACCCTTCGTCGATCCATTCCTTTCTTCCGCAGCGATTATCAGTGCAATTTCAACGAAACACCCGAGGTCTTGCAGGCCCACAACGCCAATATTTCCCGGTATCTGCCCTACAATGGCTGCACCAGCAAAACCAAAGGTGACACCTACGCCATTCGCAGTTCCTATTCTTCCAGCTGGGGCGGCGCATTCTATAACGCTATTTTCCAGTCCATGACGGAAGCAGATTTTCTCTGGGCAAAAAAGGTCACAGACGACTACCGGGCGATCCGCAAATATCTTTCCAAAGATTTTTACAACCACGGCTCTGCGACCATTGACGACACTGCCTGGGCAATCTGGCAATATCACGACCCGGACACCTGCGAGGGTGTAGTCTTGGCATTCCGGCGGGAAAATGCACCCTTTGACCGGGTGGACATCCCCCTTTGCGCCATGGGCGGAAAGACCTACCGCTTCACAGAGCTGGACAGCGGCAGCACCTTTTCAGGAGGCGGCATTTTGCCCATACATCTGCCCCAAAAACGCAGTTCTGCAATCTTCCTCTACGCTCCGGAATAATCAAAAAGAGCAACTGTCTGTTGACAGTTGCTCTTTTTTTACATTTTTTCGTAACGGAAAATTTTGGAGCAGGGTTTTTCTGTAATTTCTACGGCAAAACCACGCTCTTTCAAAACCTTTCCGCTGACCGTCCATTGGGTCTTCTCGTCCAGGTCTGTAAACACATAGGTCGCCTCTTCGTTCAAACCTTGCAGCGGATATCTGGCAGTTTCATAAGGCGAATCCTGCCGACGAAAAATCTGAACAAAGCCGTCGTCCGCTTTGGGACGATGATACTGCGCTGCGCACCAAATATCCTTGCGGTCGCTGACCTCTGTCAGCGGATAAAAATCCCCCTCCGTCAGCGGTCGAAGCGCCAGATATTCTGAAAGCCGCTGTTTCAGCCACGCCATTTCCTCCGGATCGTCCCCAAAAGGCTCTCTTTCGCTGTACGCATAACCCACATTCAAACCCGGGCCGTAGCCGCTGCGGATCCGATAGGTATCATAAAGCCGACCCACACCGGTAGAAGAATAAGGAAGCCACCGGTTATAAGACAAACTTTGACACTGCACACCCTCCAACACACAGTTGGCCGAGCAAGGCAGGTCACTGCGCCACAAAGGAACGCTGCGACGAAGGGTTTCAATATCGATCCGCCGTCCGCCGGAGGCGCAATTATCAATGATCAGCCCCGGAAAACGCTCTAAAAGGGCGTCCCAGAACCGATACAAACCCATAATATGCTTAATTTCGGTGATGCCCTGACGATCCGGCGCATCGTTTCTTTGCCAATAAGGAAGGGGCGGGAAATTAAAGTCCTGCCGATAGCCGTCCACACCGATTTGCTCGATCAGGCCGGAAATGGTCTCGACGCAGTAATTCCACGCATCTTCCCGACCCAGATCCAGCAGCACATTGGGGCAATCCGCTTCCTCCGGAAACAGAAAATATTCCGGGTGCTCCGACACGATGGGCGTTTCTTTGCGCACCCGCTCCGGCTCAAACCAAAGAAGGAACTTCATGCCCCCATCGTGGGCCGCTTTGGCCACGTCTTTCAGTCCGCCCGGATGGATCTTCCGGCTCACTCGCCAATCCCCCGTATGCTCCGGCCAATCGCCCTCATATTCGTCGGGACTGGGCGCCGTTTCTGCGCCGTACCAGCCCGCATCCATCCACACATATTCAATCGGCAGCTGATTTTCCCGGATCACCCGGATTCGTTCCAGCACAGAATCGGTGCGCATACCGCCCCAGACCATGGCGCAAAGGGGCGTATGATCATCTCGCCCGGGCTGTCCGACAAGAGAAAACTTCTCCCGCACCAGCGCCCGCCACTGATTCTGACCCTCGGCCACCGTGCCCCGATAGGGCATCAGCACAAAAGACGATGTGCGGATCTTCTCTCCCGGCAGCAAGCGAAAATTGGTGGACTCCACTTTGGTCTTAACGACCAACTCCTCTTCCGTACGCTCCAAGGAGCAGTTCCACTGTCCCGTCCAGCCGATGGCAAATATATATCCCGTTTCAGCCTTGTGTACATTGAAAAACGGGGCGCAGCCGTCGCTGGAACGACCCCCCACCGGGGCATATTCTTTTTTCTCCCCGGGTGTCAGCTGACCCCGGAAAAAGCCCTGCTCCTTCCGGTCGGG
The DNA here is from genome assembly GCA_045647845.1 of Faecousia sp. Lineage (GTDB taxonomy): Bacteria > Bacillota > Clostridia > Oscillospirales > Oscillospiraceae > Faecousia. Next base: position 19,523 of record JAZRMV010000024.1, read on the forward strand.
AAAGGCGCTGAACTCATCAAAGCCCCAAACAGAACCAGTGGGCGCATATACGCCGGTCAGCTGGGAAAACTCCGGCTGATGGGACACCCAGCCGGCCGCTTCTTCCCGAGGCATGGGCAGCGCAACGCTGGCGTCATGCAGCTGAGAGATCACTTTGGTGGGCTGATCAGAGGTGTTTTCAAACCAGTTCACCCACTCATAAGCGCTGCCGTGCTTCGTGGCGATATTGGTCACTTTGAAGCCATCTGCAAAGGTGTAAACGGTGGTGACCCGATCGCCATCGCAGACCTGCTCTTCTTGACAAGTTAATTCAGAAAAAGGCACACCGTCATACAGAAAATCAAAGCGACGGTTGGTTTTCAAAAATTCCATACTGTCCTCCTGAAACAAGAATTTGTTCCCAGCGGGATCCTTTGCCTAATATTATAGGGCACGAACAGTTACATTTCAAGCTTTTACTCTGCCTTGCTCAGCTGAATCGCTCTTTGTCCTTAAAAAAGCAAAAAAATAATCGGAAAAAGACTTGTCCCAGGCGAGGAAAATGTGATACCATAACAACATCAATCACCAGAAAGGAGTCTATCATGGACAAATCCATCTATCTCCCTCTTGCCCTTGTTGCTTTTGCGGCTGTGATCACCTTATGCTACGTATTTTTGCTGTTCCGCAAAATTTCCCGCATGAAAATCGACAACGAGCGCGTTGAGGAAATCCAAAACTACATTCACGAGGGCGCGCTGACGTTCCTGTTCCGTGAATACAAGATCATCATTCCCTTTGTTTTTGGCGTCGGCGCTTTGCTGGCGCTGCTGGGCTTCATTCCCGCCCTCCAAGGCGCAGAGGGCATCGGCTGGCAGGCGGCCATCTGCTTCGTCATCGGTGCTTGCTTCTCCGCCCTTGCCGGCTGGATCGGCATGGCCATCGCCACCAAGGCTAACGCCAGAACTGCCATGAAGGCACAAGCAGAAGGTATGTCCGGCGCGCTGAAAGTAGCGTTCGGCGGTGGCTCTGTTTTGGGCCTTTCCGTTGCAGGCTTTGGTCTTTTCGGCCTTGTTGCCATTTTCCTTGTGGTCTATGCCATCACCGGCAACGCCCACGCTCCGGTGCAGATCCTCACCGGTTACAGCCTGGGCTGTTCTCTGATCGCGCTGTTCGCCCGTGTTGGCGGCGGCATCTACACCAAGGCAGCTGACGTTGGCGCTGACCTGGTGGGCAAACTGGAAGCCGGAATCCCCGCGGACGACCCCCGCAACCCCGCCACCATCGCAGACAACGTAGGCGATAACGTGGGCGACATTGCCGGTATGGGCTCCGACCTGACCGAATCCTATGTGGGTTCTATCATCTCCTGCCTGACTATGGCGCTGTTTACCGGTCTTTCCTCCCGGCACATTCTGTTCCCCATTCTCATCTGCGGCGTTGGTATTTTGGCATCCATGATCTCTGTTCTGATCGTTCGCGCCCGCAACTGGAAAGATCCTCACAAGGCTCTGAACATCGCTACTTACATCGCAACCGGCCTTGTGGTCGTTGCCGCTGTGTTGCTTTCCATCTTCTATTTAGGACAATATAAATATATGTTCTGTGTCATCACCGGCCTTGCTGCCGGCATCGGTGTGGGCTTCGTTGCGGAGCTTTACACTTCCGACGAATACGCTGCCGTTAAGGACATCGCCAAGGAATCCCAAACCGGCCACGGCACAAACATCATCGCCGGTCTGGGCGTAGGTATGCGCTCCACCTGGCTGACCATCGCCTGCCTGGGCGTGGCGATCGCTTTGGCCTACTTCTTCGGCGGAGCTTACGGCATCGCCCTGGCTGCCGTGGGTATGCTGTGCACCGTGGGTATCACCGTATCCGTTGACGGTTACGGCCCCATCTCCGATAACGCCGGCGGCATTGCGGAAATGGCCGCTCTGCCCAAGGAAGTTCGCGAGATCACCGACAAGCTGGACGCTGTGGGCAACACCACCGCTGCCATCGGCAAGGGCTTCTGCATCGGCTCTGCCACGCTGACCTCTCTTGCCTTTATCGTTTCCTTTATCGAAGCGGTAAAAGTGCATCTGCCCGAATTTACCATTTCTCTGGACAACCCCTGCGTGCTGGTGGGTCTGCTCATCGGCGCAATGCTTCCCTACCTGTTCAGCGCCATGACCATCGATTCCGTGGGCAAGGCCGCCAACAAGATGGTCGAGGAAGTCCGCGCCCAGTTCCAGAACGACCCCGACATTCTGGTGGGCAAGAGCGTGCCTGACTATAACCGCTGCATCGACATTTCCACGGTGGCTTCCCTGCGGGAAATGATCGCTCCCGGCCTGCTGGCCATTGCTGCACCCGCTGCCGTTGGCATCATTCTGGGCGCAGCCGGTCTTGGCGGTATGCTCATGGGCGGCCTGGTCTCTGCCATCATGCTGGCCGTATTTATGGCGAATGCAGGCGGTGCCTGGGATAACGCAAAAAAATACGTGGAAGCCGGCAACTTTGGCGGCAAGGGCAGCGACACTCATAAGGCAGCCATCACCGGTGACACGGTGGGCGACCCCTTGAAGGACACCGCCGGCCCGGCCATGGACATTCTGATCAAGCTGATGTCCGTCATCTCCCTGATCCTGGTTCCCGTCCTGGTAAACCTGACCCCCCTGTGGGATATGGTCGTCAAATTCTTCGCCAGTCTGTAATTTGAACCAAACACAAAACCAGCGGAGTGAAATTCACTCCGCTGGTTTTTCAGAAATATCAATTATTCAGCGTCGAAAACTGCCTCGCTGATAACGGGCTGCCATCTGACAGCGCCCAGAGTCATCACGTATGCGCTGATCATCAGGCCGAACCACTGGAAGAAGAATGCGAATGCATTCATAGCCAGCATAACCTGCTGTGCAAAGATCACGGGAATGCAGAAGAAGTACAGAACTGCCTGGGTGGCGTGGTAAATGCCATCCTTTTGGGAATTCAGCCAGCTCTGCAAGTAATCCACGGGGGTAGCCAGACACTTGAAGAAGAACCAGGTGAACCAGTAAGCCAGTCTTGCGAAGAAGAAGCTGACGCGCAGGGGAATGAACACCAGCGTCAGAAGAATTCTCACGACGATATTCATGCTTTCGTACTTTGCTTTGCCTGCCTCAAAAAATTCCTTTTTCAGGCCGTTTAACAGTTTTAAGTAATCCATATCCGTTCTCCTTTATATGTATTGGATATATATCCAAAAATGATTATAATACGCTCTCAAAAAAATGTCAACTTATCTGCAAAGCAGCGGAGTGAATTTCACTCCGCTGTGCTTTTATACAACTCCCAATGCAATTTCAACCACAAGGGCGACAAAGGAGAATGTTTTCTTGTTGGTTTTATTATAATCTGTATGTCCTGTTAGGTTCATTTTTGTTTGTTGCGGTATAATCTCCTGCCTTTTACAGATACTAACAGCGTAATTTGTAAAATTATTGTAGGGCGCGAAAGGCTTCTCCTTGAGGAGAAGCTGTCAGCGGAGCTGACTGATGAGGTGGAACGAAACTGCGACAACACCTCATCCGACCTCGCTGGCGCTCGGCCACCTTCCCCTCAAGGGGAAGGCTTTTAGAAATGTAAAAGGAGAAAGATATATGAAAGCAACTGGGGAGCGATGCGACCGCTGCCTGTGGCAGGAGAAGGGAGCAGAGCGAGTGGCCGCGGTCGGTGAGCGACGCAGCCGCACCGTCGGCAAGGAGAGCACCGGGCACCGCAACAGGAATTGTTCGCCGTGTTGATGACCTCGGGCGTATTGTGATTCCCAAAGAAATCCGCCGCACACTCCGCATCCGCGAGTGGGACCCCTTACATACAACATTGACATCAGAGGGACGATTTGTTAGGGCGATCACGAATATCTACATATGGTGCAGAGATAGAGGATTATGCAAATAGTAACAGCGAGGTGAAATTTCGCCTCGCTGTTACTATTTTGCTATTATTCAAAGAGTATAGATTGTTATAGTCCAAAGCTCGGGATAAAGACAGAAATCACAAATAATGCACAGGCCACAATTGCAAGCACCCAAGAAAGATGGTAACAAGAAATATCTTTGTTTAACTCTTGGTTTTTCTCCTTTGCCGCTTGTTTGTATGCAGTTTTATTCTGTGTTAATAGAATTGAATTTTCTTTTTTGAAAGCAGAATTAAACTTCTCCCGAGGGATGATAAACATAATTTCTGCCGCCAGAAAGAAGACAATGCTTGACCAAGAAGCTAACGTTTCGCAGGTAGCATACATACTAAGAGTTGGCCTCATTCCCAGAATATTTGCTTGTATTTGTTCTCCAATGACGACATATAATGTATCTAACAAAGAAGTTCCGATCCACGCAAAAAAACCGAGTGCCATCAAAACGGAGCCAATTACTACAAATAATTTTGTTTTTTGCAATATTCTTCGATAGTCTTGCTGTGCTGATTTGTGTTCCTGAGCAGAACATCCGCAACCAGGACAAATAATAGCTTCATCAAATAGTTCTTTGCCACAATGCGTACAAAATTTTGACATCGTAAATATCCTCCCTTTCTTTGTGTAACATAATGTTACATAAAACAGTGTAACACAATGTTACAATAAATGCAAGAGGTGATTTGATGATTGGGTTAAAAAACATCCGCAAAAAGCGGAATTTAAATCAACAAAAAGTCGCTATGGACTTGAATATCTCCCGTGAAGCATTGTCTTATTATGAAAACGGCAAACGAGAGCCGTCCCTTGCCTTGCTGGTAGAGATGTCGAAATACTATAATGTATCCATCAATTATCTAATCACTGGCGAAGAATTTCAAAAGAGATGAACCTATCATTTTCGAAAAGAAAGTGTAGGTTCATTTTTATTTGTTGCAGTATAATCTTCTCTCTTTTACAAATAATAGCATCGTAATTTGTAAAATTATTGTAGGCACGGGAAAAGGCCCCCTCTGACGAGGGGGCTGTCAGCGAAGCTGACTGGAGGAGAGAACGACTACCCCTCAGTCAGCCTGCTCGGCTGACAGCTCCCCTGACAAGGGGAGCCTTGGGTGCGCCGCAGAAAAGGAGAAAGATATACTATGAAAGCAACAGGAATTGTCAGAAGAGTGGACGACCTTGGGCGTATTGTCATTCCCAAAGAAATTAGAAGAACCCTGCGCATCCGCGAGGGAGACCCTCTGGAAATTTACACGGAAAAGGACGGGGGCGTGATCTTCCGCAAGTACTCTCCCATGGGTGATTTGCAAGACTTCGCCTCCCAAATGTGCGAGGCCATCGGTTCCAGCACCGGCCGCATCGCAGCCGTTTCCGACCGGGATTCCATCATTGCCCTGTCCGGTGCGCCCAAGCGGGAGCTTCTGGACAAGCGCAACTCCGAGGAGCTGGGCCACCTGATGGAGCAGCGGAAAAATTACCGCTACGAGGCCGGCTCCCAACGGATCCAGGCTGCCGAGGGCGGCGACAAATACCACCTGGGCGTGGCTGCGCCCATTTTGTCCCAGGGCGATCTGATGGGCTGCGTGATGCTGCTGCTGGGCGAGGGAGACTCTCCCCTGACCGAGCCGGATCAAAAATTGGCGCAAACTGCCGCCACCTTCCTGGGCAAGCAACTGGAAACGTAAAAAAGCGTGCTGACCTTCGTCAGCACGCTTTCTGTATAAAAATTTAGATCTCCCGCAGTTCCTTCATCTTGGCTTCCACCAGAGACTTGCTCTCGTCGGAGATATCCTTGGTGAAGTCCACATAGAAGTTGCCGCCGCAACCCATCAGGTTCATGGAGTGGCTGAATGCAGCCATCAGGTTGCCGGTGGTGATGTACAGATCTCTCAACTCCAAAATGCTGTCCAGCTCCTTGGCGGCGGTGGTCATGTCGCCGGCATCCAGAGCGGTGTACATTCTCTGAGCGGTCTTGGGGGTTGCAGCGAACATACCGTCCAGGTTCTTATCCACACCGTACTTGTAAGCGATGTCAAACTCGTCGATGTTGCTGAACATCTGAGCAAAATCAGCGGGCTTCTCCTCGTCGTGCATCAGAACTCTGTGCATGACCAGATTGCCGGACTTGATGCCCTTGATGTTGGGGTTGGCCCACAGACGCTTCACGGTTGCGGGCAGAGTAGCGGTCTTGGTGACCACGGGCAGGTCGTACAGATAAGTATGTCTGCCGGACTGCTTTGCGATCTCATCATAGAAAGTGAAAACCTGATCCTGCGTCATGCCGCCGTAGTAAGAAACTGTGGAAACGATGCCGTCGATACCGTCGATACCTTCCAGCGCAGCCACACGGTCCAGAACCCGACCGATGGACAGATCGGTAACACCGACCAACACGGGAACTCTGCCCTTAGCAGCCTCAGCGGCTACCTTTGCGACCTTGGGATACTCAGAATTTTTCAGATAAGTCATGATGCCCATGGAGCCCATGACCAGCAAGCCGGATGCGCCGGCCTGGATCTGCTGCTCAATCTGGCGAGCCATGCTTTCGGGGCAGAAATTGCCGTCTTTATCCAACGGAGTGCCCAGAGCGGTATAGAAACCCTTGTTCATAATCTTCCCTCTTTTAATCATTTATTTGGTCGCTGCTTTCCGCAGCTCCAATCAAGCCAAGTATAGCAAGGAAAATCAGCATTTTCAAGCCTTTCCGGAAATAATTTTTTTATTTCGAAAAAAAGATGCACGGCTTTTGGCCGTGCATCTTCTTATGTCTGATTTTCTCCGATTACAGCAGGGTGGAGAAGTGCTTGATGGTGCGGACCATCTGAGAAACGTAGGAGTTCTCATTGTCGTACCAGGAAACAACCTGAACCTGGGTCATGCCGCCGGGCAGCTTGTTGACCATGGTCTGGGTAGCATCGAACAGAGAACCGAAGGTCATGCCGATGATGTCGGAGGAAACGATCTCATCCTCGGTGTAGCCGTAGGACTCGGTGGTAGCAGCC
>JAZRMV010000025.1:0-10102 GCA_045647845.1 Faecousia sp.
CCCTACTCCAAGGGTTCCGAAGAAGTCACCCGCCTGCTGCAGGGCGAGGGCGGCATCAAGGAGGGGGTCGAGGCTAAGTTCGTTGTGGAAACCGACATCGAGTCCCTGGGTGACAAGATGATCGCCTGCATCGAGGCCAAGCGCGACGCCCTCGGCATCTGATCAGCGGATCTTTTTCTCCAGCCGTGCGTTATTTAAGCGCCCATATACACAAAGTATAATGGTCGCTTAAAACCTTCGCCTGAAGAAAAATCTCTCACCGATTTCATCAGCGGAGATTTCGCTGGTACAGCATTACATTATAGTTTGAGGATTTTCCAATGAAAGTAGCAATTACCGGCAAGGGCGGTGTGGGTAAAACCACATTGTCCTCCACTCTGGCAAGGCTCTATGCCGATGAAGGACGCACCGTCCTGGCGGCGGACGTTGGCCCGGATGCCAATTTGGGTCTGGCGTTGGGGCTTACTCAGGAAGAAGTAGACCAGATCGTTCCCATTTCCAAAATGCGGACACTGGTGGAAGAGCGTACCGGCGCCAATGCGGCCAATAAGTTTTTTAAGCTGAATCCTTACGTGGCGGATATTCCCGACACATTCAGCAAGGATATCAACGGTGTAAAGCTTCTGGTCATGGGCACGGTGGACGTGGGCGGCAGCGGCTGCGTTTGTCCGGAACACGTGATGCTCAAAAGCATTCTTTCTGCGTTGACCTATCGGAAAAACGATGTGGTCATCATGGATATGGAAGCGGGTTTGGAGCATCTGGGCAGAGGCACGGCCGGCAGCATGGATCAGTTTATCGTGGTGATCGAACCCGGTTCCCGCTCTGTGCAGACTTACCACAACGTAAAGCGTCTTGCTTCCGATCTGGGCGTAAAAAGAGTTCGGGTGGTAGCCAACAAAATCCGGGACGAAAAGGATGAGCAGTTCATTCGAAGCGTGATCCCCCAGGAAGATCTGCTTGGCTTTATCCACCACAACAGCGAAATCATGGATGCAGACCGTCAGGGAAAATCCCCGTACGATTTTTGTCCCGCAGCGTTGGACGAGATCAGAAAAATCAAGACCATACTCGACCGTGATGAATAACGGTCAGATTAAAAACAGGAGGAAATACCGTGACACTATTTGACAGAGTTTTTGGCGGTAACGACTATAATTATGAGCGTACCGTAGCTGCCATCGACGAAGCCATTGCCAAATATGGTGAGGCAGAAGCCGTGGCTTTCCCCAATACCGCATACAATCTTCCTTGCTATTACAGCATCACCGGCAAAAAGGTCAACAACCTGGGCGAGCTGAAAGCTGCTCTGGAAAATGACATTAAGCCCATGATGACCCGCAACCCCCGCTTGCAGGATGTGTTTGACAGCGGTGTGGCTTCCGCTCTGTGCGCAGAGTTTTTGGAAGTTTTGAAGTATTTGCAGGGCGCTGAGCCCTATGCCGAGCCTGAGATGGGCCACCTGACCGACGCCTTCGTGCGTAACCTGGGTGTTCCGCTGGTTACCGGCGATATTCCCGGTGTTGCCGTTATCATCGGCGGCGCTGAGAATCCTGAGGAGACTGTGGCTCTGGCCAAGTCTTACCAGGCACAGGGTATCCTGGTCACCTTGACCGGCGATGCCATCAAGCATTGCGTAGATGCCGGCATGAAGACCGGTGAGGGCGTGCGTATGGTGCCCCTGGGCTACGAAATGCAGTCCGTGATTCACGTAGTTTCCGTTGCTCTGCGTGCTGCGCTGATCTTCGGTAATGTGACTCCCGGCGACACCAAGGCTCTGTATGCTTACACCATGGAGCGTGTTCGCGCTTTCGTAAACGCTTACAAGCCTCTGTCCGATGAGATCGTTTCTTACGGTGCAGGTGCTATCTGCCTGGGCTTCCCCGTTGTTTCCAACGAGACCGAGAATATGTTCCGGGTTCCTAAGTCCCTGATCCAGCAACTGGATACCGAGAAGTGGAACGCCACTTCCTTGGAAGCTCGCGACATTAAGTTGAAGATCACCAAGATCGATATTCCCGTTTCTTTTGCTACCGCTTTCGAAGGCGAAATCATTCGTAAGGGCGATATGCAGGTGGAAGTGGACGGCTCTCGTGTGGACTGCTTCGAGCTGGTGCAGACCAGAGATGCAGCCGAGGTGGAAGATCACAAGATCACTGTGGTTGGCCCCGAGATCGACGAGATCCCCGTTGGCTCCAAGATCTCTCTGTCTTACACTGTTGAGGTTGCCGGCAAGGCAATGCAGCCCGACTTTGAGTCCGTTATGGAACGTAAGATCCACGCTTGGATCAACTGCATCGAGGGCGTTATGCACACCGGTCAGCGTGATATGATCCGCGTGCGTATCTCCAAGGCTGACTTCGAGGCTGGCTTCAAGTTCAAGCATCTGGGCGAAGTTCTGTACGCAAAGGTCAAGAGCGAGTTCGAGGCCGTTGTGGACAAGTGCCAGGTCACCATCGTGGTGGACGCAGACAAGAATAAGGAACTGCGCGCTCAGGCCAACGAGATCTTCAACAAGCGTGATGCACGTCTGGCTTCCATGACCGACGAGTCTGTGGATACCTTCTACACCTGCATCATGTGTCAGGCTTTCTCTCCCAGCCACGTTTGTATCGTTACCCCCGAGCGTCTGGGTCTTTGCGGTGCTGTGTCCTGGCTGGATGCTAAGGCTACCCAGGAACTGGATCCCGCCGGTCCTTGCCAGCCCATCTTGAAGGAAGGCTGCCAGGATGAGAAGCTGGGTCGTTACGACTCTATGGACGAGGCTGTCAACAAGTATTCTCAGGGCGCTGTGGAACGGATCACTCTGTACAGCCTTTTCCAGGATCCCATGACTTCCTGCGGCTGCTTCGAGTGTATCTGTGGTGTTGAGCCCTGCTCCATGGGCGTGGTCATCACTTGCCGTGAGCATGCTGGCATTACGCCTCTGGGCATGAGCTTCTCCGAAATGGCTTCCATGACCGGTGGCGGCGTGCAGACTCCCGGCTTTATGGGTCACGGCAAGCACTTTATTTCTTCCAAGAAGTTTATCGCTGCCGAAGGCGGCCCGGGCAGAATCGTTTGGATGCCCAAGATGTTGAAGGATCAGATGCGTGAGCGTCTGGACGCTACCGCTCTGGAAATGTACGGCGTAGAGAACTTCACCGACATGGTGGCCGATGAGACCATCTGCGAGGAAGATCCCGAGAAGCTGTTGGAGTTCCTGGGCGAAGTGGGCCACCCGGTTCTGGGCATGGAACCCTTCGATATGTAATTCCTTTGAAAATCAGAAAAACCGCCGTCCGACAGGATGGCGGTTTTTGTTGCGTGGGATGCGGTTTGAAAAGCCTTTCCCCGGGGGAGGGTAATTTAACACCTTATCAGTCACCTGCGGTGACAGCTTCTCCTCAAAGGAGAAGCCTTATGGCAACCTGCCACCGGCAGGTTGCCAAGAGCCGGCTTTCGAGTCCGCATGTAATATTTTCTAATAAAAATAGGGCGGTTTGAGCAAAAAGCTCAAGCCGTCCTATTGCATTTTCCGTGAATGTGTGTTATAATAGTAAAGTAGTTAGCTTACTCATGTACTTTAGGGAGGTGGTAAGATGGCAAAAAAGCAATACGTTGAAGGCAGCTTCGGTGCGTACTTGGTGGAACTGATTAAGGATCACGGCTATGCACAGGCGAGGTTTGCTACTGATCTGGGCATTTCCAAGACATATCTATTTGATGTGTTCAATGGGCGAGTAAAACCGCCAACGCCGGATATGCAGGATCGCATAGTCGAACTTTTACATTTATCGGGTAATGAGAAAAGTGAATTTTATAATAAAGCGGCTTTTGGAAGAAATGAGCTTCCCAAGGATATTGTGGATTACCTTACCCACAATCAATCCGAAATTGATAACATTAGAGAAAGAATGAGGGCGCATTAATGAGCAATATTTATATTACGCAAGATAAAAAAGAACCCGAAATAATGCTTCATTCAGATTACATAGCGTGGTTTGAACAAAACAAAGTAAAGTTTAAGGCTTGGGGAAGTAGTGGCCCAGATTTCTTACTAACAAGTCATAACTTGATTGGAGAAGTAAAAAAAGAAAACACATCTAACCTGTTGAAAGAGGCGATTAAGGAAATATACGAACGCACAAAACCGATTTTTAAAATATCTTCTTTTGAGGCCTTTTTTGTGATTTGCGGAAATGTTATACGTTATTATACGCAGACTGATAAAGAAAAATGGCAAGATGTTAATATAGACGATTGCGTCATGTTTGAGGGTAAGAATCGGGATGTTTTCCTTGAATTTATTAATAACCATGAGCACAAAGTAAATATTGAAGACCATTTGGAATATGCTTTGAATTTTATCCTTGATGATAAATTCAATATATGTGTTTCAGATGGATTGCGGCTGATTTTCAATTTAAATAATCCTAATAGAATTGTTGTCAAGAAAGGTGTATATTTTAACCCCGATGAAGATGATGAAATCTTTATTAGCATTAATTGTGATGCGGAGGCACGCAAAGAACTGATAAATTTCTTAAAAATATTTACTGTGCATGATATTAGCAAGGTAAAGGATTATATAAAACACAATTATTCAAGCCATCTTCCAGACACTAAGAAGGCAAATTTGGGTAAATATTACACTCCTAAAGAAATTGTCGAAACATTGAAAAGTAGAATAGCGCCCAAAATTAAAGAGGATAGTTATGTAATGGATTTGGCATGTGGTTGTGGTGCGTTTCTTGAATTATTTGATGATTGTCATATTTTAGGACGAGATATTGATCCGCAGGCTATTGAAATATTAGACTTGTTCAATTTTACAAACATTGAAATAGATAATACACTTTTAAATGTAAGTCGTAAAAAGTATGGACTCAACAAGGAAGACGATTTAATTATTATAGGTAATCCACCCTATAATGATACCTCAAGTATAAATAAGCGATATAGCACGAAAGCAAAAAGCAAACGTGACCCAGAAGACGCAGATGTTCATTGTAGGGATATAGGTCGTTCTTTCTTAGAAGCGTACGCTAAGTTACAACCGAGATATATCTGTGTATTGCATCCTTTGGCATTTTTAATCAAGCGTGTTAATTTTCAAAGTATGAAATATTTAACAAAAAACTACATACTGGAAGATGCAATTATTTTCAACAGTAAAATGTTTTCAGACCTATATGGTGGCACACCGTTTCCAATTTTGATTGCTACCTATAGGCGAGATGAGGCAGGAATGGATTATGACTATATTAAAAACTTTGTTTTTGATATTTATGGCAGTAGCCAAAAATTTTCCTTAACTAATATTCAGCAAGCAGGTCATGATTATATCCATCAAACTGTTACAAGTGTAGATTTGGAAAATGACTCAGATATTGGACTATATCATTACAACTTTAGGGACATTAATTCACTAAATAAGGCGAATTTTCAAAATTCCGAATATAGAGATAAACATCATGATACTATGTTAGTGGTGAATTATGCGGAACTGTGGAAATATTGCTATGTAAATTGTATCAAGAAGTTTTTACTCCCTATGCTGTCGGAAGGAAACTACTATATATTGGGTAATTTAAATCCAATTATTGATATTGAGTTAATAGAATCCGAACCGCATTATTGGAAAGACTTGTTTACAATATGCTCCATTTTGAAAAATACACATAGAATTGATAGTATGGATGTCTCAAATCGAAAAAACAATATGCTAACCAAAAGATTTATGATTAATGATTACGTGAAAAGAAGCACCGAAGATTTGAAAGGTAAATTCAACTTCTATAAATCTTTCCTTGATTACATTGAAAGTGGCAACGAAAAATCCAAGGAAGAAGTATATAATTGTGTAACGAAGTATTTCGAAAAACTAATTGCAAAATGCTTAATAAGCTAAATTAACAGAAACCCGGTCTGCGTACAACGCAGACCGGGTTTTTGTCATATATATTATATGTCAATTTTTCTGACAAGCACTGCATTTGTGTCCACAAACGCGAAATACGGCATACCTCTTTCGAGATATACCGCATTTCTAAAAACTGTCCTTTAGGGTACGACCCGGATGGGGGAGGTTCTTTTTTGGCGATCCGGAACGGACATCGCTTTTCTGCGGAAAAGCCACGCCGGTTGCAACCTGCCACCGGCAGGTTGCCAAGAGCCGGCTTTCGAGCCCGCCCCGGAACTGAAAAACAAAAGCCCACCCGTTTGGGTGGACTTTTATTTTTGGCGACCCGGAACGGACTCGAACCGTCGACCTCCAGCGTGACAGGCTGGCGTGCTAACCGACTGCACCACCGGGCCAAAGGGTGGAACGAGACGGATTATATCAAAAAAAGAGTCGCTTGTAAAGACCTAATTTATGTTTTGTCCATATTTTTCATCACTTTCAGATGAATGGGAACGGCAACGGCAAAGGTCAGAATGTCTGCGCAGGCTTGGGTGATCTGTACACCCAGCACGTTTAGCGTGGCGGAGAGGATCAGCACCAGCGGAATGAAAAACAGTCCCTGCCGCGCCACGGAAAGGAATGTGGCAGAGACGGTTTTGCCCATGGATTGCTCCATCATGGTACTCATGACGATCCAGCCGTGCACCGGGAAGGTCAGACATTGGAAACGCAGGGCGGCTGCGCCAAAGGCGATGACATCCGGGTCGTTACGGAACAGACTGATCAGCTGCGGGGCGAAAATGTAACCGGCCACGGCAAAGCCCACCAGAACCAGCGAGGAGATTTTTACGCAGAACCAGAAGCCTTTTTTTACCCGGTCATAGAGCTTGGCACCGTAGTTGAAGCCGCATACCGGCTGGAAGCCCTGACCGAAGCCCAGCATGGCTGATGCGCCAAACATGGCGATCCGCTGCACCACACCCATGGCGGCAATGAGGGCGACGCCAAAGGGACGGGCGGCATGATTCAAGCAGATGGTAGCCAAAGAGGCAAGGCATTGGCGGGCCAGAGAGGGCAGACCGCCCTGGAAGATCATCAGGAAATAGTAGCCGCGAAGGCGGACGTTTTTCAGGCGGATGCGGATATTTGCGCCCTTGCTGCAACCGAAAAGCAGCAGACAGAAGCTAACAAATTGGCTGATGATCGTCGCCCAGCCTGCACCGGCAACGCCAAGATCTGCTTTGAAAATCAAGATTGGGTCAAGGAAAATGTTCAGCACCGCACCGACGGAAATGCCCACCATGGCGTACATGGCGCCGCCCTGGAAACGCAGCTGGTTGTTCAGCACGAAAGAAGCGATCATCCATGGCGCGCCAAGAAGAATTACCTTTAAGTAGTCCTTGGTGTAGGGGAGTATGGTATCGGTAGAGCCCAGCAGATATGCCAGGGGTTCCAGAAAAAGTTCGCCTGCCAGGCACAGAATGATACCCACTGCCAGAGAGGAAAAGAAAGAGGTGGCAGCCATTTGGTTTGCTTCCTCGTAACTTTTCTGGCCGAGAGCCCGGGAGATAAAAGTTCCGCTGCCCTGACCGAAGAAAAAGCCCATGGCCTGGATCACGGACATAAGAGAAAACACCACGCTTACCGCGCCGGAGGCGGCATTGCTGTCCAGCTGACCCACGAAGAAGGTGTCGGCCATGTTGTAAAAAGAGGTAACCAGCATACTGATGATGCAGGGAACAGCCAGTCGGCAGATGAGTTTTTCCACCGGAGGCTGGGTCATTTGTATATATTTTTGCTCTTGGGCATCCATGAAAATGGCCTTCTTTCTAAATGGGGGTGAAAACAAACTTTTGGGTCAAGCCGTCGCAAGCGGCAAAGACGGTGATGTGGCCGTTTTCCTTGCAATCGACGGACAATGTGACCTGTTTTCCGGGAAATTGCCGACGGACGTAGTCCACCGGGTCATCGGTTTCTACTTCGTCAAAAAAGATATCCCGCATCTGGTTATTAGGGCATAGGTTTTGAATTTCCCGCACCAATTCGTATTCTGCCATGGCATATCAACCCCTTTTGCCGTAGTATAGCATAAAAGAGCGGGTAAAACAAGGAACTTGTAACGGATTCGACAAAAAGTGGTTGAAATTCCCAATGGCCTTTGCTATAATACCCACACTATGCAGGGTTAGTTTATCGGTAGAATTTCTGCTTCCCAAGCAGACTGGGCGGGTTCGACTCCCGTACCCTGCTCCAAAACACAAGGCTCCACCAAATCGGTGGAGCCTTGTAACTTGCTTTGTTGATTTTTTGTTGCTGACAAAGTATAATTCAGTTAGACAAACTTGAATTTAGCGGCGAGTCGCCGCTGACAATGCGTCACGGACTGCTGCGGTCAGATGAGATTTCTTCTCGACCGGTCGCTAGCTTCCGCTCGGCGTACAGAATTCGACAAACTTGAATTTGACGAGGTAGACCCTATGAAAACAAAGAACCTTGCAACGGTGTATGCCATCGTTGCAGCAGCACTATACGCAATCAATGTTCCATTTTCCAAAATGCTATTGGGGTATGTTGAACCCACAATGATGGCAGCTTTTTTATATCTGGGTGCTGGCTTGGGAATGTTTGTTTATAGCATTGTTTCCAAAGCAACAGAAAAAGCAGCCCCTACAGAGCCGCTGACCAAAAAGGAATTGCCATACACAATTGCAATGGTGGTTCTAGACATTATTGCACCCATTATCCTTATGTTTGGTATCAAGTTCTCCAACGCTGCGAATGTTTCCTTGATTAACAACTTTGAGATTGTTGCAACCTCTCTGATTGCCTTATTCATTTTCAAAGAGGTTATCTCCAAAAAATTGTGGATCGCCATTGGATTGGTGACAGTTGCAAGCGTTATCCTTTCCTTTGAGGGAGCAGGCTCTTTTGAGTTCAACATCGGCTCTCTGTTTGTTTTCGGTGCGTGTCTGTGCTGGGGCATTGAAAATAATTGCACCCGAATGATTAGCAACAAGAGTTCCATTGAAATTGTGATTATCAAAGGCACATTCTCAGGTCTTGGCAGTTTGATTGTTGCCTTGACTATTGGTGAAAGCATCCCGTCTATTCTGTGGATGGTGTGCGTATTGCTGCTTGGCTTTGTTGCCTATGGACTCAGCATCTATTTCTATGTCATGGCTCAAAAGAATTTGGGAGCTGCCAAGACAAGTGCCTACTACTCCATTGCTCCGTTCCTTGGTGTGGCATTTGGTATGCTGATTTTGGGCGAAAGACCTGCAATCCAATTCTATGTTGCCTTGGTTGTGATGATTGTCAGCACTTACTTTATGATTAAGGACACCATCGAATTGCAGCACACCCATGAGCACAACCATACCCATACCCACGAACACAGCCATGGAGATACTGTCCATTCCCATGAGCATACGCACACCCATACGCATATCCATGTTCATGGTGAGGACAACGAAAATCACGAGCATAACCATAACGCAATGCCCCATGAGCATTTGCATTTTGCTTGACAAATTCCAATTTGTTGAACTGTTTTAGAATGAAATCGATGCAGCAATAAGAAAAGTCCCGCGTTTGCTCAGGCAAATGCGGGACTTTGTTGTTCAGTCGGCGATTACGATCAAAATGATGCCTTTTCCGGTGGGGATCACCATGCCGATACCCACGAGGAGCAAAAATCCGGCCAGCAGGGGGATCTGCTCCATGAGGTACAGCGCACCGTAAAGGGCGGCGCAGATCACGGCAACACCGAACAAGGCGCTCAGCAGCAGGGAGAAAAGCTTTTCGATGATCTTGCCAAAGGTCTTTTTGCGCAGGGCAAGGATCAGCACCGCCAGAGGCACGATCAGGGGATAGACGGCGGCAGTTCCGGCAACGAAATTCAGCACCCCGTGGCCGAATATGTACTGAAACCAACCCAGAGAGGTGTCGTTGAACTGGGAGCAATATTCCATGATGGCGTTTTTCTCGGTGAAGCCGTTATAAAAGTACCAGTTGCTGTAATAAAGCATGGCAAACCAGGCGGCAAGGCACACGACCAGGCCAATCCATTTACCCAGAGACCAGGTTTTCTTTTTCATAGGAGACCTCCGAAAGAGGATCGAAAACGATCCGTTGATGAAATTTATGATAGCATTTTGCCCGGGGACTGTCAAGAGCCGCTTACGGGGCAATAAATTAGCGATATAAGCCAAGCGG
>JAZRMV010000026.1:0-5257 GCA_045647845.1 Faecousia sp.
GAATAGTGAAGAGGTAAAAAGTAAAAGTCCTGAATGCGAAAGCATTCAGGACTTTTGGATAACCCTATTATAGAAGTGAAATGTTGGATTTGCAATATACTTATTCACTATTCATTATTCATCATTCATTTTTCATTAAGAAAAGCTGCATGGATAAATGAATAGTGAATAATGAATGTTGAATAATGAAAAATACAAAAAGAAAAAGCCGCAACTCTCGTTGCAGCTTTTCTTTTTAGCAGGCTTGGCTGAAATGAATCTCCGAAGAGTTTTTGAGAAGAAAACGCAAAACAGAAGTTCAGAGAATATGAAGTTTTAATATGTTCCTGGAACTTATGAAACCAAAAATAAAGGTTGGTCGAAATGATTCGGCATTATCGTTTCAGCTTTCTTGCACCGATTTTGTCCAGAATCTCGCCGCAGATGTCAGGATGGTCACAGGTAAAGCCTCGAGCACCGTTCTCATAGGAATGGCGGTAGATATCCTCATCCGTATTCAGTGAATAGAACACGCAGGGTTTGATCCCCATAAGGGCAAATTCTGCGTATCTGGCCTTGTCCGCTACGAGACTATCGTGCCGGATGGGAAAACCCTGGGGGTTCTTTTCGCCGTGATTAAATAGGCATACCTCGTCGTAATACTTATAGGGGTCGTCTTTTTCGCAGCCGCGCATCAATGCCTTGGGGTAGAAACCATGGATATAGAAATCTTCTTTGGCATAACGGGTACGAAGCCAGGCACATAGGCCGGTGGAGAATGTGATCACTGTCAGCCTGTCCGCGCCGAACACACCGTATTTGCGGCAAAGAGAGAGGGTCAGTTCTGCGGATGCGTAGGCGAAATCCCCCAGCACCTCAGGATAGTCCTTCAGTTCCAACATCAGCCGGATGTCGGGACGGGTGGTCATAAGCTGAAGAAATTCCTCAAAAGAAGGAACTTTCTCGCCCTTAAATTCCTCACCGAATTTAATGCCCGCGTCCGCTTTTCTTACCTCGTCAAATGTCAGCCTGTGGATCAGGCCGGACTTGTCGGTGGTGCGTTCGAGATTTGGGTCATGACAGACCACGATATGGTAGTCTTTGGTCATGTGGGCGTCCATTTCGATGGCGTCAATATCCAGCTTCAGCACCTCACGGAAGCCTCGCATGGTGTTCTCGGGATATTTGCCTCGCCAGCCTCTGTGGGCGGTCAGTGTTACCTTGGTATCCACGATGTATCATCCTTTCGTTTCAATGATAGTATTCGTTAATGATAGAATCCGCAAAATTCTCAAGCTCACCCAAATCCCAGAGAAGCTGGAGCACTGTATACCGATTCCGGATCTCCTTGGCATAGAGAATAGCCTGTCGTGCCATCGCTCTATCCACGCCGATCTGATGAGGCTTTGCAGGTGCGTCAAGCTGCTGCAAAATGTTGTATACCAGTTGGGATTTCATGGTTTGCTCAGCGAGTTCCTGGATTTGATGCCAGTTTGCTTGTATCGCAGAAAGTCTTGCACGCAGCTTTTCGGGGCTGTTTTTGCCGCTTACCTTCTCAAGTTCTACGATCTCATTGGAAGCGCCGAGAAACGCGCTGCGAATATCCGATTCCCATTCACTGAAGGATTTGCGAGATATTTTCCCGATCTTGGCAAAATCAGGGGTCAGCTTTGCGATATATTCATACGCTTTCAAAGCAATCACCGTACCGATGCCCACCTTGGTGCCGTGGAACACCGCTTCACGACCCTCCAGCAAATAACGCATTTCCCAGAAATGCGACATATGATGCTCACAGCCGGAGGCCGGACGGGAATTGCCCGCAAAATCCATGCATACTCCTGACAGAAGCAGCGCTTCTACAAGATCGGCAATCGCCGCATCCTCGGCGGCAGCGATCTGATCGCTGTTCGTTACCACTTTTTTTATGGCAGCATCTACGATATCGGATATAAAATCGCAATGCCATTCACCGTTTATAATAACCGAAAGGCGCCAGTCGGTAAGACAGTTGATTTTGCCCAACAGGTCGCCAACGCCGGCGGCGATCATATTTTTTGGTGCGTGAGACAGAATCTGCGGGTCCAGGAAAACGGCTACGGGTGTGTGTGTTTCAAAAGTGAGTTTTATGTTGTTGTATATCAGTGCAGAGCCGCCGGAAATGTATCCATCCATAGAGGGGGCGGTGCCGACGACGCAGTAGGGTTTTCCGGCAACGGCACTGACATAACGGCATATATCGTTGATGGTGCCGCTACCCACAGCCAAAACAAGATCGCAGTCCAGGGCCATACCCATTGCAAGATTGCCAATGAAATATTCGTTGGGAAGCACGGGGTCCTCCCGGAACTGATGCAGCTTGAAGGGGATACTGTGTTTATCCAGAGCCTGACAAACTCTGTTTCCGGCAACGCGGTAAGTGTTCTTATCGCATACCACGGTCAGCTTTCTGTATGCCTTGGTTTTTAAAAAAGTCACCAGCTCCTGTTCGATAACATTTTCCGTGATCTCGATAGTTTCTACCCGGGAACGGTGTGTCTCCCCGCAGGCGCAGACGATGGATTTTGCGATGTACTGTTTGATCATGAGCTTCCCCCCCTTACATCTGTCCATAATAGGCACCGCCACCATGTTTGCGGAAGTAGTGCTTGTCCTGTAACGCTTGAGGGGCGGGAGACATTTTTCTCTCTGTCAGGTTCATGCCAATGCAGCTCATGTAAGCGCATTCTTCCAGGACAACTGCATTTTCTACTGCCTTTTCGGCGGTTTTGCCCCAAGTGAAGGGACCGTGCTTGCATACCAGAACAGCAGGAACTGCCATAGGATCGATGCGCAGTTCCTTTAATGTTTCTACAATGGCCTTGCCGGTATTCAGCTCATAATCAATCTTGATCTCTTGCTCCGTCAAGTGCCGGGTGCAGGGAATGGTACCGTAAAAATGATCGGCGTGGGTGGTGCCATAGCAGGGGATATCGGATTCTGCCTGAGCAGTGGCGGTGGCCCATCTGGAATGGGTGTGGACTACGGAGCGGATCTCGGGATAATTCCGATACAGCTCCAAATGGGTGGCAAGATCGGATGAGGGACGAAGATTTCCTTCCACAACATTACCCTCCAGATCGGTAACCACCATCATATCCGCTGTCATTTCGGAGTAGCTCACTCCGGAGGGCTTGATGACCACATAACAGTTATCCTTTGAAATTGCGGATACATTTCCCCAGGTCAGTGTGATCAGTCCATATTCTTTCAAAAGCAGGTTGGCGCGGCAAACCTCATTTTTTAACTGTTCCAGCATAATTAACTCCTTTTTCGTATTGTTCGTTGAGCCATTTTGCGGCTTTTGCAATTTCGGCAGCATCATCTGTGCCGATTTGATACCACATTTCAATCATGTAGGGGCCTGTGTAGCCCAATTTCTCCAGCTGACCGAAGCGAGTGTGAAAATCCACACAGCCGGTGCCAAAGGGTACAGACTTAAATTGGCCCGCAAATGTATCTGTGGGCGGAATAGTGTCCTTTAGATGAATCGCAACGATACTGCCGAGCCCCTTATTCAGCTCAGCCTCGGGATCGTTTTCTCTCCAAGCTGTGAGGTTGCCAAGATCGGGATAAACACGATACCAAGGCGAACGGATCTTTTCTTCGTACACCATATGCTTGGTGATGGAATTCATAAAAGGTGTGTCCATGATCTCCATTGCCAGCATGACCTGGGCCGCTGCGGCACGTTCTGCCGCCCAATGCATTCCCTCGCCAAAAAGGCGGACACTGTCCTCTGTGGAATCCTCGTAATACACATCATAGCCTGCCAGCTGGATCACACGAATGCCCAGTTCACCGGCAAATTGGATGGCTTTATCCATGATGGCGTGCGCGTTTTCGCGAATCGCGGGATCCTTGCTGCCGAATGGAAATCTGCGGTGACAGCTTAGACACATAGAGCGGATTGCAACACCGGAATCCCAGATCGCGTCCAGCAGTGCCTTCTTTTTCGCCTTTGTCCAATCAAGTCGCGCTAATCGTTCATCTGTTTCGTCAATGCTGATCTCCACATAGTCGAAACCCAGTTCTGCGGCTTTCCTAAGCTTTTCAAGCCAGTTTATTTGCGGGGCAAATGCTTTTTCATAAATGCCTGCGGCGTGGTTTCCAAACAAGACAATCCCCTCCTGAAATCAGATCATTCTGAGTATATCTTGTATTTGAGCGATATTCAATCACTCGGCAAATATAGATAGTCAATATTGACAAATCGCTCAGAAAAAGCTATAATTCGATCAATACGATGCGGAAAGGAAAAGGGAAATGAATGAGCGTCAGGAACGGATCTATGCGATACTGAACAAGCGGGGGAATGCATCCATAGAGCAGCTGTGCAATGATGTTTTTGCCAGCGCTGCAACGATCCGTCGGGATCTGAAAGCTATGGAGCGTGAGGGATTGCTGGTTCGTACATGGGGCGGAGCAATTTCTGCCAATCAGGCGAACAATGACCCTCCGTTGTTTGTACGTTCCAATACCAATATTCACGCCAAACGGGCAATTGCAAAAGCCGCCGCCGGTTTTTTGCACGATAACGCATCTGTCTTTCTTCCATCTGGTACCACGGTCACAGAACTTGCCAAACAGATGTATAGGTATCAAAATATCACAGTATTTACAAATGGCCTGGATATCATCAGCGCGTTGGGAAATCATCATTCTGCAAAGATTGTTGTATTGGGTGGCGAACTGTATGAAAACTATGACATGGTCGGTTCTCTTACTGACAATGCCATTGATTCTATAAATGTGGATTTGTTTTTCTTTTCCTGCAGCGGTATCAATGCAGAAGGCTTTACTTCTAGAGATATGGTCCGGTTGGATATTATTAAGAAAATGAGAAAGAACAGTGCACAGACGATTCTTCTGGTAGATACATCAAAGATAGGAAATAAGCATACCTACAGAGGCTTTGATTTTCAATATGTAGATTATGTTGTTATGGAACGGCTGCCGGATGACAAAGCGCTCAACAAAGCATTGGGAAAGAAACTGATTGTCCCAAAACTGTGATGCGTATTTAATGAAAAGTGAATAGTGAAGAACGCCAACCCTCTTCTTACGAAGGTTGGCGCTTTTTGGTGGGGGATGGTGGATTCGCTTTTCTGCGGAAAAGCCACGGCGGTTGCGACATGCCACTGGCATGTCGCTAAGAGCCGCCTTTCGAATCCGCCCCCCAAAAAAATGCCCAAACGCACAAAAAGACCAATCCGAAAGGATTGGTCTTTTTGTGGTA
>JAZRMV010000027.1:0-38456 GCA_045647845.1 Faecousia sp.
ACTCGAACCGTCGACCTCCAGCGTGACAGGCTGGCGTGCTAACCGACTGCACCACCGGGCCAAATTGGTGGGAACAACAGGGCTCGAACCTGTGACCCCATGCTTGTAAGGCATGTGCTCTCCCAGCTGAGCTATGCTCCCCTACCAGTATGCCAAGGTGATTACCTCGGCAACGGATTTCATTATACACAGAGGCACCACATTTGTCAAGCTTTTTTTCCTGAAATTTTCATGGAAATTTTGCCGTGCAGTACGAATCCCCTGCTCATTGAAAATCACGCATTTTCCAGCAGCTTTTGAATATCCCGGGGTGTAAATTTATACACCGTATCGCAGAATTGGCACTCTACGGGAAAATCCTCGTCCTTGGACTGAATATCCTCTAATTCTTCTCTTCCAAGGCTGATCAACGCCCGTTCCACCCGATCCCGGCTGCAATAGCACCGGTATTCCACCGGGGTCGTCTCCATAAATACCACGCCAAGTGTGCCGCAGACCTGTCCCAGAATATCCTCCGGTGTCATTCCCTGCTCCAACATAGCAGTGACCGCACCGGCCCGTTTGATGCCCGCTTCCAGCTGATCGATGGTTTCGTCCGGAGCGCCCGGAAGAAGTTGCAGCAAATAACCGCCGGCCACCTTCACCTGCTGATCCCGATCCACCAGAACGCCCAATGCGCAGGCAGTTGGTGTCTGCTCGCTGTTAGCAAAATAAGCGGTCACGTCATCACCGATCTCACCGGACACCAGGGGCACAGAACCGATATACGGCTCTTTCATCTGCAAATCCCGGATCACAGTCAAAGTGCCATCTGTACCCACAGTGGCGCTCACATCCAGCTTGCCCGGATATTTTTCCACCAGCGGCACTGCTCCATTGGTCACACAGCCTCGCACATTGCCCTCCGGATCCGAAACCACGGTAATCGTTCCGATAGGGCCGCCGCCCCGGATCTGCAATGTCATAGAGCCGTTATCCACCTTTTGCATATTGCCCATCATAGATGCAGCAGTCAAAGCCCGACCAAATGCCGCAGTGGCATTGGGCGATGTGCCTTGAATCTGGGCGCCACGACGCACAAGCTCCGTTGAGCGGATGGCAACCACTTTCACAAAGCCGTCCATGCTCATTCCGCGAACCAAATAATCACTCATTTTACGCTACCCTTCCTTGCTTTCAAGTAAATACGCAGTTCCTGCTCCGTTGGCGGAGTTAATTTGCGGTCTGCGTATACGCAAATATCCACAAATCCCGCCTTTTCCAGGAAGCCAACCAACTGCTCCTGAGTATAAGCATATTCCTGATGCTCTTCAAAGCTGCGCTCCCACAGTGCACCGCTGCGTTGAAACAGATCCATCGCATAGGTAAGAATATTGCGATCTTCGTCAAACTCGCCACGCCAGAGGCAAAATACGTCCTCGTCTTCGTCAAGGAAAACCTGACCATCCATCGCCCGCAGCTTATCCGGTGTATTTACATCAAAAATGAAAATACCGCCGGGTTTCAGCGCCTGAAATACACGGCCGAAGGCCTTTTCGCAGTCACTGGGTTTCAATATATAATTGATGCTGTCCAAAGCGCAAACCGCCAGATCCACCTTTTCCGGCAGCCGAAGCTTTTCCAATCGCTGGCACACAAAATACGGCGGATTCTTCATATCTGCGGTCTTGTCGTAGGCCACAGTGAGCATTTCTTCGGACATATCCACACCGATCACCTGCAACCCCTTCTCTGCCAGCAAAGCCGACACAGAACCGGTACCGCAAGCCAGATCTACCACAGTTTCGGGAGAGCTTCCCTCATTGCGCAGGATTTCCTCGTAAAATTCCACCACACCAGCGTAATCCACATCATTGGTCAGTCGATCGTAACTGGCAGCAAGAGCATGATATGCGTTCATAACCTTCTCCTAAAAAACATCCCGGGTTTTCACCCGGGATGAATATCACAATTTTGCTTAGCGCTTGAAAATATTGAAGATCTCGTCGTCACCCTCGTCAATAGTAGCCATTGCATCGGAACCGGCAGTCTCGCCCTCAGCGGCAGCAGCCTTTCTGGCCTCAAAACCGGTGGCGATAACCGTCACGCGCATCTCATCTTCAAACTCATCGGAGTAAGTGGCGCCGAAGATAATGTTCGCTTCGGGGTTTGCATTCTCCTGCACGATACCGGCAGCAGTTTCCACATCATCCAGAGTCAGCTCATTGGAACCGGTCACGTTCACCAGAACGCCGGTAGCGCCATTGATGGAGGTTTCCAGCAGGGGGCTGTTGATTGCAGCCAGAGCAGCCTGCTCAGCCTTGTCCCGGCCGCCGGCAATGCCAACGCCCATATGAGCCCGACCAGCATCCTTCATAACGGCAGAAACGTCAGCGAAGTCCAGGTTGATGATCACACGATCAGAGAAGCCCACCAACTCAGAAATGGAGGTCACAGCCTGCTTCAACACATCGTCAGCGATGCCGAAAGCGTTGGCAAAGGTGATCTTCTGATCGGTCACGTACTTCAAACGGTCGTTGGGAATGATAACCAGGGAGTCAACCTTGTCTTTCAGCTCAGCAATGCCCATTTCAGCCTGACGCATACGGTTTGCACCCTCAAACTTGAAGGGCTTGGTCACAACGCCGACGGTCAGAATGCCCTGCTCGTGAGCCAGGTCGGCCACGATGGGAGCTGCGCCGGTGCCGGTGCCACCGCCCATACCGGCAGTAATGAAGACCATGTCAGTGCCTTCCAGGATCTTTGCGATCTGCGCGCGGCTCTCCTCAGCGGACTTCTTACCGATCTCGGGCTTGGGGCCAGCGCCCATACCGTTGGTCAGTTTCTCACCGATCTGAACCTTGTTCTTGCAGACAGACTTGTTCAGATCCTGCTTATCTGTATTCACGACGACAAAATCAACGCCGCCAACACCGGCATCGATCATACGGTTGATAACATTGTTACCTGCACCGCCGACACCGATGACTTTAATCTTAACTACACGTTCCTGAAACATTTCAGACATATGCTCTCCTCCTATGTATCATTCGCGGTCATGGCATACCGCTTGAATTTATATTTGTACCCCTATATTCTATCGTGAAAAGTTCAATAGGTCAATAACATTTTTTGAATATTTCTCGATTTTCTTCAATTTATTTCCAAAATAATGGAAGTTTCATCATCAAATGGGGTAAAACCCACCTTATCTGGCCAAGTTGTAAAGCTCACATCCAACTCGCCTCGCTGGAAACCGTCCATCCGATCCACCGCTGATTTCATACAGCTGATCTTATAGCTCAACTGTGTATCATTACCCAATTTCACCCGATATTGCTGTCCGTAGGCCATCTGAATATTTCCAAGATCGGAAACATTTATCTGGGTCACCTGACCGATCACCCCATTCATTTCTAAATAAGAAACGATGGTCAGCGCAGTATCCAGCCGCTTTCTTTGAGTAACCGTAATGGGCACCGGATTGCCTTCTGCATCCGTAGACGGCTCCTGATTCTCCAAAGCCACCGCCTGAGAACCAACAGACGGTGTATCCAGTTGAACACCCAGGATCCGCGTATAACCAGTCTGGCTACCCTCCGGCACTTTTTCCACGATCTTACCGCCGGAACTTAACAGCCACCAAGCACCATCGCTGCCCTCAGCCGCATACAGCACCTCGATCTCTACGATCTCAATATTCACCGTATTGGGCAATTTGATTCCGATTCTGACACTTTCAACATAAGGCAGCGCAGCAATGATTTTCCCTGCCGCTTGTGCCCGGCTGAATGTAAGCAAATGATCTCCGTCCTTAATTCCGGAAGCCTGACAGATATCCCAAGCGGAATATTTCACATTGCCGGAAACCTGGATCTTCGTCTCATCCACCTTAAAAAACACCGAGATACCCAACACCAACGCAAGTACTACCGCAACCACTGTTGACAGCCGCAAAAGCAGCCGATTCCGGTTAAAAGGCTTGGGCGGCAAATATACCACATCCGGAGAAACCTTTTTCGTCTCCTGCTTTTTTGCAGCAGCCCGGCTTGTCCGTTTTGTTTGAACGGCAGCAGCCGATCCACTGCGTCTGGTTGCTGCCGGACGTTTTTCTTTCTCTTTTGTGCTCATAGTTTCCTCCTGTACCCGAACCGATCAACAGTCGCGAGTCTTGGTCTTTGCAAGCTGTTCCAACAGATCACAGATCTTTTCAGCAGAGTCCAGCATGACCCAGGAACGAAGTGCCGTACTCATAGCGTCCATTTTCTTCTGATCCGCCAATAGATCGCTGATCGTGTCATAAAGAAGCTTTGCGCTGCAATCTTTTTCCAGAATCAGCACTGCACCGCCTCTGTCCGCCAGAACACGGGCATTTTTCTCCTGATGGTTTGCTGCCACATTGGGAGACGGAATTAAAATTCCGGGCGTACCGGATGCGGCAATTTCATTACAGCTGCCTGCGCCGGCACGGCTGATGATCACATCTGCCGCAGCCATGACAGTAGGCATGTTGTAAATATACTCTTTCATCTCAATGTTGCTTGCTTTACTCAGATCCACGCCCTTTTCTGCCACCGCTTTGGGCATCCACTCCCAACCGTAGCTGCCGGTAGCGTGAATGTGCCGGAACGCAAAACCGTTTTCCTGCTCCAAAGCAAAAAGCTCCGCAACCATTTCATTCATTTTTTTCGCGCCAAGGCTGCCAAATGCAGAAACGACCAAAGGCTCATCGCCAATCCCCAGTTCTTTTCTGGCTTCCTCCCTGGTCTTATAAATAAATTCCCGGCGGACAGGCATACCCACCATATCCACCTGTTTTTTATAATGCTTCGCGCTTTCCGGGAATGCGATCATCACCCGATCCACCCGATCTGCAACCAGCTTCGTGGTCAAACCGGGAATCGCATTGCTCTCATGGATCGCCGTAGGGATCTTCATACTGCTGCCTGCCATCAGGGCAGGAAAACAGGCATATCCGCCCGTTCCAAATATCACATCCGGCTGAAATTCCCGAATAATTTTCTTCGTCTGGGCAACTGCCCGAATGGTATCCGAAACATTGCACAGATTTTTCTTGATTCCGTTCAAGGTTTTTTCTCTGAACATTCCGGAAATTTTCAAACATTTCAGCTCATAACCGGCCTTGGGCACAAGCTGCTCTTCCATGTGACCTTTTGCGCCAATGAACAAGATCTTGCTGTCCGGATGGCGCTCCCGTATGAGATTGGCTACCGCAATAGCAGGATTGATATGTCCGCCTGTGCCACCACAGGTAAAGATCACATTCATAAGGAAACCTCCTGTATTTTTGTCTGCTCCCGCTGCCGGGAAATGCTGAGCACGATGCCCATTTCCGCCAGATTGACCATCAGCGCTGTACCTCCGTAGGAGAAGAACGGCAGCGCGATCCCGGTAGAAGGCAGCAAATTGGAAACCACGCAGAGATTCAATATCACCTGCAACGCAATGAGTGTCACCAAGCCTGCTGCAAACACCGTAGAAAACCGATCCCGTGCCCGCAGTGCCAAATAATACCCTCGCAAAATCAGCGCAGCAAAAATGCTGATGATCAGCATTGCGCCAATGAAACCCAATTCTTCGCAAACCACCGCGAAAATATAGTCGTTATACTGAAACGGCAGGTAAAGATATTTCTGCCGACTCTTGCCAAATCCAAGTCCGAATAACCCACCGGAGCCAATGGCATACAGCGATTGTAAGATCTGATACCCGGTATCCCCCGGGTCATTTTCCGGATGCAGCCATGCGCTGACCCGATCGCCGGCATACCCCATAAAGGTAATATAGACGACCACGAACACGCCCGCTGCCCCAGCCCCAGCCAGAAGCCACTTCATGTTCGTACCGGCAACAAACATCATCACCACAGCCACCATGCCCATCAGCATAATGGCCGAAAGATGCTTTTCCAAAGCCAGCGGCACCAAGATTCCGAGAAGCGCAGCCCCAAAACCCATAACGCCATAGCGAAACTGCCGGGTTTTATCTCCAAAACCCAATGTCAGCCGGGAAAACAGCAAAATCATGGTAAATTTCGCAATTTCCGAGGGTTGAAACTGAATACCGGCAATACTGATCCATCGCCTTGCACCGTTGACCGATTCACCTACAAAGAGCACAAGCAGCAGCAAAACAATGCTAATAGCGTACAGCGGCCAGGCAATTTTCAGCCAGAATTTAGCCGGAATCCGGCTGCACACATACAGGCACACCAGCCCCAAAACAGCGCTGATGGCTTGCTTTTGTAAATACTTTGTGGAACTGACATACCCCGTATCATACTGACTCTGGGCAGAACTGGCTGAGTACAGCATCACCAGTCCAACCGCCAAAAGCAACAAAATCAAGTATAAAAAAGGCTGGTCCACCCTTTCCGCCGAAATCCGGCGTTCCTCTTTGGCATGCAGAACATTTCCTGCTGCCAT
This sequence comes from Faecousia sp., assembly GCA_045647845.1. Classification (GTDB taxonomy): domain Bacteria; phylum Bacillota; class Clostridia; order Oscillospirales; family Oscillospiraceae; genus Faecousia. The sequence continues at coordinate 6,426 of JAZRMV010000027.1, forward strand.
AAGGCGCTCCTTTCAGATATCAGAAATACTGCACTACAGCCAGATACGCAATCACGCAAGTAACGCAGGATACCAATGCAAACACAATTACGATCTTGGTCTCTTTCCAACCGCACATTTCATAGTGATGATGGATCGGTGCCATTTTAAAGATCCGCTTACCGCCGCTAAGCTTAAAATATACCACCTGCAAGATCACAGAGAGGGTCTCGCAAATATAAACCAAACCCACCAGCACAAGGATCAGCGGCATATTCAGCGCAAACGCAAGTCCGCACACCGCGCCGCCCAAAAACAGCGATCCGGTATCACCCATAAACACCTTGGCCGGATGCCAGTTATAGAAAAGATACGCGATCAATCCACCAAACAAGCAAGCGGGCATCAGAGCCAGATCCATTTTCTTTTGCAAAACCGCTGCTGCCACAAAGAACACCATAACCGGCAGCGTCACACTGGCGCAAAGACCGTCCACACCATCCGTCAGATTCACTGCATTGACGCAGCCGACCATAACGAACATAGCAAAGAAAATATAGAGCATGGGATGCACATGAATGCTCACATTCGCAAAAGGTATGTACAGATCACATACCAGCGTACCCTGGCGGTAAAGCGCATACAAAAACAGCGCAGAAACCGCCATTTGCAGCAGCGCTTTTTGGATTGCCGTCAAGCCAAGATTCCGCTTGAATTTCACCTTTGTAAAATCATCTAAAAATCCCACAAAGCCAAAACACAGCGCAAGGATCAGAATATAAAAAGCAGAATAATCCTTCATAGTGGGGATCGCGATCAACATGCAAATAACCAAAGAAAAAATAAACATCAGGCCGCCCATCATAGGAGTACCGGATTTATAGTTATGCCAGGTAGGTCCCACTTCCCGAATGGACTGCCCCGCCTTCAAGGCGCGCAGCACCGGCAGAATCAAAAAACCGATGATACCGGTGATCACGCAGGATGATACCGCTGAAATTAAAATCCTTGTCATAATTTCCTCCATTAGGGTTCCTTCGTAAAGAACAGTTCCAATGCCAGTTCCATGTGCATACCATGGCTGCCCTTAAACAGCAGCACATCGCCCGGTTTTGCCAGGCATTTAAGCTCTCGGACCAACTCATTCCGGTCAGCAAAAGCCATTGCCCGATCCCCGGACATGCCACCGGTCAACGCACCGCTGACGACTCTCTCACTGTTCGGACCGTAAGCAAAGACGAGATCTGCCTTCTCCGCAGCCAAACGGCCGATTTTGTAATGCTCCGCAGCTGCGCTCATACCAAGTTCCAACATATCGCCCAGTACCGCAATCTTTCTGCCTTGCCGATTGCCCAGCACCGCCAAAGCCGCTGCCATAGATTCCGGGCCGGCATTGTAGCAGTCCTGAATCACCGTATAGCCGTCTTTTTCATAGATCTCCTGACGACCGGCCATAGTCTGAAAACCGGAAAGAGCCTGGCAAATTGTTTCCGGCGCAAGGCCGAATTCCAAGCCAACTGCCACCGCAGCCATTGCGTCCAGGGCAAAATGCTTTCCTTCCAAAGGAAGATTCACCCTATAAGTACCCTGATCGCAAGTAAATTCAAAGGTCAGTAACCCTTCATCTTCCGACAATGCGCTTCCTTTAACAAATCCATTGGCATTTTCAAAACCAAAGAATTTCACTGCCAGATCGGGATTTTTCACCGTCTGCAACAGAGCATCGTCACCATTTAGGATCAAGCTGCTTCCGGGCTTCATGCCCTCAGCAATCTCCATCTTCGCCTGCAAAATACCTTCACGAGTTCCCAAATGTTCAATGTGCATCGTGCCGATGTTGATGATCACCGACACATCTGGCTTTGCAATGTCCGTCAGATATGCGATTTCCCGGAAATGGTTCATTCCCATTTCCAGTACAGCCACCTGGGCATCTTCTTCCATACCCAAAACCGCCATGGGCATACCGATATCATTGTTGTGATTGGCAGGAGTCTTAAACACCCGGTAACCGCCGGACAACACGCAGGCGATCATTTCCTTTGTGGTGCTTTTACCCACAGAACCGGTAACGCCCACGGTCTTTACACCCAGCCGCTGCCGTTCCCCACGGGCGATGGCGCCCAAAGCCAACCGGGTATCTTCTACCACGATGGCGGGAAAACTGCCGTCACTATGGGTGCACAGCACCGCTGCTGCGCCGTTTCGCAGCGCCATGGGAATAAAATCATGGCCGTCCCGAACACCCTTCAAAGCCACAAAAAGCTGACCCGGCTGAATGCTGCGGGAATCGTTTCCTGCGCCAAAGAATGTAACATTCCGATATTTGGGATCTACCTGGCCACCGCACCATGCAGCAGCCTGCTCCAATGTGATTTTAGCCATGCGATTTCCCCGTTTCCTCCAAATAAGCGGCAACTACCTTGCGCTCATCTAAATCGTACTTCACTCCGCAGATTTCCTGATAGGTCTCATGACCTTTTCCTGCTAATACAATAATATCATTTTTTTCCGCTTTGTCCATAGCGTAACGAATCGCATTTGGCCGATTTTCGATTACTGTGTACTTTTCTTCCGGCGCATCAATGCCGGAAAGGATATCCTGAATGATAACCATAGGATCTTCCGTTCTGGGGTTATCCGAGGTGATCACCGTATAATCCGCCAGATCCACGGCAATTTTGCCCATAACAGGGCGCTTCATGGGATCCCGGTCACCACCGCAGCCAAAAACAGCGATCAATCTGCCCTTGCAGTAACCTTTCACAGAGGAAAGTACATTGAAAAGTCCGTCAGGAGTATGGGCATAGTCGATCAAAACCGTATAAGGCTTACCGGGTGTGGGTACTACCTCCACTCTGCCCTTCACCCCTTCTGCGGTTTTCAGCGCCTGAGCTGCTTCTGTTAAAGAAATTCCCAGTTGCAGTGCAATTGCCAACGCAGTCAAGCCGTTGCTCACCGCGAAAAGTCCGGGAATCGGCAAGGAAACCTGCACCGATTCACCCTGATAGGCAGCCCGAAACGCTACCCCATCAGAATACAGCTGCCGATCGTCTGCCACCAGATCACCATTACCGGAAAGGGAAAAAGTAAGCAGATTGCCCACACCCTGGCTCATCCGATCAAACCAGGGATCATCCCCATTCATCACCGCCTTATCGCAGCGATCAAACAGCATACGCTTGGCATCGCAGTAATTTTCCATGGTCTTGTGAAAATCCAGATGATCTTCTGTCAGATTCGTAAACGCACCCACGTCAAAATGCACGCCGCCAACCCGATCCAGGCACAGCGCATGGGAAGATACTTCCATCACACAATATGCGCACTCTTCGTCCCGCATCTGGGCAAAAAGACCTTGCAGATCCAGGCTTTCCGGTGTGGTGCGCTCCGTGGGGATCACCCGATCACCGATCCGATTGTCCATCGTACCGATCAAGCCAACCTTTTTGCCGGTCACTGTTTCCAAAATATGCTTCAAAAGCAGCGTTACGGAAGTTTTTCCATTGGTGCCGGTCACACCGATCATAGTCATAGCCTCAGCAGGTCTGCCGTAATAATTCGCACTCATCACAGAAAGAGCCAGCCGATCCGATTCCACAAGAACATACGGAACGTCTACGTCAGGGCGCTTTGCCGTAACCACCGCAACCGCGCCTTTTTCCATAGCCATAGGAATAAACCGATTTCCGTCCGTCTGGAAACCGGACACCGCAACAAACAGATCTCCGGGCAGAACTTTCCGGGAATCATAAGAGATCCGAGCAATATTCATTTCAAGATCCGCAGTATGTTCCAATACGGTCACACCGAAAAGCAAATCTTTCAGTTTCATAAGCGCTCCTTCTCTGCGTCATGTCGCAGCTTTTGTGTCATAAAAAGTCAATTCAATGGTCGAGCCCCGGATCACTTCGGTATCTGCCGCAACATTCTGGCTGATCACCACCACGTTGTGGCTGACCTCCGGATTTCCCTTGACCAATATATAAAGTCCCAATTTGCCAGCCGCATCGCTGGCCTGCTGTCGGTTCATGCCCGCAAAATTCGGCACTTTTACCGACTCTTGTTCCGGCACTTGTTCCAAATAAACCAGTATCTCGCTTCCGCCTGGTACCGTCTCCCCCGCTGCCGGGATCTGCCCGACGATCTTGTCGCCGGTACCGATCACCTGTGCGGTAATAGACTGTTCTTTCCAGAGCTTTTGAGCATCTTTTACGGTCATACCCACGAAATCCGGAAGCACCACCGTTTTGCCGGCCACATCCTGCTCCGTATAATTCCGGCTCACGCCCAGATACGGCAGTATATCCTCCATCACAGCGCCAACCGTCGGTGCCGCCATAACGCCGCCGGAAATATACATACCCGTGGAACGGGACGGCGTATCCAATGCTACTAATACAATATACTCCGGATCGTCCATTGGCGCAATACCCACAAAGGAAACAATTTTATCCAAAGTTGGTTTTCCGTTACTATCCAGAACATCGATCTTCTCACTGGTGCCCGTTTTTCCACCAATGGAAAACCCAGCCACCGCCGCATTTTTTGCTGTTCCCTCAGTAACCACCGAACGAATCAGCTCACACATGGTTTTCGATGTTTCCTAAGAAATCACCTGGCGCAAAACCGTTGGTTCTTGTTTCAGGACCGTGTTTCCATCGCTGTCAATCACTTCGCTGACAATAAACGGCTCCAAAAGATATCCACCGTTTACTACCGCAGCAACGGCTCGCACAAGTTGTATGGGTGTCAATTTAAAAGTTTGACCGAAAGAACCGGAAGTCAAAGAAGCCGTGCCCCATTTATCCGTATCCGTCACCAATTCCTTAGTGAAAAACACGCCTTTGCTCTCACCGGACAGATCGATGCCGGTCTTTTGCGTCACACCGAACCTCTGTATGTAATCGTAAAACCGTTCTCCGCCTAATTTTAGTGCGATATGGGCAAATGCCAGGTTGCAGGAATTTTGCAGCGCCTGCGCTGTGCTTTCCCCGCCATGTCCGGCAGAACGCCAGCAATGAAGCAGCTGAGATCTACCCGGTATCTTTTCAGCGCCGGAGCAGCTGAACCGGGTGTTTAAATCAATAGCGCCGCAGTCCAATGCAGCAGCCATGGTCAAAACCTTAAAGGTCGAACCCGGCTCATAACCATCGGAAATACACCGATTTCTCCACTGTTTCAGCTGGGCCTGGGTCAGCGCCTGCTGATATTTTTCTTTCCCGGCTGTATATGCTTCACTGCCTTCCGGATAGGAAAGATAGCTTAGCCGCAATGCATTCAGTTCGTTCAAGGTCTTTGCATCGGTGATTTCCTGATAGGCATTGGGATCATAGCTCCCAAGAGTCGCCATAGCCACGATCTCACCGGTCTTTACGTTCATAACCATGCCAAACGCACCGTTTTGCACATCGTATTTGGCGATGGCATCGGCCATCTGATTTTCCAAGCACGCCTGCACCGTCGTATCGATGGTTAAAATCACACTGTTACCCGGCTGGGATAACACATAATTTTCGTAAGAATAGGGCATATCCATCTCGTTGTTGCCCTTTGTGGTAATCACTTTACCGCTGATTCCTTGCAGATAGCTGTTATAGGCCGCCTCAATCCCCTCAGAGCCCACATTGGACAGATTGGTAAATCCAATCACTTGCGCAGCCAAACTCCCGTAGGGATAAACCCGCTTGGTGCTGGGCTCCAAATGAATCCCGGAAATATCATATTCCTGAATAAAGCTGCGGATTTTTATCGCCACATTCTGCTCGATTCCATTGGCGATCTGCTTATACCGCATACTGGTATCTTTCGCCTGTTCCTTGATCCATTGCGGATCTTTCCCCAGAATCTGGCTCAATGTATCAGCAATCAGTTCAATATCCGCCTTGGATTGCTTCAACTCATGGGGATCCAGATATACATGCTCCACCGTTACCGACTGAGCAAGTATATTCATATTGCAGTCATAGATCGTTCCGCGTTCCGCGGCAACCGTAGTCGTGCGTGTTTGATTGCGCAGCGCCAGATTGGAGTAATAATCATACTGACCGATCATCATCAGGTAAAATTGCAGCGCAATGGGCGCAAAAGCGGCCACGCCCAAAATCGCCATGACCACAAGGATTCGCTTTTGATGTCCGGAATCACCCCGGATTCGGAAGTAATGTTTCCTTTTCTGCCTGTTTTTCATTTCCCGGCCTCCGATATCACAATGGTATCAATGGGCAGCAAGGGAATCCCTTACTGCCCATTGCAGCTGATATCTTAGTTTATTAGCCGGGGTCGTCTTTATGCAAACAAACCCGCCAGGAACATGCAGAAGCTTTCCCAGGCAGTGGGCTCAGCCACCACTTCGGGAACAACGACATCAAGATTGATATGGGGTACTTGGGAAGAAGGCACCATACCCATAGCAAGGGCGATTCGCTCGATCTCCTCCAAGTCGTAACCGGAAGCATAACGATCAGAAAGCACATCATTTTCCTTTTGCAGGTTGCTGACATACTGTTCCAATGCAACTTGCTCCTGATGAATGCCGTTTAACTGGAAGATGCCCACTACCATCAGCACCAACAGCAGCGATGCCACCATAATACCGCCGACGGCGATGGGGTCAAAAGCCACAATGGTCTTTTTCGCCCGCATCTGCTTGGGCAGCTGCACCTTTTTGCGCTTGCGTACAGGAGCGTTTTCAATCTTGTAGGCGGCACTGCCGGCAACATACGCATTGATATATTGAATTTCCGGTTGTCTTGCCATATCCATCTCTCCTATTTTATAAGGCAAACCTCTGTTAAATCTTCTCACACACCCGGAGTTTTGCGCTTCGCGCCCGGGGGTTCACATTCAATTCTTCCTCTGTGGAAGTAATTGGCTTTCTGCTGACCAACTTCACCAGCGGTTTCTTACCGCAAACGCATACCGGAAATTCCGGTGGGCAGGTGCAGCCCTTAGCCGCTTCTGCCATTGCATTTTTCACGATCCGGTCTTCCAGCGAGTGGAATGTGATCACCGCCAGCCGCCCACCGGGATTCAGCTTCGGAACTGCCGCATCCATAACCTTGCGCACAGAACCTAATTCATCGTTCACCGCAATGCGGATCGCCTGGAAGCACCGCTTTGCCGGATGCTGTTTTTCCCGCAGTGCTGCTGCCGGCATAGCCGAGCGTATCACGTCAACCAATTCCAGAGTGGTTTCGATTGCTCTTTCTTCCCTGCTGCGGCAAATTGCAGCCGCAATCTGGGGAGCGTAGCGTTCTTCACCATAATCATAGAAGATCCGTCGCAGCTGCTCATAAGACCAGCTATTAACGATTTCCCGGGCAGTCAGCGCATCACCGCTGTCCATGCGCATATCCAAAGGCGCATCGGCCATATAGGAAAATCCTCTGCTGGCGTCGTCTAACTGAGGTGAAGAAACACCCAGATCCAGCAAAACGCCGTCAACGCCATCAATGCCCAGAGAATCCAAAACATTTTGAATTTCACAGAAATTGGAATGAACCAATGTTACTCTATCTTTAAACTGTGCCAGCCGTTTCCCGGCCGCATTCAAAGCCACCGGATCCCGGTCAATACCGACGAGCCGTCCGGTAGTCAAGCGCTTGGCAATCTCTAAGGAGTGTCCCGCACCGCCCAAGGTACCATCTACATAAATACCATCAGGGCGAATATTCAATCCTTCAATGCACTCATCAAGCAAAACGGAAACATGATGAAACTCACTCATAGCCCAATCGTCTCCAAGGAAGCCAAAAGCTTTTCGGGGGTCAGATTCTCCAGTTCAAAGGAAGCGAATTCCTTCGCGTCCCAGATCTCCGCTTGTCCTGCCCGACCCACGATCATCACATCCCGATCAATACCGGCATACTCCAAAAGGAACTGGGTCAAGGTAAAACGATACTGCTTATCGGGTGTGCACTGGGTAGCATTCATGAAGATCAAGCTGGTGGCAGCGCCCTTTTGGGAAATGGGTAGCGTATTGTAGTTATCGCTCAAAGTCTGCCAATCCGCAGCGGTGTAAACCGTGAGACAACGATGACCGCAATTGACACCAAGGGTAACCACAAAATCGTCACTCAGCTCTTCACGAAGCTTTGCAGGAACAAAAAGCCGATTCTTATCATCTAACTTTGCAGGGTATTTACCGATCATAATTATCTCACCTCCTCCATTTTGCACCACTTTACTACCATTTTGCTCCACTTAATGACAGTATACAACCGGCTTTTCAAAAAATCAATCTTTTTTTTGATTTTTTTCGGGTTTTTTTGTAAAAAAGTTGTAAAAACTCTATATTCGTACTTTTGTTTGTTTATTTTCTTTATATAAATGTTAGCATTCCGTTTTCCAGCTCCGCCCTCACCCGAACGCACTTCTTCTGACTGCGCAGCAAATATTCCGAAAGAGGCCCTTCCACCTGCTCCTGCACAAGCCGCCGTAAATGTCTTGCCCCATCTTTTGGCTTGCATTGCCTTGCCAGATGTGCGGCCAACGACGCAGGAAGTATAAGGTTGATCCCCTGTTTTTCCAACCGTTTGCAGAGCTGTTGCAGATACTTTTCCCCAATCTTTTCCAGAACACCATCATTCAACGGAGAAAACGCCACGACCCGATCCAACCGCCCCAAAAACTCCGGTGCAAACACCTGCCGCAAAGCGCCGCTCCATTTTTCCTCAGCGCCCACCGGCTGGAAGCCAAGCCCTTCCCCTTTCAATTCACCGCCAATATTAGACGTCATCACCACGATGGTATTCTTAAAGCTGACCCGTCGGCCGCCGGAATCGGTTAGTTCCCCTTCTTCCATAATTTGAAGCAAGATCCCCCACACATCTGAATGGGCCTTTTCCAATTCGTCCAGCAAAACCAGACTGTACGGCTTTCTTCGCACCAGCTCTGTCAGTTTCCCCCCTTCGTCATAACCCACATATCCGGGAGGCGCACCGATCAACCGGGAGACCGACTGTTTTTCCATATACTCACTCATATCCAGCCGGATCATAGCGTCCCGGCTTCCGTACATTTCCTCCGCCAGCGCGCGGCACAATTCTGTTTTTCCAACCCCGGTAGGCCCCGTGAACAACAAGCAAGCCACCGGCCGATGCTCATCACGTATATCCGAAAATCCCCGCCGTAACGCCTGAGATACCGCTTGCACCGCCTGATCCTGCCCAATCACCCGATTTGACAAAATCTGCTCCATTTGCAACAAGCGTTTTTTCTCATCGGTGGTCAATCGCCCCACCGGAATCTTGGTACGCGCCGAAACAGCCCAGGCAATGTCCGCCCCAGTCACGGCTCTGATGCGCCGGGGCTCCGGAGATTTCGCTGCCATTTTCTGCATTTTGTCCCGAAGCTCTGCCGCCTTTTCGTACTTACTCTCCCGCACCGCATCATGCAATTCCTGCTCCAATTCCAGCCGGGCAGAACCTTTTTTCATTTCTTCCATTCGGGCATGCGCAGCGCCCTCGTCCAACAAATCAATGGCCTTATCCGGCAAATAGAGATCCGGCAAATATCGTACCGAAAGTTTTACCGCCTCCTCCAACGCTTCGTCCAGAATTCGAATGTGATGATGCCGTTCCAACCCGGGTTTCAATCCACGCAAGATCTCTTTTGCCTCATCTTCATTGGGTTCGTCCACCATAACCGGCCGAAAACGCCGTTCCAGCGCCGGGTCTTTTTCGATATATTTGCGATACTCCGTCAGCGTGGTAGCGCCCAGCATTTGCAGCTCTCCTCTGCCCAACGCTGGCTTAAAAATATTTGCCGCATCGATTGCGCCTTCCGCTGCTCCCGCACCAACAATGGTATGCATCTCATCTACGAAAAGGATAATATCTCCGCTTCTTCTGATCTCCGACAACACATCACGAAGCCGTTCCTCAAACTCGCCCCGGTATTTCGTTCCCGCCACCAGATTCGCCATATTCAAGCTGATCAGCCGTTTATCCTTCAACTGAGGCGGTACATTCCCAAAGGCCATTCTCTGCGCCAAACCCTCGGCAATTGCCGTCTTTCCCACACCCGGCTCACCGATCAAAGCCGGATTGTTTTTGTTTTTTCTGCTGAGGATCCCGATCACCGTATCGATTTCCTTTTGTCGCCCGATCACCGGCTCCATGGTAGCCGCCTTGGCCACCAGATCCTCACTGAATTGCTCCAAAAGTTTCGTGCTAACCGCCTCCTTTTTCGTGCTTGCGGAAGCAGTCGCTTCCTTTTTTAAATAATCCACACTCCGGGTAAAGGTCCCGTCCAGATCCACACCGGCAATCCTTAGAATTTCCTGCGCAGCGCATTGTTCACGACGCAAAACCGACATCAGAATATGGACGCTTTCGATTCTCCTTTTTCCGCTATGCTTCGCTTCTAAGCGAGCATCCACCAGAATCCACTTTGCCGCAGTAGTGAATCCCTGAGGCAGCGCAAGCTCCGACGCCCCCACCCCATAAAGCATCACCACCATTTCCTGCAACAGCGAAAATTCCAATCCCGCATTGCGCAGTATCAATGCCGCCCCGCCTCCATGATCGGAAAGCGCCAGCAAGATATGTTGACTGCCCACAAAACTGTGCCCCAATTGTTTGGCATAACGGGCAGCAGTCAATACCACATTTTCCGCTTCCTCGGTGTAACGCACCTTTCCTCCCTCCCTCTTATCCGGAAAGTTTCGCCAAAACCAAATAAAAATATACGATTGGCGAAAAAAAGGAATTGCAATTTTGAAAAAACATGTTAGAATAGTTATGCACGAAAGCAAATTGTGCTTTTTTGCATGAAAAAACATATTGGAGGAAACATCATGGCTTTTAACATTACCGACGCTTGTGTTAAGTGTGGCTCTTGTGCCGATCAGTGCCCCGTAGAGGCAATCTCCGAGGGCGACGACAAGTACGTCATCGACGCTGATATCTGTGTCAGCTGCGGCGCTTGTGCCGATCAGTGCCCCACCGAGGCCATCGAGGAAGGCTAATCCTTCTACATTCGCAGTCAGTCTGCGCGACGGATTTCCGGTTGCGCAGGCTGATTTTTTCTACACTACGGAGTAAATTATGGAATCGCTATATAACGGTTTTACCTTGGATACCCCCAGCGGCACCTTCCCATTGAGCACAGATTCTATGCTTCTTGCGGATTTCATTCACCTGCCCAGAAACGCAAAAGTACTGGATCTATGCTCCGGCTGCGGCACTTTGGGTATTTTGCTGTGCGCAAAAGATCCCAACTGCACCATCACCGGCTATGAGATTGATGCTGCATCTGACCTTGCAGCGCAAAAAAACATCCAGCGCAACGGTCTTGTTTCGCGTATGAGCAGTATATGCGCCCCCATTCAAGCCATTCCTGGGAGCATGACGGGAGGTTCCATGGATATTTGCATTTCCAACCCTCCTTATTTTTCCGGCGGCGCCACCAGCGGCCAAACACCCTACGCCCGTCGGGACGATCTTTGTACCACCGAGGATCTGTTTCGTACCGCCGTCTGGGCTTTACGGTACGGAGGCGACTTCTTTCTTGTTCATAAACCGGAATATCTGGCCGCCCTTTGCGCCTGCGCTGGGCGCTATCAGCTGGAAGCGAAGAAATTATGCTTGGTTCGTCACCGCCCGGATTCTAACGTAGCAATGATCCTGTTGCAATTTCGTAAAGGCGGTAAACCGGGCTTGATCTGGAGCGAATTATGCCTTCACGATGATGCGGGCAACCCTACCTCCGACTACCGGAGAATCTATCATATTTAGGAGACTGTCTATGGCCGGAATGTTATACCTTGTCCCTACTCCCATCGGCAACTTGGGCGATATTTCCATTCGATGCCGGGAAACCTTGGAGCAGGCTGATTTCATTGCCGCGGAGGATACCCGGGTCACCCTGAAGCTTCTGAACCATCTGGGCATTAAAAAAAGTCTTGTGAGCTACTTTGAGCACAACAAGACAAGCAAAGGCGATATGATCGTTCAGCGGATCTTAGCAGGTGAGACCTGCGCGCTGGTCTCCGACGCGGGCAGCCCTGCAATTTCCGACCCCGGTGAGGAACTGGTAAAACAATGTGCCGCTGCCGGAATTACCGTCTGCGCCATTCCCGGCCCTTGCGCTGTCATCACCGCATTGAGCATTTCCGGTCAAAATACCGGCAGGTTCTGCTTCGAAGGTTTCCTTTCCACCGCCAAAAAGAGCCGTCGGGAGCACTTAGAATCTCTGATACAGGAACAACGAACCATGATTTTCTACGAAGCCCCTCACAAACTTGTGAGCACGCTGGAAGACATGGCAGAAACCTTTGGCAAAGACCGCTCCATCAGCCTTTGTCGGGAATTGACCAAACTTCATGAAGAAGTGGTGCGCACCACCCTTGGTGAAGCCATTGTAAAGTACCGGGAAAATCCACCCAAGGGCGAATTTGTTCTGGTTCTTTCCGGTGCTGCGCCCAAGGAAGCGCCCGTGGCCACCACCGAAAATATTACCGACCACCTTTTGAAGCTGATCGAATCCGGTATGAGCCGAAAAGATGCGATCCGGCAAACCGCGGAAGATCTGAACCTTCCCAAAAACACCGTGTACAATACGGCGCTGCAACTGGATAAGGAATAAAAAAGCACGGCAGTCTGTTTGACTGCCGTGTTCTTTTTATCTGTTACCAATATTACGAATGCAAGCACTGCATACATTCTTTCCCCGATAGGAAACCAGTCCCTTTGCGGAAGAACAGAAAACGCAGTAAGGCTGAAATTTTTGGAGAACGATCTGGTCGTTATCCATAAAAATTTCCAATTCATCTCGCTCATTAATATCCAGCGTACGACGAATTTCAATGGGAAGAACAATGCGACCCAACTCATCGACCTTGCGGATTATGCCTGTTGATTTCATGGGCAACACACCCCTTTCATCAAAGATAACGTATTATTAAATTTATCATTATTATACCTATTTCCACATATGAAGTCAATCATTTTTTCATTTTCAGCATTGTGGTAGTTTTTTGACAGACATAACAGAATTTATTTTGCATATTGTACAATCACGAGGAGGAATGGCTATGATTATGAGTTGGATCTGGACCGGAATGGTCGCTGTTTCCCTGCTTTTTTCCGTCTTGACCGACCACGGCAGTGCCCTTGCCGCAGCCGTTGCCCAAGGAGCGCAAACGGGTATCACCCTAGCCATTTCCATTTCAGGATCGATCTGTTTATGGTGCGGTGTGGGCAAGCTGATGGACACCGCAGGTCTGACCGAAAAATTGGCAAAAGTGTTCAGTCCCCTGCTTCGCCGGATCTTTCCAACCACAAAACACAACAAGCAAGCCGCCATGCACCTGAGCGCCAACATCTGTGCCAACCTTCTGGGTCTGGGAAACGCAGCCACCCCCATGGGAATCCAGGCCGCCAAAGCGCTTCGCAGCAAAACCGATCCCAGTTTAGCCACCAACGAAATGTGCCGACTAATCGTGCTCAACACCGCATCTATACAGCTGATCCCGGCAAATGTAGCAGCCGTGCGGGCATCCTTAGGCTGCGCCACACCCTTTGACATTTTGCCGGCTGTCTGGCTCACCAGCCTATGCTCCGCATCGATGGGTCTAATTGCAGCATTTCTTTTGGGAAAGGTCTGGAAACAATGAGCGATTATCTGGTGCCATTCCTGCTTTTAACTGTCTCCTTAATCGCACTGCGGCAAAAGAAAGACACCTACTCCATTCTGCTTTCCGGTACGGCAGAAGGTTTTCAAGTATTGCGATCCATCATACCTCCGCTGATTTTACTGCTTACAGCAGTCACCATGCTCCGCGCCTCCGGTGCAACAGAGGTTATCAGCCACTATCTTGCTCCCTTATTTCAGTTTTTTGGCATACCGCCGGAAGCTGCCCTGCTGGTGCTTATTCGCCCCATCAGCGGCAGCGCAGCATTGGCAGTGGGTGCAGACCTGATGGCACACTATGGCGTAGATTCCCAAATCGGCAGAACCGTTGCGGTCATGCTCGGCTCCACGGAAACAACCTTTTACACCATAAGCGTCTACTTTGGTGCAGCCGGAATTCAGAAAACCCGCTACACCGTTTTTGCGGCTTTGCTTGCCGATGCTGTTGGCTTTTTCATGGCAAGCCTTACCGCCCGGCTCTTTTGGACATAAAAAGTGCGTTGCAAAACAACGCACTTTTCTTATTTTGCAAGGGAATTGGTATCCAGACTCTTACGGTAGACCACATATCTCTGATACAAAAATTCCGTCACCAGGTTCAAAGCCATATTAAGAATGGTCGCCAAGTACTCATTCCAGCCCCAAACACCAGCCATCTGGTGCTCCAACCACGTGGACAGCGGTGTAAACACACAATAATAGGCAAAAACAGCAGCATAGCCCGCGCTACATTGCCATCAGACTTGAAGGTATATCGGCGGTTGAAAGTAAAATTCCACAAAACGGAAGCCACCAGCGCAATGAGATAAGACACCCAATAATCCCAGTGCAGCAACTCGTTCATTAAAGCAAAGCTGCCCAGCTGGATCATACCTGCGGAAACAGAAAACAGCACGAACTTCACTGTCCGAATTAACTCTTTTGTATCCATAGCAAGCCTTTCTTACAATAAACCCGGTATGCGCTGGGCATACCGGGTCAGTTGAATTATTCTTCGTCCTCGCCGTCCTCAAAGGTGAATTCCAGAGTCTCGCCGCAGTTGGGGCAGATCATAGAACCTTCTTCCAGAACTTCTTCATCAAAAGCAATGACTTCGCCGCAAGCGCACTCTACTTCGTAGATGGTGGCCTCCTCGTCGCCGTAGTCAAAACCCTCTTCGTCGTAATCCTCGTCATCCCAATCCTCATCATCGTCCTCTTCGTCCATGATGAAGTCCTCGATGGCGTCCAGATCTTCTTCGATCTCGTCCAGCTCATCAGAAATGGCAATGGTGGTATCCTCAATGTCGGTTACCTTGCGGGAGAGGTCGCCCAGCAGATCCACGATGGCAGCGATCATCTTGCCCTCGTCGGTCTCCTGATTCATGGACAAGCCGTCCATCAAGCCTTTCAGGTAGGCAGCTTTCTCAGAAATGGTCATGTTCATTCTCCTTTACGCCTTGGAGCGGCCCAAATATTCACCGGTACGGGTATCGATCTGGATCTTGTCGCCAATTTCGATGAACAGAGGCACCTTTACCTCAGCGCCGGTCTCAACGGTAGCGGGCTTCAATGCATTGGTAGCAGTGTTGCCGGCAAAGCCAGGATCGGTCTCGGTAACGACCAGGTCAACAAAGTTGGGAACTTCAACACCGAACACCTTGCCCTTGTAGGACATAATGGTGCAGATATCGTTTTCCTTCACGAACTTGAAGCTGTCGTCCAGGTTGGCAGCATCGATGGGCTCCAGCTCGTAGGTTTCCTGATCCATGAAGTAGTACAGAGAACCATCGTTGTAGGAATACTCCATCTTCTTTCTCTCGATGAAAGCAGTGGGGAACTTAGCGGAAGGGTTCAGGGAAGTTTCGGTCACACCGCCGGTGATGACGTTTCTCATCTTCACACGGACGAACGCAGCGCCCTTGCCGGGCTTAACGTGCTGGAACTCGATGACCTGCATCACCTTGCCGTCCATTTCAAAAGTAATACCATTGCGAATATCGCCTGCAGAAATCATAAATAAAATCCTCCTAGATTTTCCCCATCGGGGATTAAAATTAACATAGTTTTAGCGCATATATTCTAACGCAAAATTTTTCATTTTTCAAGGGGAAAAGTGAAGTTTTTTAGATAATCAGCAAATTTTTCGGGCTGTGCGTGATATTTTCGATGCCATCTTCCAAAAATACGCACACATCTTCAATGCGAACACCGAATTTGCCGGGCAGATAAATGCCCGGTTCAGCCGATGCCACTGCGCCGGCGGGCATGCCCATCTCATTGGCGCCGTTGGGACTGGGACTCTCATGGACTTCCAGACCCAAGCTGTGGCCGTAACCATGGCCAAAATATTCGCCATAACCAGCATCAGCAATGACCTTACGGGCAGCGCCGTCCACATCTTTACCGGGAACGCCTGCCCTAGAAGCCGCAAGACCTGCAAGCTGCGCCTGCAAAACAGTATTGTAAACCTTTTCCATCTCCTCGGTAGCATATCCCACCGCGACAGTCCGGGTCATATCAGAGCAGTAGCCATGATACAAAACGCCAAAATCCAACGTAACAAAATCGCCCGGCTGGATCACCCGCTCCCCTGCCACACCATGGGGCAAGCTGGTATTGGGACCGGAAACCACGATAGGATCAAAGGAAAGTCCCTGGCCGCCATTTTTATACAGGCAGTAGATCAGTTCTGCTTGCAGCTCCAATTCGGTCATGCCCGGCTTGATCCGGGTGATCACCTCGGCAAATGCCCGATCGGTAATATCCTGCGCCTTGCGCATCAGTTCCAGTTCCCAGTCTTCCTTCACTGCCCGGAAGCCGTTGATCTTGCCATTATAGGGGATCAGATCCGCATGAAGCTTTTCCTTATAATAGTTAAACTCAGAAACCGACAGATAATTCTCCTCAAAGCCCAGCTTGCTCACGCCAAAATCTGCGATGGCCGCATTGATCAGCTTGATGTAATTGTTCTCCCGGGTCATTTCCAGAACCTCAAAGCCCCGGATTCCGTTTTGCGCAGATTCAATATACCGGCTATCAGTGAAGTAACGGCAGCCGCTCTTGGTTACAATAGCGACACCCTCCGCGATATCAAACTCCGCACCGTAGTGACGGCTATAACGGGAAGTGAGCAGCAGACCATCCACTTCGTCGCCCAATAAAGATAAAAACTTTTCCAAATTTTTCATAGAATTCTCCTTTTTCTTGAAAGAAAGATAAACGGCAACTCAGCCAGATGACGAAGCTTTAACCAAACATTGTGATTGTCAATGGCGTGCACCAAAACAGATGTAATTCCCGCCCGATTTGCACCCAGTGTATCGGTAAAGATCTGATCTCCCACCAAAGCGCATTGGGTCGCCGGAATCTGAAACTGCGCCATGCACTTGCGGATTCCTTTTGTAAAAGGTTTTTTTGCTCGGGTGATACATGAAATCCCATGCATCTCGCAAAACGCCACAGCGCGACCTTTTCTGCTGTTAGATACCACACAAAGCTGAATTTGCGCTTGCTTCATCTGATCCAGCCAGCAGAGCACCTTCTGCGAGGGAACGTCGGTGGTATAAGGAACGATCGTATTGTCAAAATCCAGCATCAGCAGCTGAATCCCCAGATCCTGCAACCGCTCCGGTGTCAGATCGCTGACTTCCGTTGCCACTACCTTAGGCAAGAGGGAAAACGGCATATTCCAACCCCCAATTTCATAAATTGAAATAATTATATCATGATTGGGAGCGTTTGTCCATGGCTATTCCAATGTATCTTGCCCAAACCCCGTGGGAATTTGCGCAAAATTCCCACAAAAATGTAAATCTTGCCTGGATGTCCTGCCGTTTTTCCCACAGCCACACGGGCCTCAGCCACATTCCCCAGCAGCTGCCGGAAAACACATTGCTGATTCTGGACGACATGACACCGCCCCAAAACCACGATGCTGATTTGATCCGATCTACCCTATCCGAAATCGTCGAAAAATTCCGCTGCATAGGCATTTTACTGGACTTTCAGCGCCCAGATCATCCGGAAAGTTTACAGATTATCAAAAAACTCCTGACAATTCCCTGCTCGGTGATCGTCAGCGACATCTACGCAAAAAATCTTGACACCCCGGTCTTTCTGCCTCCGATTCCACCCTTTATCACCCCGGAAGACTATTGCAAGCCCTGGCAAAACCGTGAAATCTACCTGGAAATCGGAATTCAAACTCAAACTCTTACCCTTACCGAGCATGGCTGCCAAACATCTGATTGCAGCTATGAAGCGCATCGGGAGCTTCCCTATTTCCACCCAAACCTTTGCTGTCATTACAACTTATCCCTGACGGATTCACAAGCAATTTTCACCCTCCACCGATCCAAAGAGGACAACATCTTACTTCTATCCTCATTGAAACAACTGGGAATCAAAGGCTGCGTAGGACTATACCAGGATTTCAAATAAAAAACCGTTCCGGGTAACCGGAACGGTTTTTTAAGCAGCATAACAAGAAGGGAAATTAATAGAACTTTCTCTTGTTCTTACGGGCAGCCTCGGACTTCTGCTTGCGCTTCAAGCTGGGGCTGACATAATGCTCGCGCTTCTTCACTTCGGCAATAACACCTTCCTTAGCACAGCTGCGCTTAAAACGACGCAGAGCGCTTTCCAAGGATTCATTTTCCTTTACGCGAATTTCAGACATGGTTTTCCCTCCCTCCGATGGCATCCGGCTATATCCAGGATGCTTTCAGGGCCAATACTTGGCTTGGTATATTATAAGCAGTCTTTTCCCAAATGTCAAGAAAGAATTCAATGATTTGCTACAATTTGGCAATTTTTTACTTTACAATCAGGTTTACCAGCTTATTTTTCACAACGATGGTCTTTACAATGCTGCCGCCCTGCTTTTCCAGGAACTTGGCGATCTTCTCATCTGCGAGCACATTGGTCACCACGGCATCATTTTCAAGATCCGCTTCCATCAGCACAGTTCCACGCATTTTGCCGTTGACCTGCACAGCGATGTTAATTTCGCTGTCCTTGCACTTATCCTCGCAGTAGGTCGGCCAGCTTTCATAAGCAATGGTGGTATCATGACCCATGATCTGCCAAATTTCCTCACCCACATGAGGCGCTACGCAAGAGAACATCTTAACGAAGCCTTCTGCATACTCTCTGGGGCAGGTGCCGTTCTTATAAACCTCATTGACAAACACCATCATCTGGGCAATTGCAGTGTTAAAACCAAGGACCTCAAAGTCAGAAGTGACTTTTTTCACCGTCTGGTGATAGACCTTGGTCAGCGCACCGTCATCAGAATCGGTGACATTCTCTGCCTCTGTAAAGAAATTCCAGACACGGTTAATAAACTTCTTAGCGCCGGCAACGGCAGTGGAGCTCCACGGCTTGGAAACTTCCAGCGGACCCATAAACATTTCATACAACCGAAGCGTGTCCGCGCCGTATTCCCGCACGATATCACTGGGATTGACCACGAATTCCGGGAAACGCTTACCCATCTTAATGCCGTTCTCTCCCAGGATCATACCCTGATGCACCAGTTTCTTGAAGGGCTCTTTCACCGGACTCAAACCGTTATCGTACAAGAACCGATTCCAGATCCGGGAATAGATCAGGTGACCCACCGCGTGCTCCGGCCCGCCCACATATAGGTCGACAGGCATCCAGTGCTCCAACAGCTTTTGATCACAGAATTCCTTCTCGTTCTTGGGATCAATATAACGCATGTAATACCAGGAAGAACCTGCGCTGCCGGGCATGGTAGAAGTCTCACGAATACCCTTAATACCGTTGTGATCGTAGTGCTTCCACTGCTCTGCGTTTTCCAACGGAGCCTTGCCGCCGCGACCCTTATAGTCTTCCAGCACAGGCAATACCAGAGGCAGCTCCTCATCGGGCAAGAACACCGTCTCACCGTCTTCCGTGTAAACGCAGGGAACGGGTTCGCCCCAGTAACGCTGCCGTGCAAAGATCCACTCTCTGAAATGATAGTTGACCTTTCTTCTGGCGACACCGGCATTTTCCAGTTTGCAGGTGATGGCTTCCTTCGCCTCTTCCACCGTCAGACCGGTAAACTCCTCGGAGTTGATCAGCTTGCAGCCCTTGCCCAGGTAATCCTGCTTTTCAAAGGCGCGCTCGGATACGTCGCGTCCCTCAATGACCTGGATCATGGGAATCTTATGCGCAACCGCATACTCAAAGTCACGCTGATCATGGCTGGGAACCGCCATAACCGCACCGGTACCGTAGTTACCCAATACAAAGTCGCCAATGAACACGGGAACTTCCTTGCCATTGACCGGGTTAATGGCATACACGCCCTGCAAGGGGCAGCCGGTCTTGGTCTTGGTGGCATCTGTACGGTCGATGTCGCTCTTTTTCGCAGATTCTGCGATGTAAGCTTCCACTTCCTCCCGGTTCTGTACACGATCCAGCAAAGACTCGGTGATCTTACCGTCCGGTGCGAGAACCATAAATGTAATACCGTAAATAGTCTCAATACAAGTAGTGTAAATAGAGAATCCACCACCGCCTACCAGCTTGAAGTCCACTTCCACACCGGTAGATTTTCCGATCCAGTTGCGCTGGATCTCCTTGGTGGATTCCGGCCAATCGATCTCGTCCAGGCCCTCCAAGAGCTTTTCCGCAAATGCAGGCTGGTCAATGACCCACTGCATCATATTCTTCTTCACAACGGGATAACCGCCACGCTCAGACTTGCCGTCGATTACCTCATCGTTGGCAAGTACCGTACCCAGTGCTTCGCACCAGTTGACGGGCATTTCTACCCGCTTCGCATAGCCTGCTTCCCACAGCTTCTTAAAGATCCACTGGGTCCACTTGTAAAAATCCGGATCAGAAGTCGCAAGCACCTTAGACCAGTCATAATCAAAACCCAGTTCCTTCAACTGACCGGAAAAGGTCTCAATATTTTTCTGAGTAAAGCCGTTGGGGTGATTGCCGGTATCCACAGCATACTGCTCCGCAGGCAGGCCGAAGGAGTCATAGCCCATGGGGTGCAGAACATTATAACCCTGCATCCGCTTCATACGGGACATGATATCCGTAGCGGTATAGCCTTCCGGGTGGCCGGCGTGCAGACCCACACCGCTGGGGTACGGGAACATATCCAGTACATAATATTTAGGCTTGGAAAAATCCCATACGTCTGTCTTAAATGTTTCATTTTCCTCCCAGTATTTATGCCACTTGGCCTCAATGGCGGAAAAATCGTAATGCATTATCTTACACCTCTTATCCTTCGATGATAATATCTTTCAGATCCACCTGCTCCGCATCTGCCCAGAGCCGTTCCAGCGCATAAAATTCCCGGGCTTCGTCGGTGAATACATGAACAACGATGGAACCAAAGTCCAGCAATTCCCAGCTGTTGCCCCGGTGTCCTTCCCGACCCAGCATTGGTTCGCCCAACTGCTCCAAGGTATACTCTGCATAGTCGCACAAAGTCTTGACATGGGTGCTGGAAGTACCCGTGCAAATGAGGAAATAATCCGCCAGACTGGAAACCTTGTCGATTTTCAGCAATTTAATATTCAACCCTTTTTTGGCGTCCAACGCCCGGGTCACTTCATACGCCACTTCTTTTGCACTTAACATACAGATTGTTCCTTTCTTCTTAGCCAAGCTAAGGCCTCTTTGGATTCGCAGGAGATCTCTCTGCCCTGCTTTTCAAGCAATTCCAGGGTCATTTCCAAACCCAGACGAAGTGCTTCATCAATATTGGAATAGGCCAACTCCCGCAGTTTTTCCACGCCCGGAAAATCCCGGTTCGGCTCCATATAATCCGCCACATAAATAATCTTTTCCAACAGCGTCATATCCGGTTTTCCCGTGGTATGGTAACGAATCGCCGCCACCACCTCCGGGTTCTCACCAAAAACCCGCTGGGCTACCAGGCTGCCCGTAAGGGCATGCAGTGTCTTGGGGTTTTTCTGAGAAAAAGCGTCTAACATGATACCATAGTCATCACACAATGTCAATTGAAGCGCTGTAGGCAATGCCTTTGTAATATCATGCAAAATTCCGGCTCTTGCAGCGTCCGCTGCATTAGTGCCCCAGTGACGCGCCAGCGCCACCGCAGTATCCCGGCAGCCCAACACATGGGGGATCCGATTTGGTTTCAAAAGTCTCTTGACCGCCTGCTCCAATTGGTCCATTGGAAGATTCCGATAATCCTTTCCCGCACCATAGAGCTGATGCTCCCGAACATAATCGCTTACACCCGACGGCATAAGACCTTCACCGCAGCCAAAAACGATCATTCGGCGAAGATCCGTGGACGATAAGGAAAGCACCTGATTCTCAGCCAGATAGATGGTCGCTCCCTGCTGCTGCATTTGAGTCATCTTCTGCTTAATATGTTGTACCTCATCGGTGTCGCCCCGATAAAGGACGCCCAAACTGGCATTGGATACGATCACTTCCGGATGCTTCCAGCTATCAAAGGACAAATACATATCCGACCCCATAATAAACACCAGTTCATCATTCGGATATTGTTTTTTTAATTGGAGCACCGTTTCATAGGTGTAACTCACACCCTCCCGGTACAGTTCAATGGGCGAAACCTCCGCCCGCTCTATCCCCGCCACAGCCAGAGTAAGCATTTCCAGCCGCTGCTGAGGCGTAGCAGAACCTTCGGGAAGCTGCTTATGGGGCGCAGTACGGGCAGGAATCAGCAGCAGCTTATCCAGGCATAGTAACTCCATTACTTGCCGGGCAGCCGCAATATGACCGATATGAGGCGGATTAAACGAACCGCCGAAGATTCCTACTCGCATGGACTCCGTCACCCCTTAGATCAGATAATCAAGAATCTCTGAGTTGCTTTTCTCTTTCCCGCTCGATGGCCTTTTCAATGGCGATCTGGCGGAAATATTCATTTCGCTCCTGCTTCTGCGCCTTAGCAGCCTGCCGACGAGCGCGAATACCCTTTCTGACCGGATCAGACTTGCTGACTGGTGTGGCCTTCTTCTTGGCGCGACCCAGCTGATTGCGCTCCTGCTGGCACTTTTCGCTGAATCGATAAATCACAAATTTCGTGCCGATCACTGCGACACCATCGGCACCGGTGGCTTCACACAGCGCATCGCACACTTCACGGGCGGTCATAAACGCACCCTCCAATACTTTGCCCTTGACCAATTCTTTGGAAATAAGCAAATTCTCAGCTTCTGCGACAACCGCCTCAGTCACACCGCTTTTTCCCACCATCAAAGTGGTCTCCAAGCCATTTGCCTTGGCGCGCAGTTCCGCCCGCTCTTTACTTGTCAGCATAGACAGGCCTCCTTCAACTTATCATAAAAAATCCGCAATGCCTCTCCCCGATGAGATACCGCATTTTTCTCCTGCGGATCCATTTCCGCCGTGGTCTTACCAAAAGGCGGATAATAGAAAATAGGGTCATACCCGAATCCGTTTTCGCCTCTTGCTTCCCGCAGCAGCTCACCGTGGATCTCACCCCGAGCCTGAATGGTTCTTCCATCGGGCATGACCATAGTGATCACGCACACAAACTGCGCTTGTCGCTGGCCATCGGGAACGTGCTCCGTGTTTTTCAGCAGCAAAAGCAATCTTCCCCAATCGTCCAGACTCTCATCGAAGCCGTAACGAGCGGAATAAATACCCGGCTCACCGTTCAAAGCGTCCACTGCGATACCAGAATCATCCGCCAACGCTGGAAGACCCGTAGCCTTCATCACAGCCTCCGCTTTCAGAAACGAATTTTCTTCAAAAGTTGTTCCCGTTTCTTCCACGTCGATGTCAACGCCCAATTGGGACTGCATCACAAGCTCAATGCCGAATTGCTCGGTGATTTTACTGATCTCCACCAATTTATGCTTATTTTTACTGGCTAAAACAACTTTCATAACCCTATTCCTGCTTTTTATACAAATTTAATGGGACAACAGCGCCTCTACAAAGTCCCGGGCGTTGAACGCAAGCAAATCATCTGCCTGTTCACCCACACCGATAAACTTCACCGGGATCTGCAACGCATCGCTGACACCGATCACAATACCGCCCTTGGCAGTGCCGTCCAGCTTTGTCAGCGCCATCGCAGTCACGCCGGCAATTTCCTTAAACTGCTTTGCCTGGATCAAACCATTTTGACCGGTAGTGCCGTCCAATACCAGCAGCACTTCCCGGGAAGATTCGGGCAATTCCCGCTCAATGATCCGGCTGATTTTATTCAGCTCATTCATCAGATTGACCTTGTTGTGCAGCCGTCCGGCCGTATCCACCAGGATCACATCTACATCTCTGGCCTTTGCAGCCCGGATTCCGTCAAAAACCACCGATGCCGGATCTGCGCCCTCATTCTGCCGCACAATATCCGCACCGCTGCGCTTTGCCCAGATTTCCAGCTGATCCGCAGCCGCAGCCCGGAAAGTATCCGCCGCCACCAGGAGCACCTTTTTGCCCTGATTGGTCAGCTGATTGGCGATTTTTCCGATGGTCGTAGTCTTTCCTACGCCATTGACACCGATCACCAGAACCACAGCCGGTTTGGTGTCCAGATTCAACTGGGCAGACCCCACATTGAGCATATCCACAAGAATATTCTTCAATGCTTCGTTGGCTTCATCCGGCGTTTTCAGGTGTTCTTCCTTCACCACCCGGCGAAGTCTCTCGGTTGCCTTCATAGAAGTTTCCACGCCCAGATCGGCCATGATCAGGCACTCTTCCAGTTCCTCATAAAAATCCTCATTGATCTGACTGAACCCAGAGAAAAGTCCACCCAAAGTATTGCCCAACGCATTGCGTGTCTTGGACAAACCCGTCTTAACCTTATCGAAAAAACCCATAAAAGCTCCTTTATTCCATGATGCCCAACTGCTGCTCCATCTGGTTCAGATCCAGCCGCAAAAGCTTCGATACACCCTGCTCCTGCATGGTCACGCCATAGAGCACATCCGATGCTTCCATGGTGCCGCGACGGTGGGTAATGATGATAAACTGCGTCTTTTTGCTCAAATTCCGCAGATAGGACGCAAAACGCTCCACGTTCCGATCGTCCAAAGCCGCATCGATCTCATCAAGCATACAGAACGGTGTGGGACGCACCTTCAAAATCGCAAAGTAAAGGGCAATCGCCACAAACGCCTTTTCGCCACCGGACAGCAATGTAATGGTTTTCAGCTGTTTTCCGGGGGGCTGAACACGGATTTCAATGCCGCAGGTCAGCGGCTCGTCCGGGTTATCCAGCACCAGCTGGCCTTTGCCACCGCCAAACATTTCCTCAAACACCGTACCGAAATACTCGTTGATCTTCCGGAATTCCTCCACAAAGATCTCCGTCATTTCCTTGGTAATGTCACGAATAATGCCTTCCAGATCCTTCTTCGCAGTCAGCACGTCCTGCTGCTGCTCGGAAAGATATGTATAACGCTCATTGACTCGGGCATATTCCTCGATAGCGCCCAGATTCGGAGTGCCGAGAGAAGAGATCTTTCGTTTCAGCTCACCGATCCGACGATTGCCTGCGGTAACGGACTCGATCTGGCCCCGATGCTCCTGCGCAGTGCCGGGAGTCAAGCCGTAAGAATCCCACAGTTTGTCAATGATCTGCTTTTCTTCCAAAGCGGAAGTGACCTTCTTCTGTTCCAGCAGCGCGCAGGCCCGCTCCATATTCAGAATATCCTTATTTTTTTCCTGGGCGTCCCGTTCGCTGCGGGTCTTGGCAGCTTCCATATCGCTGCGCTGACCGATCACACCCTGATAAAGGGCCTGCTGCTGGCTGATCTGCTCATCATTTTCCGCCTGCTGCTTCATCAGCAGTTGTATCTCACCTTCCAGACGCAAAATATCCGCTCGGAAGCTATCGATCAGCGCCAGCTTCTTTTCCCGGTCACCGTCCATGGAAAGCTGCAGCTGCTTCAAATCCTCAATATGCGTCAGCGCCGTTGTGCGCTCCGCATCCATAGCAGCCGCCTGAGTTTTCAGTTCCGTCATCTGGCCGGTGATCCGCTCCGTATCCTGAGCAGCCTCTGTCTGCGTGCCTTCCAGCTGTGCGATCTGGGCACGAACCTCATCAAGCTGCTGGGTAAACACCTGGATCTTCGCCTTATTGGCAGTGATCCGATCCTGGTCAGACTGTCTGCGCTGATTCAGCGCGTCCAATTCTCTTTGGGCAGCCTCACGAGCATCGGAAATCGCCTGCACCAAAATCTCATGCTGCTTTTCTTCACCGGACAAGCGAAGCACCTGATCCTCCGCCTCACGCAGCTGATCTTTTGCCGCAGCGATCTGGAACTCTACCTGATCCGCAAGCCGCTGCGCCTCCTGGAATTCCAGTTCAGCCCCAGCCTTTTGCTCTTGCAGCGTCTTTTCCTCGGCCACCAGCTTTTCCAGCTCATTGGCTCTGGACAAAATTCCCGCCTCTTTATTCACAGAGCCACCGGTCATAGAACCGCCGGGATTCATCACCTGGCCATCCAGGGTAACGATCTTAAACCGACTGTGATACTGATTTGCCATCGAAATGGCGCAGTCAATATCCTCCACGATCACAGTTCTTGCCAAAAGATTATCCACAATGCCCCGATACTTTTCGTCGCAAGCGACCAGTTCGGAAGCAATGCCCACAAAGCCACGACAGCCGCTGACGCCCTTTTCTTCCAGCGTCTTGCCCTTGATCGTAGTCAACGGCAGGAATGTGGCACGACCGCCACCGGTACGCTTCAAAAAGGAAATGGCTGCCTTACCGTCAGATTCCGTACCCACCACGATCTGCTGCATTGCCGCGCCCAAAGCGATTTCAAGAGCAACTGCATACCGATCATCAGTACGAATCAACCGGGAGACCGGGCCGTGGATTCCACGCAGATTTCCCCGCTGAGATTCCTGCATGACACCACGGACGGACTTAGTGTAACTTTCAAAATCCCGCTCCATAGCGCGGAACACTTTCACCTTTGCGCTGACCGCATCTAATTTAGCAGTCAATTCCCGCAGGGTCTCCTGCACCTTGTCCCGACGCTGATTCCGGGTATTCTGACGCAGCGCATAACCGGAAATGGTGTTGTTCAGAGCCGCAACCTCACCCTGAGCAGCGGCAAGCTCGCGACGGCAGGTGTCCAGCCCTGCACGGGCATCCTGCTCCCGCTGTGCACCGGACTGCAAATCCTCGGTCAGCTGTTCAAAGCGCTCAGAAGATTGTTCCATAGTCTGCTCCGTACCACGAATATCCGCTTCCAGTCCCGCAAGTTCTGCGGTAACGCCGGACTCCTTGGTACGCAGCTGCAAATACTGCCGGGTCAAGCCTTGGGCATTGGCGGCCATTACTGCCAACTGCTGTTGCAACTGATCAACGGACTGCTGCTTCACGGAAAGATCCGCTTCCAGCGCAGCGATCCGCTCACGAGTCTGATTGATCTGCGCAGTCACACCGCCGCTGCGATCCTCACTACCCTGCAATTCTTCTTCGATCCGGGCGATGTTGCCCTCGTTGTTCACGATATTGCCCCGCAAAACCGCCATCTGGCCGTCCAGCTGCTGGTGGTTTGCCTCCAACATATTCACCTTAACGCGAACCGTCTCCAATTCTGCGTCTTTTTCATGCAGACCCTCGCCCAGCTTTTCTGCCTGCTTGTAAAGCTGATCCAGATCCTCATGGGCTTGTTGCAGCACAAAGGAAGCAGAAGTGTAATCCTCCTCTGCTTTTTCTGCGGCAGCGGAAAGCTTTTCCAGCGTATCCAGCCAAACCGCAACTTCCACACCTTGCAGTTCCTCTTTCAGTTCCAGATAAACCTTCGCCTTTTCTGACTGTTCTTTCAGCGGGCCGATCTGCATTTCCAGTTCAGAGACCTTGTCCCCGATGCGCAGCAGATTATCTTCCGTATGCTCCAACTTCCGCTGGGTCTCTTCCTTGCGGTGGCGGTACTTGGAGATACCTGCCGCCTCCTCGAAGATCTCCCGACGGTCAGCGCTCTTCAAGGACAAGATCTCGTCGATTCTGCCCTGACCGATATTGGAGTAGCCCTCTCTGCCCAGACCGGTATCCATAAACATCTCATGGATATCCCGCAATCTTGCAGATTGGCGGTTAATATAGTATTCGCTGTCACCGCTGCGGTAATAACGCCGGGTGACCATAATTTCGTCTGCATCGTAAGACAGCGCCCGATCCGAATTATCCAGCGTCAGGGTCGCTTCCGCAAAGCCCACAGAAGGCCGTTTCTGTGTGCCGCCAAAGATCACGTCCTCCATTTTGGCGCCGCGGAGCGTCTTGGTGCTCTGCTCGCCCATAACCCAAAGGATCGCATCGGAAATATTCGATTTACCGGAGCCGTTGGGGCCGACAATGGCGGTAATGTCATCGCCAAATCGGATCACGGTTTTATCCGGGAAGGACTTAAAGCCCTGAACCTCCAAAGATTTCAGATACACAGCAATACCTCACCGTTAAAAATGTAAAATGAATCAGCTTATTATACTTGATTTTTACAGAAAATGCAAGGCTTTCTTTCGTTTTTTGCGCCCTTTCTGCCAGATTTCCACCCATTGCCGATTCTATACTAAAATCCACAAGCCCCCTCAGCAGAGGGGGCTTGTTTTCATCTGTTAATTTTCATTCAGCTGGGTAATCAGCCAAGGGAGCATCATCTCAAATTTCACACCGTACCAATGCTCCGGATACGCCAATGTTTTCTCCATGGCACCCAGGGTAAATTCCGCGGCCATCTGCACCGCCTCGTCAATACTTTTCCCCCGCATATACGCACCCACAAACACCGAAGCAAAAATATCCCCCGTGCCATGAAAATTCTTTTCCAGCCGTCTGTGGCAGTAATAATTTCTTTCCCCGCCCCGGCTGATCATCACTCCCGTAGTCTCGGGGGCAAAGCTGACACCGGTGAGCACCACACAGCCGCAGCCGAGCCGATCCAGCCCATCCAGCAACCGGCCGATATAAGCCTCATCGTAGCTTTCCCGGTACTCCACACCGGTGAGCATGCATGCCTCCGTGATGTTGGGGATCAGAATATCTCCCCGGGCGCAGAGCTTTTTCATTTCTTCCAGATAGGTTTCATCAAAGCCCTTATACAGCCTTCCGTGATCCGCCATAGCCGGGTCCACCACCAAAGTTCCGTCAAAATCCGACAGCATATCCAGCAGCGCCCGAATATGTTCAACGCTCCCAAAATAGCCGGTATAAATCCCATCAAACTGAATATTCTCCTTTTGCCAGTTCTCCCAAAACTTCGCAAATGATTCCGCCAAACTCTCCTTGGAAACATGAGTAAATCCCCCGGTATGGGAAGACAGTACCAGCGATGGCAACACGCAGGTTTCCACACCGCAGGCAGATAGGATCGGCAGTGCAACCGTCATAGAGCACTGTCCAACACAGGAAATATCCTGAACCGTAAGCAACCGTTTCTCTGTCATAGCCCCTCCCAAATACAGCAAGCTGAACTTTTATTTATCATAGCACAGCCAACAGCTCTTTTCAACATGGCGCCGCCCCATGAAATATGATAAAATACAAAAAAATTACAGAAAATATATTGCAACCACCCAGAAAATGCAGTATACTATTGATTATTCAAAAATTCGATCCTTTTATATCTATGGGAGGAAAACTTATGAATCAAAATGTACGTCCCGACTCCATGAAGCGCATCACCACCAAAGAACTGGCTGATGCCTTTATTGAAGAACAAGTTGCCGAGATCCGCGCCCAAGTTGGCGATCAAAAAGTTCTGCTGGCCCTTAGCGGCGGTGTGGACTCCTCCGTTGTCGCCGCCCTGCTGATCAAGGCCATCGGCAAGCAGCTGGTCTGCGTTCACGTGAATCACGGCCTTATGCGCAAAGGCGAGAGCGAAGATGTGATCCGTATCTTCGGCCAGGAGCTGGATGCCAACCTGGTATATGTAGACGCAACCGACCGCTTCCTGAACCTGCTGGCAGGTGTTTCCGACCCGGAAACCAAACGCAAGATCATCGGCAAGGAATTCATCGAAGTCTTTGCAGAAGAAGCCCGCAAGCTGAAAGGTGTCACTTTCCTGGCTCAGGGCACCATTTACCCCGACATTCTGGAATCCGTCAAGGCTGCCGAGGGCAAGAAAGCCGTCAAGTCCCACCACAATGTGGGCGGTCTGCCGGAAGACCTGAAATTTGAGCTGGTCGGGCCCGTGAAGCTGCTGTTTAAGGACGAAGTCCGTGTCGTTGGCGAGGCGCTGGGTCTGCCCCACGCTATGGTTTATCGTCAGCCCTTCCCCGGCCCCGGTCTGGGTGTCCGTTGCTTAGGTGCCATCACCCGCGACCGTCTCCATGCTCTCCGGGAAGCCGACGCCATTTTGCGTGACGAATTTGCCAAGAGCGGCCTTGCCGAAACTGTATGGCAGTACTTTATCGCCGTTCCTGATATCAAGAGCGTTGGTGTGAAGGACGACAGCCGTTACGAAGGCTGGCCCGCCATCATTCGTGCGGTGAACACCAAAGATGCCATGACCGCCACCGTCGAGGAGATCCCCTACCCGATCCTGCACAAGATCGTCGATCGTATCACCTCCGAGGTCGAAGGTATCAACCGTGTGCTGTTCGACTTGACGCCCAAGCCCACCGGCACCATCGAGTGGGAATAATCGCAAATTAGCTCACATTATCTCCAATAGCAGGTAGTTTTCGGACTGCCTGCTATTTCTTTCGTTATTCGTATTATCATAATACGGAGTGAAATCTTGTCGCTGACAATATGTATCAACGGTCAGAGATGGACTATCTGATCTACAATGACCCGGTAGCGTATGCCGAGCTGATACTCTACGGCGATCCCGAAACCTATCTGAAAACCGTAACCGAATACAAACCTTTGGATTAAACAACAAGCGGCTGCTACTTTGAAATACGGGTAGCAGCCGTTATTTTCGCAGAACATATTGACAAACTTCGATTTGAGGAATATAATAATAACAGATCGATAAATTTGAATGTGAGGTGAATCACATGACATCTGAATATGCTGAAAACGCAAAGGTATTCAAAGCATTTTGTGATGAGAACCGTCTGCGTATTCTGGAACTGCTGCGGAGCGGAGAGAAATGCGCTTGTGTGTTGTTGGATGACCTTCATATAACACAGTCCACACTTTCCCATCACATGAAGATCCTGTGTGATGCCGGTGTTGTTCAAGGCAGAAAAGAGGGCAAGTGGGTACATTACTCCATTGACTCCGAAGGTGCTGATAGAGCCGTAGCCTTACTGAAACAGCAGTTAATGCTTGATATGCAAAGTCAATTAGAAAGAACCTGTTGCTTAGACAAAGAGAAATGAGCCATCTGAAAAGGTGGCTTCTCTTAAAAACAAAATATCGACACTTTTGAATATATGAATATGAAAGGGGCTTTTTATGGAAACATTCAAAACTGCTTGGGATTTCTTTCAGACAGAAGTCTTGGGTATGCAATGGCTGAACCGCTTGATCGGCAGCTTCGTGGAAGCAATCGGGCTTAATCCGGCGAGTCGTATAGGAGGAAGCATCCAGTTTTTCTTCTATGACACTATCAAAATCATGGTGTTATTAGGATTCCTGATTCTTTTAATCTCTTATATTCAGAGCTACTTCCCGCCCGAGAGAACAAAGAAGATTCTGGGACGATTCCATGGCATTGGTGCAAATTGTGTGGCTGCTCTTTTGGGAACAGTAACACCGTTCTGTTCATGTTCGTCCATTCCACTGTTCATCGGCTTTACAAGCGCAGGCCTGCCTTTGGGCGTTACCTTCTCTTTCCTGATCTCTTCCCCCATGGTGGATTTGGGAAGTCTTGTGCTGCTTATGAGTATCTTTGGTTGGAGAGTAGCGGTAATCTATGTGGTACTTGGTCTGATAATTGCCGTGGCAGGCGGTACACTCATTGAGAAACTGCATCTGGAAAGTCAGGTAGAGGAATATATCCGCAAAGGCAAGGCAATCGATATGCCACAGGATGAGCTGCATTTCAAGGATCGCATCCAATATGCTTGGGAACAGGTCGTAGAAACCGCAAAGAAAGTGTTCCCCTATGTTTTGGTTGCTGTTGGTATTGGTGCCATCATCCACAACTGGATTCCGGAAGAATTTATTGTCAGACTGTTGGGCGGCAATAATCCTTTCGGCGTTATTTTCGCTACAGTTGCGGGCGTTCCTATGTATGCAGATATTTTCGGTACGATTCCTATTGCTGAAGCATTGCTTGCCAAGGGCGCACTTTTGGGCGTTGTCCTGTCTTTTATGATGGGTGTAACCACACTATCTATACCTTCTATGATCATGCTGCGAAAGGCTGTGAAACCGAAGCTACTGGGTATCTTTATTGCTATTTGTACTCTTGGTATTATCATCGTTGGTTACTTCTTCAATGCGATTGCTCCCGTAATTATCTAAAAAATATTCAATTAGGAGGAATTTAACTATGGCACTGTTTAATTT
>JAZRMV010000028.1:0-1762 GCA_045647845.1 Faecousia sp.
TTTCCTCCACCAGCTCCTCCACACGGGAGGTCTGGGCCTCCTCGCGGGAGATCAGGGCCGTGACCGTGGCGTTCTCGTTTTTCAGCACCCCCCGCTCCGCCAGGCGGCGGATGACCGTGTAGGTGGTGGCCTTCGACCAGCCCAGATGCTCCTTGCACAGCGCCGCAAGGCGGGTGGAATTCACCGGCTCATGCTCCCACAGCAGCAAGCAAAACCGGTACTCGCTCTCAAAAATCTTGGGTGTTTCCATCATGATACCTCCTTGGGTTTAATTTATTAAACCTCGTACCATTAGTTTAACGCATTCAACCTCGTTTGTCAAGAAGAAAAACCGCCGCAAATCTGCGGCGGTTTCCATATCATAGGTTATCGAGAAATTTCTGCGCCTGCTGCCGGGATTTGAGGATGATGACTCGCTTATCCTTGGCCCCGTTGAGCAGTTCATAATACCGGGCCCGGTTCTTTTTGTTGAAATTCCAGATCCAGTTCATCATATCCGGGTCGAACCATTCGTTGCACCCTTCTGTCATATCCGGGCGATGGCGCCCCCAGTTCTTGACCACCCGGCCCAGCCAGTTTTTGATGCAGACAAGCCTCGGATAATCCAGATAGATGACCGTATCGCAGACCTCCAGCCGCTGTTCGATGGTGCGGTTGAAATTGCCGTCCAGAATCCACCGAGGCTTCTGAAGCTCCGCCACCAGAAGTTCATCAAATTCCGGCTTTTCCAAATGCTGCCAGTTCCCCGGCGCCCACCAGATCCGATCCAGATGCACCACAGGCAACCCCGTCTTCTCCCCCAGCGCCCTCGCCAGGGTGGACTTTCCGGCCCCACCGCAGCCGATGATCATCACACGCTTCATTTGCCTACCACCTCATTCCAGCCGGTTTCAGCCCGCAGAAATCCGGCCATATCTGGACTGACATAATCCAAGTCCATATCATAGAAATAGATATATGCAACCTCCCATGCTTCATCGCGGGTTCCCAAAAGGAACATTTCATTGGGATAATAACCACCGGAAACAGATCGGAAGTCAAATCCGTCCATGTTAAACTCAGGCGAAACATCCTCTGTTTCTCCCTCGATTTCCTTCGTGTGCCAAGAATAGGTATTCTCAATGTTTGCTTTTTGCTTTTCGTATTCCTGTTCACTATATTCCACGATTAGCACAAAGGCATGCGCCCGAAACAGCGCAGCATCCCTGACTTGATAATGAAATCGCGTGTTTTCATAGGGTTCCAGCTTTTCAAGGGTCGGCAACGCATAGTCACAGCCGGGCATACCGACATTTTCAGCCCAAATTGGCAGAGAATCAGGTGTATCAAGTTCTCCACAGATACCCTGATAGTAGGCAATATCTTCTGATTCATAAATGTCCGTACCAAAAAACCAGGATGCCAGCAAAAACAATGCCACCATAATTCCAATTACAGCAGCCATACATACAATACAACCTCTTTTTTTCATAATTCCCTCCTTTGCCAACAAAAACGGCGCACCCAAATGGATGCGCCGCTTTCAGAATACTCTTAAATGCAGCTTGTATTAGTATGCAACGCCCCAGTAGACCATCTTATTGGCAGGCTTGCCGCAGCAGGGGCAGACCTCGTCCAGCTTCTCCTGGGCAAAGGGGATGCAACGGGAGGACATGCCGGCCTTCTCCTTCATGGCCAGCTCGCACTCCAGGTCGCCGCACCACATGGTCTTGATGTAGCCGCCGTTTGCCTCCTGCAGCTCCTTGGCCTCCTCGATGGAGTG
>JAZRMV010000029.1:0-2568 GCA_045647845.1 Faecousia sp.
AGGGCATATACTTCAATGTCGCGGATGCTGGAATCATCCTCTACACACCATATCATTGGGACACCTCCTTGCGTTTTTTCCAATTTTAGCTGTTTCAGCAGCAGAATTCAAGTTTTTAGAGGGACTTTACATACATTTTACTTATTGGCAGTCCTTGTGGATACCGGTAACGGAAAATTCAACCCATTCCGCGATGTTGGTGCAGTGATCGCCGATCCGTTCAAAGTATTTGGCGATCATAAGAAGATCCAGCGCATACTCACCTTGTGAGGGTTCGGTGGCGATAATATCAATGATACCGTTCTTAACCTGGGTGAAATAATCGTCCACCACATCATCGTGCGCCATAACCTTTTTTGCCAGTTCCAGATCCTGCTTCACATAGGCATCCACAGCCTCCGTAACCATTACTTGAGCAGCTTTCGCCATTTCCCGGATCTTGGGGTACTTTTCGTCGGGATGAGCATTCATATAGGGGACAATCTCCACGATGTCCTCCGCCTGGTCGCCGATCCGTTCCATATCGGTGATCATCTTCATGGCCGCGCTAATCTGCCGCAGATCTCGTGCCACCGGCTGCTGCCGAAGAAGCAGCTTCATGCAGATGGTCTCAATGGTGCGCTCGCTTTCATCGATCTGCGCACCGATGGTATTTACCTTTTGCACCAGTTCCGCATCCCAACCGGTAAGTGCCTGGGAGGCCAGCGCAATAATTTCCTCGCAGGATGCGCCCATAACGGTCAGCTCCCGTTTCAGTTCATTCAATTGTTCTTGAAATAAATCTCTCATATTAACCAAACCTTCCTGTAATGTAATCTTCCGTGCGCTGATCCTTCGGCTGGGAGAACATTGCCTCCGTATTGCCAAACTCCACCAAATCACCCAACAGGAAGAATGCAGTCTGATCGGAAATGCGCACCGCCTGCTGCATATTGTGGGTGACGATGACAATGGTATAGTCCTTTTTCAGTTCCATGGCCAGATCTTCAATGCGGCTGGTGGAAATGGGATCGAGTGCTGATGTGGGCTCGTCCATCAGCAGAACCTTGGGTTCTACCGCCAAGGCTCTTGCGATGCACAAGCGCTGCTGCTGACCGCCGGACATACCCAATGCGTTCTTTTTCAGTCGGTCCTTTACTTCGTCCCAAATTGCAGCACTCCGGAGCGCCTTCTCTACGATCTCGTCAAGCTGTGCTTTGTTGGTAATACCGTGTGTTCTGGGGCCGTAGGCAATGTTATCGTAAATACTCATGGGGAAAGGATTGGGCTTCTGAAATACCATACCCACTTCCTTGCGGAGGTTATTGACATCGGTCTCAAAGATATTCTGACCGTTGTATATTACCTCACCGGTAATCTTGACAGAGGGAATCAGGTCATTCATCCGGTTCAGGGTTTTCAAGAAGGTGGACTTACCGCAGCCGGAAGGTCCGATCAGCGCGGTGATGCTATGCTCCGGGATCTCAATATTGATATTTTTAAGTGCCGGAAAGTTGCCATACCACAGGCATAAATCTTTTGCAGAAATGATACTCATGCTTTACTTTTCCTCTCAAAATACTTACCGATCAGCATTGCGCTTAAATTGATCAGCAATGTCAAAATCATCAAAATAGCAGCGATTGCGAAGGCCACCTCAAAATTGCCGTCCTCTGTGGCATAAACATAGAGAGCTACAGTCAGCGTTGCGCCGGAAGAACTTAACGCCTCGAAGAAGCCATTCAGTGCATGGGCAAATCCTGCGGTGAACAACAGTGCCGCAGATTCACCTACGATCCTGCCGACAGACAGAATGCAGCCGGTGATCACGCCCTCCATGCAGTTGGGAAGCACTACTGTACGGATCACTCTCCACTTGCCCGCACCCAGACCGAAAGCACCCTCCCGGTAGGACTGGGGAACAGCTTCCAGACTCTCTTGGGTGGTACGCATGATGGTTGGCAGATTCATAATCACCAAGGTCATTGCGCCTGCCAGTAGGCTCTTGTCCAAGTCCATGAACTGGCAGAAGAACAGGCTGCCGAACAGGCCATAAATGATGGACGGGATACCAGACAGGGTTTCCGCAGCATATTCGATCGTGCCCACCAGCCGTTTGTTGGTGGCATATTCCGTCAGATAAATTGCAGCGCCCACACCCAGCGGCAACACAAACAGCAGTGTGGTGAGAATAATGTAGAGGGTGTTGAGAATATCCGGCAGGATACCAACTGTTCCCCGCAGATAACTGGGCTTGGTGGACAGCAGTTCCCAAGTGATATTGGGCAGGCCCTTCACAAGCACATAGCCCAGCAGGAACAAAGTCAGCGCAGCGGTGATCCCGGCTGCCAGCCACATAAGGATGCGCATTCCCCAGACATATACATTTCTTTTCTTCATAGCATAACTCCAATGATTGTAAGCAGGATTGCCAGACTCCCTGCTGCTAGCAGAAAATAAGGCTTGCCCCGTAAAGTCCAGCGGAACAAATTTCTCTTTCTAACAGTTCTCATTTCTTTTCTCCCTTCAGGAAGAAGTTAAGGGTCGCATTGATTAGCATAATAAACAGGAACAACACCAATGCAATAG
>JAZRMV010000030.1:0-3572 GCA_045647845.1 Faecousia sp.
GACCGGATGATGATCCAGGTGCCCATGTTTCACTGCTTCGGCATGGTGCTTTCCATGACCTCGTCCATGACCCATGGCGCTACGGTTTGCCCCCTGCCTTACTTCTCCGCAAAATCGTCCCTTGCCTGCATCAATCAGGAGAAGATCACCGCGTTCAACGGTGTGCCGACCATGTTTATCGCCATGTTCAACCACCCGGACTACCGGAAAACCGACTTTTCCCACATGCGCACCGGCATTATGGCCGGCGCAGGCTGTCCCCCGGAACTGATGCGCCGTGCCGCACAGCCTGACGAAATGAACATGCGGGGCATCGTCAGCGTTTACGGTCAGACGGAATCCGCTCCCGGCTCTACCATGTCCGCATGGACCGATCCTCTTTCTGTGCGCACCGACACGGTCGGTTACGCTTTCCCCCATGTGCAGTGCAAGATCATTGATCCGGAGACCGGCGAGGAAGTGGGACCCGGCGTCAACGGTGAGTTCTGCTCCCGGGGCTACAACACCATGAAGGGCTACTACAAAATGCCCCAGTCCACCAAGGATACGGTAGACGCAGAGGGCTGGCTCCACTCCGGAGACCTGGCCTGCCAGGACGAAGAAAGCAACTACCGGATCACCGGCAGACTGAAAGATATGATCATTCGGGGCGGTGAAAACATCTACCCCAAGGAGATTGAGGAATTTATCTACACCCACCCTGCGGTGCAAGATGTGCAGGTCATCGGTGTTCCGGATAAAAAATACGGCGAAGAGATCATGGCTTGCATCATTTTGAAGCAGCCCGGCTCTGTGACCACCCAGGAAATGACCGCCTTTATCCAGGCCAGCATGGCTCGGCATAAAGTGCCCCGGTACATTGAATTTGTGGACGCATTCCCCATGAATGCAGCCGGAAAAATCCTCAAATACAAAATGCGGCAGGATGCCGCTGCCCGCCTGGGACTCACCGGCGACGGCACCAACACCGCTGCCAACGAGCAGGAAAGAAGATAAAAAGACCCCGGTGCTTAGGCACCGGGATCTTTTTACTCTATAAAGGCGTCGGGGCATTTGCCCGTTTCGATGAACTCGTCGTTTCTGACCATGCCGCCGCCAAAGCCGGCAGAGCGCAGATACTTATACTTGGGATCGACCTTGGCGCGGATCACGCCCACGGCCTTGCCGATATCCTGCAAGATCTGACCCTCCGGGGACACGATCATGGAGCAGCCGCCCCGCTCGTCGCTATCCATGGAAACGGAGGCTCTTGCCACATAGGCATTGCACCGGAATGCCATGAGCTTGGCCTGGGCGCGGATAATGTCCGTCCGCTCGCCCCGCTGATAGCCAGGCACCAAAATGATATCCGGTTTCCGGTCGGCAATAAACTCGATCTGCTCATTATAATAAACATCGTAGCAAGTCAAAAATGCGAAGCGGATACCGTCCACATCGCAAACGCAGCGGCATTTGCCGCTCTCGTTGCCCGGCTGGATGCCCAATTTCACTTCTGCGGGGGGCAGGTGCTGCTTATCGTACACAAAAGCTGTTTCTCCCGTGGGCCCGATCAGATAAGTACTGTTTTTCAGCGCACCGCTGCGGCGCTCCAACACATTGATAGCCACATAGAGCTTTCGCTGCTTTGCGGCAGCAGCCGCTTCCCGGAGCATCGCCTCTGCCCTGGGCACTGCGGCCAAAATCTGCTCCGGCTGGGAAAGACCGCAAGCGTTGGAATACTCCGGCAGTACCACCAAAGAACCTTCCTCTGCCAACCACAATTCTTTCAACAAAAATTCCGCCACCGTCTCGTCCGGCTTCTCTCCGGCATAATAGGGGGGCTGAACTACCAGGATCTGCAACTGATCCATCAAAACCACCTCTTTCGTCGCTTTTCTTTATAATGAAGGATTTTCCTGAAAATGTCAACCGAATTTTCCTTTCTCCCCTTTGCAAAAGGGCCGCAATTTGCTATAATACAATTATATAAGGTAAAGGCAGGTAACCAAGATGTTCATTTCCGGACTGCAAAAAATGACACTGCTGGACTATCCCGGCAAGATCGCTTGCACCGTTTTTCTCCAAGGCTGTAATTTCCGCTGCCCGTTTTGCCACAACAGCGACCTTTTGGGTCGCAGCGACGTCCCCTTTATGGCCCAAGAGGAATTTATTGCCTTTTTGAAGAGTCGGGTAGGTCTTCTGGATGCGGTATGTGTCAGCGGCGGCGAACCGACGCTGCAAAAAGATCTTAACGCGCTGCTGCGGGAAATCAAAGCCCTGGGCTACGGGGTAAAGCTGGACACCAACGGCAACCGACCGGATGTGCTGCGGCAGCTGGTGGAAGAGAAACTCGTGGACTATGTGGCCATGGATATTAAGAACAGCCCGGCGCAATACGGTCAAACGGTGGGGGTCTCCGGCTTTTCTATGGAGAAGGTGGAAGAGAGTATTCGCTATCTTCTGTCCGGGGCGGTGGAGCATGAATTTCGCACCACCGTGGTGGCAGAGCTTCACAACGAAGCTTCTATTTTGGAAATGGGACAATATTTGGCCAAGCTTGCGGCACCGAATAAGCCCCGTCGACTTTTCCTGCAAAGCTTTGTCAGCCGGGACAGCGTACTTTTGCCCGGGTTGAATCCGCCTGCACCGGAAGACATGGAAAAATATGCGCAAATTTTGTCTCCTTATATTGAAACCGTCACCATTCGTGGTCAATGACATACTATATATTGTGTTTTTAAATATTTTTTGAACACAACATATTGACATTTAAAAAAATATCCGATATAATACAGGCACCGCGATTTTTCAGGCAGGAAATTCGCTTGCCTGTATTTTCTAATTTTTTATGGAGGTAGCAATATGTATCAGGTATTAAAACGCGATGGCAAAACCGCTGAATTTGACATTTCCAAGATCAGCGCCGCCATGGTAAAGGCCTTTGAGGCTCAAAACAAGCAATATCACCCCACCGTGATCAATATGCTGGCTTTGCAGGTCAGCGCGGATTTTGAATCCAAGATCAAAGACGGTTTCATCAGCGTGGAAGACATTCAGGACAGCGTGGAAAAAGTTCTGTCCGATGCCGGTTACGCCGATGTGGCCAAGGCCTACATCCTGTACCGCAGACACAGAGAGAAGATCCGCAACGTCAACTCCGCTCTGCTTAACTACAAGGATCTGGTGGACAACTATTTGAAGTTCAACGACTGGCGCGTGAAGGAAAACTCCACCGTTACCTACTCCGTGGGCGGTCTGATTCTTTCCAACTCCGGCGCCATCACCGCCAACTACTGGCTCAGCGAGATCTACGACAACGAGATCGCAGAAGCACACCGCAGTGCAGCGCTGCACCTGCATGACCTGAGCATGCTGACCGGTTACTGCGCAGGTTGGAGCCTGAAGCAGCTGATCCAGGAGGGTCTGGGCGGTGTTCCCGGTAAGATTACCTCCTCCCCCGCCGGTCACCTGAGCACCCTGTGCAACCAGATGGTCAACTTCCTGGGCATCATGCAGAATGAATGGGCCGGCGCACAGGCCTTCTCCTCCTTCGATACTTACCTGGCTCCCTTTGTCAAGGTAGACAACCTGAC
>JAZRMV010000031.1:0-11607 GCA_045647845.1 Faecousia sp.
CCAACTCCTTGGCCCACAGAACGACATGGCTACGATCCGACTTATGCGCATACCGTTGCGGTCCGTCTCGTCCCGGATATCGCTGATGCCTTCCAGCCGCTTGTCCTCCACCTGATCCGCCATATTCTTGATGAGCTGGCGCTTATTTACCTGATAAGGCAGCCCTGTGACGATGATACGGGTACGGTCACGGCCAAATTCCTCAAATTCCACGCGGCCACGAACAATGATCTTTCCACGACCGGTGGCATAGGCGGCACGAATGCCGCTGCGGCCCATAATGATACCGCCGGTGGGGAAGTCGGGGCCGGAGATATGCTCCATCAGATCCACGGCTGTGACCTCGGGATCGTCCAGCACGGCCACGCAGGCATTGATGACCTCGGTGAGGTTATGGGGCGGAATATTGGTGGCCATACCAACGGCAATACCGTTGGAGCCGTTCACCAGCAGATTGGGGAAACGGCTGGGCAGAACCCGGGGCTCTTTCTTGGATTCGTCAAAGTTGGGATCCCAGTTTACCGTGTCCTTTTCAATATCCCGAAGCATCTCATTGGAAAGCTTACTGAGTCTTGCCTCGGTATAACGGTAAGCAGCGGCAGGATTGCCGTCAATGTCACCGAAGTTACCCTGGCCGTCTACCAGCGTATAACGCATGGAGAAATCCTGGGCAAGACGCACCATGGCGTCATACACAGATGCGTCACCGTGGGGGTGATAGCTACCCAGCACCGCACCGACGGTGGTAGCGGATTTCTTATACTTTTTATCGGAAGTCAGGCCGTCCTCGTACATGGTGTACAGAATACGCCGATGAACGGGCTTCAAACCATCCCGGACATCCGGGAGCGCACGACCTACGATGACGCTCATGGCATACTCAATATAGGACTTTTCCATTTCGTCCACCAGGTTGGACTGGGTAATATGCTGCTCCGGATACAAAATATCCTCGGCTTTATAATCACGATTATGCTTTGCCAAACCGCGTCACCTCCTTAGATATCAATATTGATCGCGTATTTTGCGTTGCGTTCGATCCATTCTTTTCTGGGCTCAACCTGCTCGCCCATCAGAACCGTAAAGACCTCGTCTGCCCGGCGGGCATCTTCCAAGGTGATCCGACGCAGGGTTCTGCGCTCCGGGTCCATGGTGGTCTCCCACAATTCGTCCTTGTTCATCTCACCAAGGCCCTTATAGCGCTGGATCTCGATCTTTGCGCTGCTCTCACCGCGCATTTCCGCGGAGATCTGATCCCGTTCCTCGTCCGAATAGGCCACCCGGACAGTCTTGCCCCGGGACAGCTTATAAAGAGGCGGCACCGCAGAGTACACAAAGCCGT
Source organism: Faecousia sp. (assembly GCA_045647845.1). Taxonomy (GTDB): domain Bacteria; phylum Bacillota; class Clostridia; order Oscillospirales; family Oscillospiraceae; genus Faecousia. Next base: position 1,343 of record JAZRMV010000031.1, read on the forward strand.
TATCGATCAGCGGGCGCATATAACGGAAGAAGAAGGTCAAAAGCAAGGTGCGGATATGCGCGCCGTCCACGTCCGCATCGGACATGATGATGATCTTGTGGTAGCGCAGCTTTTCGATGTCGAAATCCTCACCGATACCGCCACCCAGCGCCAGGATCAGAGGATTCAGCTTATCGTTGCCGTAAACCTTATCCGCCCGCGCCTTTTCCACGTTCAGCATTTTACCCCACATGGCCAGAATCGCCTGGAATCGGGAATCTCTGCCGCCGATGGCCGAGCCGGCCGCAGAGTCACCCTCGACGATGTACAATTCGCAGAGGCTGGGGTCTTTTTCGTTGCAGTCTTTCAGTTTTTCGGGCATACCACCGGATTCCAGACCGGTTTTGCGACGGGCATTTTCCCTTGCTTTTCGGGCGGCCTCTCTGGCACGGTTGGCCATCATTGCCTTTTCCAAAATGATCTTGGCGGTTTGGGGATGCTCTTCAAAATAGGTGGTCAGCTGATCGCCAACGATCTGCTGTACCAGCGTGCTGATGTAAGCGTTGCCCAATTTTGCCTTGGTCTGGCCTTCAAACTGGGCGTCGGTGAGCTTTACGGAGATAATGGCGGTAATGCCCTCTCTGCAATCTTCACCGGAAACCTTATCGTCGCCCTTAATAATGCCGTTTTTCACGCCATAGGCATTCAAAACACGGGTCAGTGCCGTCTTGAAGCCGGTCTCATGCATACCGCCTTCGGGGGTGTTGACCTCATTGGCAAAGGACAAAATTGATTCATTATAACCATCGTTATATTGCAGGGCGATCTCGGCAGAAGCATCGTCTTTCATGCCGTTCATATAGATCACATCATTGTGAATAGTAGTCTTGTTCCGGTTGCACCAGGTAACGAACTCCCGGATACCGCCCTCGTAGCACATGGTTTCGCCCACAGGCTCCTCCGCCCGGTTGTCGGTAATGGTAATGGTCAGACCGGCAGTCAGGAATGCCTTTTCCCGCATACGGGTGTGGAGAATTTCGTAATCATACTCGGTGGTATCGAACATCTCGGGATCCGGCTGGAAGGTCACTTCCGTACCGGTTTTCTCGGTCTTTCCTACGATCCGCATATCCTGAGTGATGGCGCCGCGAGCAAACTTCATCTCGTAGATGTTGCCGTTTTTAAATACCCGGGCTGTCAGGCTCTGGCTCAATGCGTTTACTACCGACGCGCCCACGCCATGCAGACCGCCGGAGACCTTATAACCGCCACCGCCAAATTTACCGCCTGCGTGGAGCACCGTAAATACCACTTCCAGAGCCGGCTTGCCGGTCTGAGGCTGAATATCCACGGGGATACCACGGCCGTTATCGGTAACGGTAATGGAATTGCCGGGGTTAATGGTCACGCTGATATGGTCACAGTAACCGGCCAGCGCTTCGTCAATAGAGTTATCCACGATCTCATACACCAGATGGTGCAAACCGGATGCGGAAGTAGAACCGATATACATACCGGGGCGCTTACGAACCGCTTCCAGGCCTTCCAGAACCTGAATTTGTTCGCCGCCATATTCCTGGGTGATCTTGGTTTCTTCTGCCATAAAAAGTCCTCCTGACTTTTTAAATGGATAAGGAATCCTTGTCCATTTTTAATTGTCCATTTATGATCTCAATGGTTTTGCCTAATTGGGTAAATTTACCCGGTTCACAGCAGGTAATGAATACCTGCCCGGAATTGATCTGATTGAGTACAAAATCCTGCCGGGACGGATCCAGCTCGGAAAGCACATCGTCCAATAATAAAATCGGCTCTTCTCCGCTTTCCCGACGCATCAGCTCCCGCTGGGCTAATTTTAAACTGATGGCGCTGGTTCTGGTCTGACCCTGAGAGCCATAAGTTTTTAAGGAAATACCGGAAAGGGTCACGGCAAAATCGTCCTTATGCGGGCCGGTCAGACATTGCATAGAGTCCAGTTCTGCCCGGGCATGGCTCTGCAAATGAGCCCACAGCCGTTCTTGCAGTACATCGATGGGCGCAAAGGGATCGTCCACGGAAGATACCGTTTCATATGTAAGATAAAATTCTTCCTTGCCACCGGAAAAATTCTTGTGATATTCCGCTGCCAGCTGACCCAGCTTTTCAAAAAATCTTGCCCGATAAGAAATAATCAACGCACCCACCTGAACCAACCGCTGGTTGTATTCCGGTAAGATCTCCAAAAGACCCGGATTTTCATGATGATCTTTTAAAATACGGCTCTTGTGTTCCAGAATTTTTTGATATTCGCTGAGCGCCGCTTCATAGTTGGGTCGAAGTTGACATAACGCTTGATCGCAAAGCCGCCGCCTTGCAGAAGATCCCACTTTCAGCACCATAAGATCTTCCGGGCAGAATAGCACAGTTGACATAACACCGGAAATTTCTGCTGTCGTTTTCTTTTTTGCACCATTGCGCCAGAGCTGTCTTGGGCGATTGTTGGAAAAGAGCACCCACCGCAAACTTTGCTGCCGTTCCTGGGAAAAAAGCTGACCATTCAGATCCGCAAAATCCGCGCCAAAGCGCACCATTTCCCCGTTTTTCTGGGCGCGGAAACTCTTTCCCGAACCTAAAAAAGCGATGGCTTCCAGTAAGTTCGTCTTTCCCTGGGCATTTTGACCCACGATCAAATTCACATGAGGGTCAAATTGCAAAGAAAGCGCTTCATAATTGCGGAAATTTTCCAGTTTTATTTCATCAATTCTCATTTTTTACAATCTGGTATTTCTGTCCGTTAAAAGTAAACGCATCACCGGGATACAATTTTTTGCCCCGCATGGTACAAATTTCACCATTGACCGCAACCTGCTCTTCCAGGATCAGCTGCTTTGCTTCGCCGCCGGAATAAACGATATTTGCCAGCTTCATGGCATCTTGCAGTTTGATAAATTCAGTATAAATCGGAACCAGCACAGCGCCGGATTCCTTTTTTGTTACTTTTACTTTCATATATTTTCCTCAGTTTTTAATTCTGACGGGCAGAACCATATAAGAGAAATCTACCTTATCATCTACCGGTGTCAGCACAATGGGGCTCAGACCATTGGTCAGTTCCAGCACCACTTCTTCTGCCGGGATCGCCCGCAGCGCATCTGCCAAATACCGCACATTAAAGCCGATCTCCAACTCCTGGCCATCACCGGCGATACTGCAACGGTCTTCCGCTGCACCGATGGTAGTATTGGTCCGCAGCTGCAATTCCTGGTTAGAGAACACACAGCGCACCGGGCTCTTATACTTTTCAGAAACGATCAGACCCACACGCTCAATAGAAGAAGAAAGATCAGAAACATTGGCAACCAATTTTACCGGACAGTTAGTCGGAACGACCCGACGCCAATCCAAAAATTCACCTTCCAGCAGACGGCAGATCAAAGTTGCATTACCAATCTGGAACAAAATATGCTTGCTGCCTAAGATGAAAGATGCATCATTTTCATCTTCGGTCAGGATTTTTTCCACTTCCTTCAAACCCACTGCGGGCACAACAAAGTTTAAGTCCTTACCGATGCTATCCTCTGTATGCCAGGTTCTTCTGGCCAGACGGAAACCGTCCACCGCGATGGCGGAAATACTGTCGTTCTTCACTTCAAATTTCACACCGGTATGAATGGGTCTGCCCTGATTTTCAGAAACCGCAAAAATCGTACCGGAGATCAGATTTTTCAGCTCAGTCTGGGGAATGAAAATGCTTCTTCCGGTGCTTACATCGGGCAATTCCGGATAATCTTCTGCATTTTCCGCAGAAATATTGAAAGAAGCATAACCGGAGCGAATAGAAACCTTATAATTTTCATCTACCAGAACGGTCACCGGACCTTCGGGCAGACGGCGGATAATATCGCCAAACAGCTTAGCAGGCAAAATGCAGCTGCCGGCTTCGGAAACCTCTGCATCTACGCAGTAAGTAATAGCAGTTTCCATATTATAACCGGTCAAACGAATACCCACATCTGCTTTGCAAAGAATACCTTCCAGAACGGGAAGACTGCTTTTTTGAGCCACAGTTCTGCCGGCAATATTGAGGCCTTGAACCAGCATATTTTTTTCACAGGTAAAACGCATATTATTTGCCCCTTTCTGTCTTTAAAAAGAAATAATAATAAGTAAGTTATTAAATATAGTATTAGTAATAGTAGTAGGAACTTATGTGGATAACTAGGAAAAGGCTTAGAGCGCCAAGGAAAAGTTATCCACAGGGGTAACGGAAGAAAACATGAGTTTTTCACAGGCTGCACAGAAAAGAAAATAGGGAAAATTTATCCACAACTTATCTTTTCACATTGCACAGGCACTGTGGATAAAAATTACAGCAAGGAATTGATGTTTGCGGTAATATCCCGAATGTTATTTTGCAAGGTAGTATCGCCGTCTTTAAGGGCAATTTCGATTTTTCGAATTGCGTAAAGTGCGGTTGTATGATCTCTTGCAAATTCCCGGCCAATATCCGGCAAACTCAGATTCGTAAGCTTTCGGATTAGATACATTGCCACCTGGCGGGCTTCCGCTGTGCCTTTGTTCTTTTGAGAGCCTCGGAGAATGATCTCGTCAATGCTGTAAAATTTACTGACCTGGCTGATGATCAGGCTGGGCGTGGGCAGTGCGTTGCCTTCGACCTTAAACATATCGTCAATGGCGCGAGAAATATTTTCCAGCGTCAAAGGCATATTGTTCAGATCCCGGTATGCCATGATCTTTTTGACGGTGCCTTCGATCTGACGCACGTTATTGGTGATATTGATTGCAATGTAATTGCAAACATCGTCGTTTAAATTCAAATTCAAGCTTTTTGCTTTATTTCGCAGGATCGCCATACGAGTCTCATAATCCGGCGGCTGAATGTCCGCCAGAAGACCCCATTCAAACCGGGTTTTCAGCCGGTCTTCCAGGGTAAGCATATCGCTGGGCTTCCGGTCAGAGGTCATGACGATCTGCTTATGTTCTTCGTAAAGCTTGTTAAAGGTATGGAAAAATTCTTCCTGGGTTTGTACCTTACCGGCAATGAACTGAATATCGTCGATCAAAAACAGATCTGCTTCCCGATATTTATTCCGGAATTCCACATTCTTACCCTTTGCCAGAGCTTCGATCAGCTCATTGGTGAACTGGTCGCCTTTGATGTAAACAATGTTGGCATCGGGCTTTGTTTTACGAATTTCGTTGGCGATGGCGTACAGCAAGTGGGTCTTGCCTACACCGGGAGGGCCGTAAAGAAACAGCGGATTGTAAAATTGACCCGGATTTTTAGAAACCGCAATGGCCGCGCCATGGGCAAATTGGTTGGAAGGACCAACCACAAAGTTATCAAAATTAAATTGGGGGTTAAAATCCATGGACGTGGGGTTCTTACCCTTGGATTGAAATGCCTCCAATTCCTGATCACCGTAAACGATCAAATTGGCATCGGACTGAAAAATTTCTTTCAGCGCATCTTCAATGTAAGCCTTGCAGCGGTTGTGAATGATCCCGCGGCGGAATTCGTCAGGGCAGTAAAGGATCAGATGCTCTTCATTCAGCTCGATCACCTTTGCATCGTCGAACCAGGACGAAACAGTCAGGGGGGTGAGCCGTTCTTCCAGATAGTTCAGAACCTTTGCCCATACATAGTCAGAAGAGAACATAAAATGGCTCCTTTCCGGTATTGATCCGCGGCATTTTCAAGGCGAAAAAGGGCGGAAAAAAGTATAGTTTCTCACCGTAAATTTTATCACATTTCTGTGTAAAAAACAAGGGTTTTTTGTCGGGATACTATATAAAAAAAGAATTCTGGAAAGATCCCGCCAGAAACCCTTGCATTTTCGGAAAAGAAACGAAAAAATAAGAAAAAGCCCCCTCTCATGAGGGGGCTTTTATTATAAATTAACCACCAAATACACTCAGTAGGAAACCTGCCGCAATGGCGGAGCCGATGACACCGGCCACATTGGGGCCCATAGCGTGCATGAGCAGGAAGTTAGAGGGATTTGCTTTCTGGCCTTCCAGGTTTGCCACACGGGCAGCCATGGGAACCGCAGAAACGCCCGCAGAGCCGATCAGAGGATTGACCTTGCCCTTGGTCAGCTTATACATGATCACACCGCCGATCAGGCCACCGCAGGTGGAGAGAATAAAGGCGCAGACGCCCAGCACCACAATGGACAGAGTTTTTACGGTGAGGAAGGTAGAGCCGACCATGGTAGCGCCTACGGAGGTGCTCAGCAAAATGGTCACGATGTTCATCAGCGCATTCTGCGCAGTGTCGCTCAGACGGTCGGTAACGCCCGTTTCTTTCAAAAGGTTACCCAGCATCAGGCAACCGATCAAAGGCGCTGTATCCGGCAGCAGGAGGGCCACAAAAATGGTTACAAGAATGGGGAAGATGATTTTCTCGGTCTTGGAAACCTTTCGGGTCTGCTCCATCTTGACTTTGCGCATTTCCGGGGTGGTGAGCAGTCTCATAAAAGGCGGCTGGATCAGGGGGATCAGCGCCATGTAGGAGTAAGCTGCCACCGCAATGGCGCCCAGAAGCTGGGGCGCAAGCTGCGTGGTAAGGAAAATGGCGGTGGGGCCGTCAGCGCCGCCGATAATGCCGATGGAAGCGGCCTCTTTGCCGGTGAAGCCCAGCAGGACAGCGCCCAGGAATGCGGCAAACACGCCCATCTGGGCAGCTGCGCCCAGCAGCAGGCTCTTAGGATTGCTCAGCAGAGGGCCAAAGTCGGTCATAGCGCCTACGCCCAGGAAGATCAGGCAGGGGTAAATGCTGGTTTTCACGCCAATGTAGAAATAGTCCAGCAAGCTGCCGTGGGACAAAATCACGCCAAAGTCGTGATAATCCGGGTTGGCGATCTTTTCACCCAGCTCGTTGAGCAGGTACTCACCGTCTTCCATCAAAAATTCGTTCATGAAGCTGTCCCACAGACCCTGGTTATACAGGTTTGCTCCGGGCAGGTTGGAAAGGATACAGCCGAAGGCGATGCCGCAAAGCAGCAGCGGCTCGAACTTCTTGACGATGGCAAGGTACAGCAGTACGCAGCCGATGGCGATCATCACCAGATTCTGCCAGCCGCCCTGGGACAAAAAGCCCGTGATCAGCTGAGAGAAACCGGAGTCGTTCCACAAATTCAAAAGTGTCTGTCCGATATTCATTGTTCTACCTCCTGAATGGAAATAAAACGCAGCTCGTTGATGGGTTTGCCCAGCTTATCGGCAACGATAGCCATGATCATTGCAGCGGTTTTCGGTTCCACATTGTATAGTTTCAGCTTGCCGGCAGTACCGGGCGCAGTTTGGATGGGAGCAGGCTCTGCTTTGACCGGCGCAGCGGCAGGGGCTTGCGTCGGCTCTTTTTTGGTAAAGAATTTACCCAGAATGATAATAACGGTCATCAGCAGGATCAGTCCAAAAAAGACGACCGCATAGCCAAGCAGCGCATAAATACCTGCTTGACCGAAAGAAAGATGAATCATTGTGTATCTCCTTGTTTTTTGGAGGGTTATTTCTTGGAAAACAGCCAGTTGATGAGCATGGTGGTCAGAATGATCACGCCGATCACCACGAAGATCACCAGCATACCAACACCCATATTGGGAAGACGGCTGAGAAAACCGGCAGGGTTAAAGTAAAAATCCATAATTTAACCTCCAAACATACTCAAAATAATGCCGCCGGCAATCACGGATGCGATCTGGCCGGAAACATTAACGCCGATGGAGTGCATCAACAGGTGGTTTTGGGGATCTTCCGCCAGAGCCATTTTATGCACAATTCTGCCGGACATGGGGAATGCGGAAATACCCGCAGCACCAATCATGGGGTTCAGCTTCTTCTTGGAGAAGAGGTTGATGAGCTTTGCGAACAGCACGCCGCCGGCGGTGTCCACCACAAAAGCGATGAGACCCAGACCCATGATCAGCAGGGTGTCCACTTGCAGGAACTTGTCGGCTACCATGTTGAAGGCCACGGAAATGCCCAGGAAAATGGTGATCAGGTTCGCCAGAACATTCTGGGCGGTGTCGGACAGGCTGTCCAGCACGCCGCATTCGCGGATCAGGTTGCCGAACATCAAAAAGCCAATCAGCGCAGTGGCATCAGGCACGATGGCAGAGGCAACCACGGTGATGATGATGGGGAACATGATCCGGGTGGTTTTGGAAACTGACTTCTGCTCATAGGGCATGCGGATCATGCGTTCTTTCTTGGTAGTCAGCAATTTGATGACCGGGGGCTGAATCACCGGTACCAGGGCCATATAGGAGTACGCGGCAACGGTAATTGCGCCAACGTAGTTGGAGCCCAGGGTATTGGCCACGGCAATGGAGGTGGGGCCGTCTGCCGCGCCGATGATGGCGATGGAGGCAGCGTCCTTGGCTTCCGGGAAGAAAATGCTTGCCATGGACAGGGTGAAGAAGATGCCGAACTGCGCAGCTGCGCCGAAGAGCATCAGCTTGGGATTGGTCAGCAGCGGGCCAAAGTCGATCATGGCGCCGATGCCAATGAACAGCAGCAGCGGGAACAATTCGTTGGCAATACCGGCGTTATAAAGCTCCTGAATGGGGCCCACTAAAGCGGTAGAGCCGGGAATGTTCACCAAAATCGTACCCAGACCCATAGGCAGCAGCAGCGAAGGTTCCATTTCCTTTTTGATCGCAAGGAAGATCAACAGGCAGCCCAAAAGGATCATGACGATATCCTGCCACTGAAAGCGCAGCAGATTTTCGTACAAAATTTCCATTTTGTACCTCCTGTTAGCCAATCATGACCAAAGTATCACCGGTGGATACGTTCGCGCCTTTGGCAGTAACCACCTGGGTGATCGTGCCGTCTTTGGGGGCGGTAATGTCATTTTCCATTTTCATGGCTTCCAGCACGCACAGTACGTCGCCGGCCTTGACGGTCTGACCCTGTGCGACATTGACTTTCAAAATGGTGCCGGGCATAGGCGCAGCCACAGGCTCGCCGGCGCCGGTGACAACGGGCGCAGCGGGAGCGGCGGGAGCAGCGGCAGGAGCGGCCGCAGGTGCAGCAACAGGGGCGGCTGCGGGGGCGGGAGCGGCAGGAGCAATTGCCTCGTATTCACTGAGCAGCATCGCTTTGCCGGCCTCTACTTCAACCTCGTAGGTGCGGCCGTTAAGGGTAACTTTATATTTCATAATTATTGAACCTCCTTAATGGAAATAAAACGCAGTTCGTTGATCGGCTTGCCCAGCTTGTCGGCCACGATGGCCATGAGCATAGCGGCGGTCTTCGGTTCGGTGTCGTAAAGTTTCAGTTTTCCGGCGCTGCCGGGGGCAGTTTTGGGCGCGACCACAGGGGCAGGCGCCTCTGCTGCTGCCAGAGCCGCAGCTGCCTCGGCGGCAGCGGCTTTTTTATTGGCGATGGCTTTGCGGATCACCGCAATCAGCACGATCAGAGCCAGAAAACCGACCAGAGCAATGGTTAGAAGATTATCCAACCGGGAGGGAACGGCAGATGCTAAAAGCGGCATACAGTTACCTCCTTAGGCCTCTACGATGGTATAGGTGACCTCGTTCTCTTCCTTGGCTTTACGGGCTTCGAAGAATTTTTCAGCCAGGTTGGGGAAAGCGATGTAGCTGAGCACATCTTCATCGGACTTGGCGATGCCGGCCAGCTTCTCCCGGGTGGGCTCTACGATGGGAGCCAGGGTGTCTGCATAGCGGCCTTCGATTTCTTTTTCATCGCCCAGGATCTGCGCTTTGATCTCCGGATTGATGGGTGCGGGGGTGATGCCGTACTCGCCGCGGCAATAGGCCTTGATTTCCTTGGAAACGGTCTTGTACCGCTCGCCGTCCAGCACATTGCGCACAGCCTGCACGCCAACCATCTGGCTGGTGGGGGTAACCAGGGGAGGATAACCCATATCTGCACGGACCTTGGGCGTCTCGATGAGTGCTTCGTCGAACTTATCCAGGGCGTTCATCTGTTTCAGCTGGCTCAAAAGGTTCGAGAGCATACCGCCGGGGATCTGATAGGTCAGACACTGGGTGTCGGTTGCCATGGACTTGGGCATCAGAGTGCCGTCGGAGAGGAAGCCTTCCCGAATGTCCTTGAAGTAATCGGCCATCTTCTTGGTGGCTTCGTCGTCGATGTCCACCTGGTAGCCCAGCTGACGCAGAGCATAGGCCAGGGTCTCGGTAGCAGGCTGGCTGGTACCGCCGGACATGGGGGAGATGGCAGTGTCGATGATGTGGCAGCCGGCTTCCACAGCCTTCAGGTAGGTCATGAATGCCAGACCGGTGGTGGAGTGGGTG
>JAZRMV010000032.1:0-9573 GCA_045647845.1 Faecousia sp.
GGAGCGAACACTCAACGAATGTTCCAAGGGATTGTGATACACGGGCATACATTTCGCCGCCCTCTACCTCGTTAGCCCACTTGTGGCACTCGTCAATGCTTTCTTTGAACGATGCTCGGGGCGCATCCGCATCGATCAGCCTCCCATGCGGCGGGACGGGGATGAGAGGACACCATTCTTGCCGTTCTCCGTCAGGATATCCATACTCGTCATGGTGGTAGCTTATCCGCCCCTTTGTTGCCATGCACTCATAGAACTCGTTGTCACCGCATGGGCATTCATAACAAGTTTCTGGCATCTTCATGCCGGGGATGTAAATTCCGCTCATTCTGTCTCCTCCTTATCCCCATTGTTCTGCCATAGCTTTTGCAATGCCGGGGAAGGTTTTGCTCCTGGCCTTTGCTGTGCGGGGGTCGTTCCATGATATAGCTTTGCCGTTTTCGTCCCGCGCCATATCAAGCGAAGCGTTGACGGAAAACCCACCAGGCTTTATTTCTCCAGGATCAACTATCTCTGTGGGAAATAGCGGTGGAAGTCCTTTGAGCCATAAGCAAGTCGTTTTTCTAGCGTGGTCCCCAAATTCATACGGTTGGATGATTTGGTCTGGTTTCCGGTAGCAACTGCTCATAATCCCAACCGGATTTTCAACTGCAATGCGATCACAGTCGGCAAGCGCCATACGCATAAAGAACGCAACTGACTTTTGCTGTCTGAAATCCTTTTGTTTTTCAGAGAACCATCTGGCACCGGATACAGCAAGGTCGGTGCAAGGTGGATGTGCGATAATGAGATCCCATCTTCCGGGAATTGTATGCGTCTTGCCGTCCATCGTCACCACATCACAGCGCCCCCCCAGGATCGGAAGGCAATCTCCCATGATATGCCACTCTGGATGCCCGCCGCTGCACTCCTGTATATCGCATGAGAAAGCCCGGTGTCCCTTTGCCCGGAACGCCTTGCAGACCTCCTGGCTTTCTTCGCAAGCTATAAGTACGTTCATGTCTCCTCCTTCGGCGGCTCCGGCAGCGGCATCCAGTAGAGAACCCTCGCTTTAGTGCCGTTTGTCGGCTCACCGCCAAAGCGCCCGTTCAAGAAATAGCCTCTGTCTATTGTTTTGTACATGCGGTTGAAACTGCCGTAGCGGAAATACTCATAATAGCAAAGCACATCCTCTCCATCCTCTGGCAGCCGCTCCTCCACGCTGATCCACTTCGGCATAGCGGACTTCAGATCGTTTACCGTGTCACACCATTTCTGCCGCCCATACTCCAGATCATATCCGTAATCTTTGCCAATGGCGTAAGCGATCTTATTGTTGGCCCCGTCAAGGGCAAGCTGATATTCGACTACTTGCTGTTGCAGTTCCTCTATGGCATCGGCGGCTTGTGCCAGCATCAATGTCACGCACCTCTGCTGTGCTTTTGCTGTTTTATCAATGCTGTCAACTGGGCAAGTTGTGCATTTCATAGTCGCCACACAATGCCGAATGGTTTTTACCAGTTCTTCATACATGGTCTGCGTCTCCTCTCATCTCCGCGCCATTAGTTTGACGCTCTCCGTTACTGCAAAAGCCGTCCAACCCAAGATACTGAGCGAGTCTGCACACTTGCTGATCTCTGCAATCCCGACACAGCACCACTTCCCGCACATCAGCGGCTGGGAGATTCTTTACAAAATCCCAATGTGTCTCAAGGTCTGCTTCAACGACAAAATGATGACCACATTCGTTTGGGAGCGTCTCATGGCAAAGCGTAAATAGCTCTGCGATATCGTTTAAAACCGCATCTCGCTCTATGTACTCTTTACTCATCGTCTGCCTCCATCTTCGCGCCGCAGTTGGGGCAGAAGTTGTAATCGCCGCGCCCCTCTCCTTTGCATCGTGAGCAATGCCAATTGGGGAAACCAAAGTAGCGGTTATCGCCTATCCACTTCCCCCTCACCACTTCCCGCACGTCGGCGGCGGGGACACGGCTCAACGCTTCTCGCAGAGCAGAATGCATACCTTCTGTTGTGTGGTGGTAATAATCCGTCAGCGTTGCGTACGCCGCTTCTCGCTCGATGTACTCTTTCATCTCTGCACCTCATACATGATCCTGGCAATGAAGACGAGAGCGAATACAACAATTATGTAAACCGTCATTTGTCACCTCTCACCATTTCCACGGCGAGGTTATACTCGCCTTGCAGCACGTTCTTGATATCCGCGTAGGATATATACCCCTTCGCAACGCTGTCCATGAGATACATAAATTCGTCACGAAGCTGCATGACATCTTCATCCGTGGCATCGTGTTTGTCTTTCAGAACGTAAAGGATGCTGTTGATCCCGAATTCAACGCCAAACTGCATCCCCTCTTCTCTGGCGCGTTTCACATCGGCCCCGGTAGCGGGAACGCGTTTCGGGTTAATCTTCTTCGGTTTCGGCAAGAAGCCTCTCCCTCACTTTCTGCGCTCTCAGCGCCGACACTTCCGGGTTCCACCCGCAGGACCCGCACTTGGAATCGTCCTTGCACCAGACTCCGTGAGCATACGGGCAGTCCGGGAGGAATTTCGCCGGTACATAACCGGAGACAATCACCGGGCGCATTTCATCGTTCTTCAGTCAGCATCCCCAGCCTTTCTTTAAGACGAACGACCTTGTCCAGCCTCCACATTTCGGAATCGTCATGACATCCGAAGATAAGTTCGGCCTGGTCGAGCATGATACGCACATCTGCCATCTCTTCCGCGATGGAGTTGTAAAACTGATTCTTGTTGTATCGGATCGCCTTGCAGATCGCCTTTTGCAGTTCAGACATTTCCTCAAACAGCACGACCAGCTGCTGCGCTTCGCCGTACCTCTTGATCGCGGCCTCAAAAACCTCGCGTTCACTCCTCGTCATCGACAGCGGCCCTTTCCTCTGCGTACTCCCGGTAAGACTTAACGTGTTCCGGCTCCCGGTTGCTGTCGGCCAGGGTGATGCCGGAGATCACAGCAATCAAAATCAGCATCCCCGCAGAGGCACAGAACAGGATGGGGCGGGACATAAAGCTCACCTTGGCGAGAATCGCCAACACGATCTGGACGGACTGTCCCAACACAAACGCCGCCATGACCTTTGCAGTTTTCTTATTCATCTTCGGTTTCTTCCTCCTCCATGTAGAAATACGCATCAAGCCTGTCGATGCAATTTTCGCACCCGATGATAGCGCCGGTCCTGTCGCGGTAGTAGGTTTCGCATTCCTCGCCGCACTCAGGGCAGATCGGCATATCCTGTTCCGGCGGCTCCGGGTAGTCATGTACGCCCCAGCCCATTACAGTCCACCCCATTTCGGATGGCATTCAGCCGTTCCGGGGTTGCAGTCCCCGTGCAGATGTTTGCAGAACCGGCACACGCGGAACTCGCAGACATATTCCTCAATCATCCGCTTTAACCGTGCGTTCTCGGCCCTTAGTTCCTGCACCTTCAATTCCAGTTCTGTCAACGGTCCACCTCCTCGTTCAGACATACGTACAACCGCCCCTTCTTGTCTTTCCGCACCTTGTACCGCTTGCCGAATAATTCCTTCCGCAGAAATCGCTCGTTGTGGACAAGGTCGGTCAGTTGAATCATTACCGCGCCGGTTTTGGACTCTCTGCAAACTGGGAACGCCGCTTTGCTCCCCTCAGCTTTCCAGTCCTGCGTCAGCGGTTCAACGATCAGATGGTTGCCCGTCTTGTACAGCCGGACATAGTTCACGCCGTCCAGATACCGACTCACCATCGTTGTGAACCGCAGCTTGTAGCTGTCAAAATTCTTGCCGTTCACAAACAGCAAGCTGGCAAAATCTCTGTCTACCATCGGTTTTCTCCCTACTTGCTTTCCTGCGCCATCTTCATTGCCAGGATCGGCAAGGCGCATCCGTTGTTGATGCCGAAACGCCGCGATACCGTGTGGCGGTCGATCTTCAAAAGTTTTGCTATATCGCTTGTTGTCAGCCATGCTTTGCCGTTGGTCTGCTCTGTCAGCCATTCCAGGGTTGGCCTATAATTTGGGTTTTCACGCATTTTCGTTTTCCTTTGTTCCGCAGCCGGGTTTTATATACCAGCAACCGTCATAGCCTTTGTAAAACAGGTTTTCTCGTTTCCACTTGATGTGATATGCATTTTCAAAAACATCAATATCGTCAAACAAGTCTAATTGCCACAAAGCAATCATCAGCGGATAAGCTATATCTTTCTCGCCGTGCGCCATATGCCAATCATCCTCATAGCAAAAATCAAAGCAGCTCAACTTGCCTATTTCGCTCCTGTTTGCAATACTTCTTAAGCTATAAATATCGCAAAGAATTGAGCGGAATCTTTGACGAATGGCTTTAACAATTTCGTTTTTATATTCCTTTTTTGCAGGAAAGTATTTTCCTGTTTTGGATCCAACGCCCACATAACCATTCTCTCTTAAATAGTGCCTAACCTCATCGACAGCAGTATCGCTTCTCGAAATTGCATAAGCCGCGTCATAAACGCTTCTGTCTTTGTGCGACACTCTGACTGCTTCGGAGAAAGCAAATAAATCAACTGGTTTCTTGCTCTCGACGCTTTCCTCGATAATGTCACGCTCCATTTTTATAAGGTCTTTCTTTTTCTCTTCGTCGTTTTTTTGGCAATAGGACGGGTTTTCGCTTTTATACAATGCCGTAATGGTTATTCCGTCTTTGCATTTCGCAATAACGGAGGAACGCTCATCTGCCGCCATAGAACAGAGCCACTCGGCTGTTTTTCTCTTATATCCGCGTAGTTCTTTTATCCCCCCCAATTCAATAAGGCGAACAAACGCCTCTGCCTCAAGTTGCGCGTAAATAACAGACTTCTCGTGAAATCTGTCGATTGCCTCAAGTGCAATTTTGATTGCATCAAGCTGCTTAATCATTTTTTTGACTTGCTCGATGTCAAACGCATCACGAATTTGATTAAGTAAAACGCTTGACTCTGATGTGATTAAATCCATGCCCATTTCACATCACCCTTACCGCCGCACACAACGCCATGATCAGCGTCATCAGCCCGACCGCTATGTTTCCCATCCTTTTCATTCGCTCCTTTCTTATGTTCCTTGAATCTCTTTAAGGGCTTTCTCAGCCTCGGCCAGATACTTCGGCAAAAAACCAACATCCATGCCAAGGCTTTTCATTTGAGCGATGTCTGCTTTGTAGCGAGAGATGAAATACCGCAGCGCCATCTCAATGATGTCTTTGTTTTCTGCCATTTTTTCGTTTGCTCCTTTCACAGTCCTTTTTATTGGACATCCCTGTCATTACAATTCTTGGTAGTGAATTTGTAGTTGACAACAGTGTCCTTTTCGTGATACCATCTCCACAAATAGATGTTTCAAACAACCGCCGCCAAGCGTTTTTCGATTCATCTGTCCGGGATGGTTATAACATACCATACAGATGTTTCGATTGCAATCGACAAATAGTTACATTGAATGACAAAATGGAAACATCAAAGGAGGACATGGTATGTTTTACGAAAAGTTCACCAAGCTCTGTGCGGAAAAAGGCGTATCCAAACAAAGTGCGTGTGCCGCCGCTGGTTTGAGCAGCGCGGCGTGGGTGCGGTGGTCAAACGGTTCCGTCCCGTCTGCCGTGTCTCTGCAAAAACTGTGCGATTATTTGGGCGTAACAACTGAGAGCATGATTAACGATGACATGGAAGTAACTGCGATCAGTGACGGTATTGCCGCCCGTCAGGAGGCATTCGACCGCCCGGAGATGCGGATCCTGTTCGATGCCGCCAAAGATGCCCCGGCCAGCAAGATTTACGAAGTGGTAGCGTTGCTGGAAAAATTTAAGGAGGAAAGTCAGGGTAAATGAGCAAAGCCATTGAGGGCGTGGATTACTTTGTATATGTAGTTCCATTCCCGGATGGGGTACACGGTGCTGTGGCAACAAACCCGGACGGCACGTTCAGCGTGTACATCAACGAAAAAGACACAAGGGAGCGCCAACGCAAAGCCGGAAAGCACGAAATAAAAAAGCACATCGAGGGAGATGATTTCTCCAAGCTCGATGTGGCAGAAATTGAAAATATGTAATGCAAAAGGAGATCCTATATGTATTGCACAGAGTGTGGCCAATTGCTCCCGGATGACGCAAAATTTTGCCATAATTGTGGAGCGAAAACCAAAAATAACGAAATTGAAATAGTGCGGGAGGCCCCTGTTGCGGAGTACAGCGCCCCGCCGCAAAACGAACCGACCCAAGTCATTGTGAACAACACGACCATTATCAACCAGCCGAACGGGAAAGAGAAAAACAAGTGGGTGGCATTTTTGCTCTGCCTGTTTCTTGGCGAGTTTGGTTTTCACAAATTCTATGAGGGCAAGATTCTTATGGGAATCATATATCTGTTTACTTTTGGGTTGTGCGGTATTGGCTGGCTTGTTGACGCGATTGCTTTGCTCCTTAAGCCCAATCCTTATTATGTGAAATGAAAAAATCTGACTATGCCAAGCTGTTCAAACAACGTGCTGACGGACGATACATCGGCAACTACAAGGACTCGGCAGGAAAATGGCACAGTCTATCTGACCGTGACCCGGAGAAACTGTTTGAGAAGATTGAGGACGCAAAAAAGCCCCGCGCTGTCACCTTTGCAGATGCAGCCGGGGCATGGGAAACGGTATACCGTGAGGGGTGCAATCCCCGCACATGGACAAACTACAGACCGCACTATGAGGACATCGTGGCGCAGTACGGGGATATGCCCGTAAGTGAGATTGCCGGGATAAATGTTATCCAGGATTTACAACGGGCAAAGGCGCGGGGATATTCCCGGACGGTTGTTAACACACGCAGAACGCTCTTTAACAACATTCTGAACCATGCCGTTGCACAGGGGTGGATTCCGTGGAACGTGGCACAGGGAATCAAACTCCCGAAAGGCTTGCCGTCTTCCAAGCGCTCCGCTCCAACGGACGAACAGATCAGCACCATCATTGCAAACTACGATAAGCCGTTTGGAATGTTTGCAATGCTTTGCCTCTGTACCGGCCTCCGAAAGGGTGAAGCCCTCGCGCTGTTAAAATCCGATATAAAAGACGGCGAAATCACCGTATCGAAATCTTTAACTTTATTGGACGGGAGCAGTCAAAAGGTAAAGGAGCCAAAAAGCGAAGCTGGTAAACGCGCCGTGCCGATACTGTCCATCTTGGCCCAGCCGTTGGACGATTACATGGCAAGCGTAGACGGAAATATCCTTTTCCCCTCGCGTGGGTACAACGGCTCCCCGGACGGGCAGTACATGACGCAGAGCAACTACGACACGGCGTGGGCGAACTACTGCGCCACGGTGGGGCTGGACGGGCTGACTGCCCACCAACTGCGCCACGGAACGGCAACTCTCCTGTTTGAAGCCGGGGTGGATGTCTACACCGCAAAGAAGGTCCTCGGTCACGCCAAAGTCACTACTACAATGGAAATCTACACAGAATTGCGGGAACAGAAAGAGAAGCAGTCAATATCCAAACTCGATGAATATTTGACTGGCTTAGTGCAAAAACCCGCAACAGATTGATATTCCTATATTTCTTTCGGCCTGTAAATCTGCTGGCAATGCCTACGGTGGTTCGAATCCACCCGCCCCCACCAACATTAAAAAAGCCTTGATTTTCAAGGCTTTTTTGTTATATAGTCCAATAAATGCACCATCCTTTCCCACATATACCGTGGTACAAAATGGTGCATTTTGGTGCGTTCTGGTGCGTATTTTTAGTGCGGATTTAGTGCAGAAACTTTCCTTAGTGCAGATTTAGTGCAACTACGATGCCCTGTTTTCCAACGCCTTAATTCGCTCGTTCAACCGTCTTTCCTCGGCCTCCATGACCGGGATTTTTTCCGCAAATCCATTGTGCTTTCGTACCTCTCTGGCGAGTTCGTCAATTTTGGTATCCGTCACCGCCATGTATTTTTCCAACCGCGCCTCCAGCTTCGTGTCGGCGATTTCGCTTTGCTTATCCAGTTTGGCAAACAGAGCATCGTTGGATTTGCGAGACTGGTAAACCACGCCCAACAGGGTGAGAATGCCGACAATTATGGAACCAATCAACCCTACAACTGCATCACTCATTACATCTTCACCACCTGTCAAACGGAATAACTGCGGCTGCTTGTGCTTTTGTTCCTGCCGCCGCCAAGGACAAGATAAAACAGTTTTGTGCCGTTTGGGACATACGCATTGTCTACCGCATACCCGCCATATGTTAAGAACGAGCCAGAATCAATGATTTCAACATCTTTCTGTGTAACTGCTTTGTTTTTGTGGTCGTAGACAAGTTTTCCTCTCGGCTGAGACTTGGGGGCGTGGTCGTGTCCATAGGCAGCAAAGTCTATGCCGTCCACAAAAACTGCCCCGTTATAGCTTTTGCAGTCTCTCAATCGGTGGACTATGTACCCAACGTACCTGGCTTGCTTTCCGTCACCATGCCCTCCGTTGCCCACGCCGATGTCCACAACGGCAAATGTCTGTCTGTATACACTTTGCAAGCCAGCGTCTTTTGCACAATCATATACCGGGAACAGGCCACAAGTGCGGGTGATGCGATTTGACTCATGGTTTCCGGGAACTATGCAAATCGTCCTGTCGGCCAGTTCAGTAAACTGTTGCGCCAACCATTCTTTTTGCGCCCACGGGGGAGCTGTCTGCGTATATATATCGCTTTTGCTCCCCACAATGGCGTTTTCGCAATAGTCGCCGACCCATATCACATACCGGTTTGGGCGCTCCATAACCATGCGCTTAAACCGTTCCCATTTCTTGTTATCATTCTGCGCCGACCCGTAGTGAATGTCATGGGCGAAATATATTTCAATCTCATCAAATTCTTTTGGGGTATTGAACACGATTGGCTTATACTCTGAAAGCATTTACCGCGCATCCTCCACCAGTTTGTCAACAACCTCTCCAAGAGTCAGATGCCAACCGTCTGCCATGATGCACAGCAGTTGGTAGGTTTCCCGGTCTACGGTTGCGACAAGGTCCATCTTTTCCTCTTCCACCGGGGCCTCCGGTACGCTTACCAGCGTGATGTCCTTCACGTTGATGGGACTCTGCACGTTCCGGGTCTGCGCCTCGTTCATACCCAGCACGGCTCGGTCACCCTTCACCTGCATGATGTACCACTTGTCGTTGATGCACGACAGTTTGATGCTCTGGCCCTTGTACCACTTCGCTCCGGGGTTGATGGTCACCAGATCTCCGGCTTTGAAGCCTTGCGGTTTGGGAGCCGGTTCGTCCGCGTCATGTGCGGCATAATCCGGGCATCCATACCCGGCGATATACTTATACCCTACGTTGCAGACGGAACGTTTTACCGTGGCGTTGATGTCGTAATAGACAATCTGCTTTCCTTTCACCTCGGTCACAATACCCACATGGCCGATGGTGCTGATAGCACCGCCGCCGAAGAAAATCAAATCACCGGGGTCGGGAACGCGATAACGCTCTGCCTTGTACCGGTCTAGGGCCTCCATGTTCCGTGCCAGCCTCCACGCTGCGCACTCCGGCGGCACGATGTCCGTCCATCCAAGATAGATGAAGATACTGGATACATA
>JAZRMV010000033.1:0-21400 GCA_045647845.1 Faecousia sp.
GTTTCTCACGCGTTACTCACCCGTTCGCCACTAAACTTAACTTCACTTGACCGAAGTCGCATTCCATTAAGTCCCGTTCGACTTGCATGTGTTAGGCACGCCGCCAGCGTTCGTCCTGAGCCAGGATCAAACTCTCAAAAATTTGTATCTAAACAACCTTCCGGTTGTTCAAATCAAGTTTTGAATAATTTGTCTAGCAAATTTACTCAAGAATTTCGTTGGCTGTTATTCGATTTACATCGCTTAAACAATCCATTTAAATTGTCCAAGGTGTTCTTGTTCGTCTCACATTATTCAATTTACAAGGTACAGTGTGCTCGCCACAGCGAACTTTTACAATATAGCACAAAAAATCAAGGTTGTCAACAACTTTTTTGCGATTCTCAAGAATTTTTTCTGCCAAGCCGCCCTCCCGGGAACCTACCGTTCATCGGGCAGCTTGACAATAGTATCACTTCGAACTTTCCTTGTCAAGCATTTTTCAGCGAGTAATTATTTTTATCGTCTTAATATATTTGTGCTAATATCTTCCAATGCATCAGCTGCGGCACCAGCGCATTGGCGCTGATTTGCCAGATCTCCCAAACTCACCATACCGCACACTTTTCCGTTTTCCACTACCGGCAACCGACGGATCTGCGCCTTGCCCATAACCCGAGCTGCCTGATCCGTATTCATGTCCGGCTGCACGGAAATAACCGACGAGGTCATAACGTCCCGCACCTTTGTTTTTTCCGGTAGATGCCCAGAAGCTAAGCACCGAGTAACCAAATCTCTGTCAGTAACAACACCGCAAAGCTCGCCTCCATTGCCGCACACCGGCAGCGCACCAATATTATACCGCGCAAGGGTCCGCGCAGCCGCCGCCACCGTTTCTTCCGAATGAATCTGGATCACCGTAGGGGTCATAATCTCCCGAATTTTCATACGCATCACTCCCGGCGTCCATTATGTACAATTTTTTCCTTTTTTATACACGCCCGGGCTTCTACTCCTCATCCAGCATTTGTTTCAGCTTTTCCAACGCTCTTTTTTCGATTCTCGACACATAACTGCGGCTGATCCCGAGAATTTGTGCCACCTCCCGTTGCCTGCTCGGTTTTGCACCGCTCAAACCGTACCGCATACGCACCACACTTTTTTCCTGCTCTGTCAGCGCTTCATCAACAGCCTTTCGCACCCGATACAACTGATCCTTTGCGCTGATCGTTTCCAACAGATCCTCTTCTTCCCCAAGCACATCGATCAAGGACAACGCCGCGCCATCTGTGCCCGTCTCGATAAAATCAGACAGTGATACATCTTGGCTGTTTTTCTTCTGGCTTCGAAAATACATTAAAATCTCATTTTCCACACACCGAGCAGCATAAGTCGCCAGGCGCGCGCCCTTGCTCGCATCAAACGTGGTAATGCCTTTTATGAGCCCGATGGTACCAATGGAAATCAAGTCCTCCTGATCTGCCGTTTGAGCGTAATACTTCTTCATAATATGCGCCACGAGGCGCAGATTCCGTTCAATCAGGACATTCCGGGCATCCATATCTCCCTGGGCAAACAAAGAAAGGTAGTGCTTCTCTTCTTGTTCCGTCAAAGGTCGCGGAAAACTGCCCGTATTTAATTGCAGGGAATACAGCAAACCGCTGAGCATCAACCATACCGTTGCCAGCATCATCGTCACCTCCGCTCTACTTTATTCGTCACAGCACGTCCTTATGTACGAAAAAGCATCGGTGATTTGTCGATTGGTTGTCCCCTCAAAAAAGCGGGTGTGCCGAAGCACACCCGCAAACATCACAGATTAAACGATACCCTGAGCAGACATTGCATCTGCAACTTTCAGGAAGCCGGCAATATTCGCGCCCACAACATAGTCGCCCTGACAGCCGTATTCCTTTGCTGCCGCATCCACATTGTGGAAAATATTCACCATAATGCCTTTAAGCTTGGCATCTACTTCTTCGAAGCTCCAGCTCAGACGCTCAGAGTTCTGGCTCATCTCCAACGCGGAGGTAGCCACGCCGCCTGCGTTGGCAGCCTTGCCAGGGCAGAACAACAAGCCATTTTCCTGCAAATACTTGGTTGCTTCCAAAGTGGTGGGCATATTAGCGCCTTCGGCAACCGCCATGCAACCGTTGGCAACCAGCATCTTGGCGTCATCCAACAGCAGCTCGTTCTGGGTAGCGCAGGGCAGCGCCACGTCACACTTAGTGCTCCAAACGCCCTTGCCCTCGTGATATACCGCATTGGGACGAGCCTTGGCATACTCTGTCAGTCTGGCGCGCTTGACCTGTTTGACCTCGATCAAGGTAGCCACATCGATTCCCTCGGGATCATAGATCCAACCGGTAGAATCGGAACAAGTCACCGGCTTTGCACCCAGCTGCCATGCCTTCTCGATGGCGTAAGTAGCCACATTGCCCGCACCGGAAACCGCCACGATCTTGCCTTCCAGGCTGTGGCCGTTGGTGCGAAGCATCTCGTCAGTCAGATACAGCAAACCATAACCGGTTGCCTCTCTTCTTGCCAAAGAGCCACCATAGCTCAGACCCTTGCCGGTCAGTACGCCTTCATATACGTCCCGGATCCGCTTATACTGGCCGTACAGGAAACCCACTTCCCGAGCGCTCACACCAATATCGCCGGCAGGAACGTCTGTATCCGCGCCGATGTACTTATACAGTTCTGTCATGAAGCTCTGGCAGAATGCCATCACTTCCCGATCGGACTTGCCCTTGGGGTCAAAATCCGCGCCGCCCTTGCCGCCGCCGATGGGCAAGCTGGTCAAAGAGTTCTTAAAAGTCTGTTCAAAGGCCAGGAACTTCATAATGGACAGATTTACGCTGGGGTGGAACCGCAGGCCGCCCTTGTAAGGTCCAATGGCGTTATTAAACTGCACCCGATAGCCGTTGTTCACCTGCACCTGACCCTGATCGTCAACCCAGGGAACACGGAACAAAATGCAACGCTCGGGGGTGGTCAGACGTTCCAGCAGCGCCTCGCGACGGAACTTCGCCTCGTTCTTTTCGATCACCGGACGCAAAGATTCCAGCACTTCGCTCACTGCCTGATGAAATTCCGGCTGACCGGGATTCCGGGCGATTACGCCCTGTAATGCCTCATCTACATAGCTCATAATGAAATTACCTCCCATATAAACTGCAAATACTTGCTGTTGAATGTTGGTATTTTACCACAGCCGTGAAAAAAACGCAATAGAAAGTGAAAGGCAAATTGCTCTGGCTTGCAAAATTTGTAAAAAAACGGACACAGCAGCACCTCTGCCGTGTCCGTTTTTGGTGAAATTGAAGAATTATTTACCGGCCACCGACAATCCGTTGACCAAAACGCTGGGACTGCCGAAAGCAGTCACGCCCATGGCTCTGGGCAATTCCACGTCGGACGCCACCGCAGCCACATTTTTCAGCAACTCATAGAAGTTGCCCGCCACAGTGAAAGACTTCACATATGCAGCCTTTTTACCGTTTTCCAGCATAAAGCCGGCACTCTGCAAAGAAAAGTCACCGGAAATGGGATTCGCACCTGCATGCAGACCGCTCAGATCTGTGATATACACACCGTTCCCCGCCTGAGCAAACAGTTCTTCCTGTGTGCAATCGCCCCCGGCGATATACATGGTAAAGGGCCGCACACCCACAGCCGCATCATAGCCGGCCTTAGAAGCGTTACCGGTGGTTTTCTTTCCGGCAACCGCAGCGGTCTTCAAATTGTAAAGCAGGGTCTTAAACACACCCGCCTCCACCACATTCTTCCGAGCGGCTGGACTACCTTCCGCATCAAAGGGCATGGGCATGGGATTATCCTTGTGGAACGGATCGTCCACGATGGTCACACAGGGTGCCGCAATCACAGAATCTTCCTTGCCGCTGAGCTTGCTCAGACCCTTTTGGGCTGCTTCGGAAGAAAACACGGAGCTATACACACCCAAAAGACTGCTCATTGCCTCAGGGCTGAACACCACGGGATAGTTGCCGGTAGGTGCCACACCGCCACCCATTTTCAGCAACGCGCCATCTACCGCCTTTTTCGTCAGCGCATCGGTATCCAGCTGATCCAATGCACCCAGCTTGATCTGGAAATCATTAGACATTTCCTTGCCGTCAGACACCACTGCCACCGCCACAATGCCGGAAATGGTATTGTCGTATTGCAGATCCAAACCCTTGGAATTGAAAATCGCAGTTTGGGTACGCTGCGCCAGAGCCTCGGTCTGGCAGCCATCCACCACCGCAGGATTGGCGGCATACAATTTCTTCTGGGTCGCCAATGCAGTGTTGACCAATTCTTCCGTAGTGGGCATCTCATAGCCGGAAAGGGTCAACTCCTGATAGGTCTGTCCGCCCTCGCCCAGGAAAACCGCCTCTTCCGATTCCAAAACCGCAGCATTTTCCGCAGCGTGCAGCACCAATGCCTTTGCCTGTTCCCGGCTCAGATCCTCCGTAGAGGCATAACCCATCTTATTGCCCACGATGCAGCGG
The DNA here is from genome assembly GCA_045647845.1 of Faecousia sp. GTDB lineage: Bacteria > Bacillota > Clostridia > Oscillospirales > Oscillospiraceae > Faecousia. Next base: position 4,497 of record JAZRMV010000033.1, read on the forward strand.
AAGCAAACACCGCCTTCCACAGATGCTGTAAATTCGGAAATGCTGTCCTGAAAAACACCAACCGTGGTGCTTTCACCGGCAGTATAGTAAAGCTCATATTCTTCAATGCCCAATTCGCCGCATGCGGCAATGACCCATTGCTTAAATTCGTTAAAATTCATCACGCAGCCTCCTTATCTACCACCGACGGTAATGCTGGACACCCGGATCAAGGGCTGTCCTACATTGGTGGGAACAGAACCGCTGGAAGAACCACACATACCCTGACCCATATCAAGATCCGTACCCACCATATCGATATTCTGAATGATCTCACTGCCCTTGCCCACCAGGCTGGCGCCACGAACAGGCTCGCAGATCACACCGTTTCGGATCATATAGCCTTCATTGACCGCAAAATTAAATTCGCCGGTCACCGGGTTGACGCTGCCGCCACCCATCTCCTTGGCATAAAGACCGTATTCGATGGAACCGATAATATCCTCATTCTTATCCTCACCGGGCGCGATATAGGTATTAGTCATACGGCTGGTGGGAGTATAGGCGTAGCTCTGACGCCGGGCGTTGCCCGTAGATGCCATGCCCATACGGCGGCCGTTGAACTTATCGATCATATAGGATTTCAGCACACCCTTTTCAATGAGCACATTGCGCTGTGCGGGAGTTCCCTCATCGTCGATGTTGATCGAACCCCAGGCATTAGGAATCGTGCCGTCATCAATGGCAGTAACCTTTTCGTTGGCGATCTTCTGACCTAATTTGCCCACAAACTGGCTCTGGCCGTAGGCCACAGAGCTGGCTTCCAGAGAGTGGCCGCAAGCTTCATGGAAAATCACACCGCCAAAGCCATTATCGATGGCAACGGGCATGACGCCTGCGGGGCAATAACCTGCGCCTGCCATGGTGACCGCCTGCTTGGCAGCATGGATACCCACCTGCTTGGGATCTACGATTTCAAACATTTCCATACCCATACGACGGCCGGGATTAAACGAACCGGTCTGGGTCTCGCCATTCTTTTCCGCCACTGCGCTGATGGAGATCCGGGTGCGGATCTGCCGATCCTGAGTATAAATGCCCTCTGTATTGGCGATCAGAATCTGATGATCTACGTCCAGAAGATTGCCGGTAACCTGGGTAATGGACTGGTCATACTCCCGGGCAGCAAAATAGCCGTCTTTCAGTACCGCCACCTTTTCCCGGTTAGACACAGAAGAAGATGCCTCCCGAATCGGATGAATGTCACCGAACAGGCGCTCTTTCAGCACAATCTCCATCTGCGCTGTTCCCTGACCCAAAGCTTCCGCTGCCTTTTCTGCACAACGCAGCAAACCGGATTCAGAGGTATCCACGGTGGTTGCCATGACGCTGCGCAGGCCCTTGTACACCCGCACTGCCGCGCCGGCGGTCACGCCGTCTTTGATAGAGTCTACCTTATCTGCGATCATAAAAATATTGTGATTAATGGTGTTTTCCGCAAAAATCTCCGCGTAGTCCGCACCGGTAGAAACCGCCCGCTGCAAAACACGCAAACAAACTTCTCTGGAAATCATGGTTCACACTCCTTTTGTATCGGATTATAGCTTTATCTTATCACCTTTGCGCCGGTAATGCAACTGCTTTACAAAAAGAAAGCACTCCATACGGAGTGCTTTCTCTTTATTAGTACATACCGCCAGCCTGCGCAGCAGCTGCCGCAGCAGCAGCCACATCAGCAGCATTATCGGGCTTATCGGCAACCAGGCTCTCGGTGGTCAGCACGCAACCGGCGATGGAAGCGGCATTTTCCAGAGAGGAACGGGTCACCTTGGTGGGATCGACGATACCTGCGCCGATCATATCCACATACTGCTCTGTGTAAGCGTTGTAGCCCCAGCCCACCTTCTTGGAGGACTTGATCTTCTCGAAGACCACGCTGCCGTCTACGCCGGCATTTTCCGCGATCTGACGAATAGGAGCTTCCAGCGCGGAAGCGATAATCTTCGCACCGGTCTTTTCGTCACCGCTGAGCTTTGCGATGAGCTTCTCCACAGCGCCAATGGCGTTGACCTGAGCAGTACCGCCACCGGCCACGATGCCTTCTTCCACAGCTGCGCGAGCAGCATTCAAAGCATCTTCCACTCTCAGCTTCTGCTCTTTCATGGCAACCTCGGTCTGGGCGCCCACCTTGATCACAGCAACACCGCCGGCCAGCTTTGCCAAACGCTCCTGCAACTTCTCCCGATCGTAATCGGAGGTGGTGGTAGCAATGGCGCTGCGGATCTGATGTGCACGAGCCTGAATGGCCTCTGCGTTACCTGCGCCGTCCACAATGGTGGTGGTATCCTTGGTCACAACCACCTGACGAGCGCGACCCAGATCGGTCAGCTGCGCATCGGTCAGTTCCATATTCAGCTGGCTGGAAATCACTGTACCGCCGGTAAGAATGGCGATATCCTGCAACATTTCCTTGCGGCGATCACCAAAGCCGGGTGCCTTAACGCACAAGCAGTTAAAGTTACCGCGCAGACGGTTCACCAGCAGCGTTGCCAGAGCATCACCTTCCACATCCTCAGCAATGATCATCATCTTCTTGCCAGCCTTCACAACAGGCTCCAGAATGGGCAGGATCTCCTGAATGGAAGAAATCTTCTTATCGGTAATGAGGATCAGCGCATCATCCAGCACTGCTTCCATCTTATCGGTATCGGTGACCATGTAGGGGGAAATATAACCCCGGTCAAACTGCATGCCTTCCACAACTTCCAAACCGGTCTCGGCAGTCTTGCTCTCCTCGATGGTAATGACGCCCTCGGTGCCCACCTTCTCCATCGCCTCAGCAATGAGCGCGCCCACAGCCTCGTCACCGGAGGAAACCGCGCCTACGCGAGCGATGGCAACGGAGTCAGACACAGGAACGGAATTGGCCTTAATGGCTTCCACTGCAACAGCAACCGCTTTGTCGATACCCTTGCGCATAACCATGGGGTTTGCACCGGCGCTCAGGTTCTTTAAACCCTCCCGGGTAATGGCCTGGGCCAGAACAGTAGCAGTGGTAGTGCCGTCACCGGCCACATCGTTGGTCTTGGTGGCAACTTCCCGGATCAGCTGTGCGCCCATGTTCTCAAAAGCGTCTTCCAGCTCCACTTCCTTAGCGATGGTCACGCCATCGTTGGTCACCAGGGGTGCGCCGAACTTCTTGCCCAGCACAACGTTTCTACCCTTGGGGCCAAGGGTGACCTTAACGGTATTGGCCAGCTGGTCGATACCGGCTTGCAGCTTCTTGCGAGCATCCTCGCCGTAAATAATCATCTTTGCCATATTGCTACGCCTCCTCAGTCGGTTACAACAGCAAGAATATCATCCTGCTTCACGAATTTATAGTCCACACCATCCAGTTTGATCTCGCTGCCGATGTACTGACCCACCACGACTTTATCGCCGGGCTTGACGGTAACGACAACATCTTTTGTGCCGGGGCCGGCTGACACGACTTCATAAATCGCGGGTTTCTCTTTATTTGTGGTGGCCAAAATAATGCCAAACGTAGTGGTTTCCTCAGCCTCATGCTGTTTCAGCAGAATGTTATCTGCCAAGGGTTTGAGTTTCATACCTAGTTCCTCCATACCATAATATTTAGACCGCAGGTCGATCGCCGCCTGCTTTTATCTATCTTTTTAGCACTCTTAATTGGTGAGTGCTAATACATCATATCACACATATAAAAAAATGCAAGAGGTATTTTGCAATTTTCCGTAAATTATTTATAAATCTCTTCCGGAAAACAAGAAAATGTGCGGTGTCCGAAAACACCGCACATTCCATAATCCCATTACACCAACACGGCATACTGATAAAACTCCGGACAGCTGATATTGACACCACCATTGATCGACACGTGCCGCTCATAATGCAGCTCAGTAACAACTACATAGTTTGTATTCTTGTCGTCACTTTTGTAATCCGGCAACAGCTTACCGTCCAAATCAAAAAAGAGCGTATACTGGCCGAATTTGACCCAACCGGTTACCCGTTGTCCATTACCAAGGAAATAATAGTAATTTCCGTCGATCATCTGCCAGTCGGTCAGCGGTGCACCATAATCATTAAAGTAATACCACACACCGCCCAACTCTTTCCAGCCCTTGGCGGTCACACCGGTTTCATCCTGATAAAACCGAATATTGTTATAAAGGAACCAGCCTTGCACCGGCACATCATTTTCATAATAACTCCAACCCTCATCGGAAAAATGCCAACCGTCCAAAACCTCGGGCAATTTCTTCCACTGGGCGTAGAGCACCGTATTCTCAGAAACAGCCGTTCCCGCCACAGCCGGCACATTCCCCTCAGCATCCAGCGTCCAGCCCATGAACATATAACCGGGGCGGCTGGGCAGAGGCGGTTTTTCCAGGGCCGATCCCTTTTTCACAGGGATACTTGCAACAGAAACCGAACCACCGTTACATTCATAACGCAGATTCACATATTTCTTGCTGTCGCTGACCACCTTAAACTCTACTTGCATGACGGTCACTTCGTCAGCATATTCCACGTGTGCGCCGTTTTCAAAACGGTAAGAACCGGTATCTGCCGTGATTTTCAGATAATATGTACCCTTTGCCAACTTGTTGAACAGCATCTTCTTGTTCAGCTTGTTCACGCTCAGATCCACGGTATTCTCATCCGCATCCAAACCGGCGCTGAACACCGGCTTTTCCAGATCATTCGCGCTGTAAACAGAAACATTCACATAGTACAGCGCCACATTTACCGTAGACAGAACACCGCTTAAATGGAAGCTGGCAGATTTATTGATTGCGCTGGGCAGTTTCAGCTTTGAAACTTTGACCTCATCCGCGCAATCCTGCACAAAGGAAAAACGGTCCGCCAGAGCATAAACTGTCTTACCTTCATGGCACAGCTGATACCAGTATAAACCACCCGGCGTTTTCAGCAGTTTTTCCACCCGAAGGATCTCACCTGCATAAAGGCTTTGGGACAAAGGCTCTGACTCATAAAGTCCCGGATCGGAAGGCTCCCGATACAAGCTCACCGAAGTCGAGGCCATGGCATAATAGTTTGCCGGGAACACCTGACAGGCCTGCGCATAATTTTTAAGGCCAAAGTATGCAACGCCCTCAAAGGTAGCCCAACGGTTATAATACTCACAGAAGGTGTCAATGGAACAATGAATGGGCGCACCCTCTTCCCAGTGCTTGCCATTAAGATTAGTATCGTTACTTTCGGTAAAATATACCTGTCCATCCACAATGCCATGGATCAGCATGGCATGGCCGTACTTTTGGCCTAACTGGGTTTTGGTTCTTTGGAAGCCCACCAAAATATTATACGCATCCACTGTGCCATTTTTCGTAATCGCATTCAGCGCACTTTTTAAGGTATACCGGGAAGCAGAATAGCAACGGATCCGATATCCCCCGGTGGTGGTGCCCAGGCTCTTATAAAGGTCATATTCGTCCTTGCCGTCTACGCCATAACGGTGGGTATCGATACCCAGAAGATACGTCATCCAGTTGACCATAGCCGCGCAGTAACCGTTAAAGCTCTTTCTGCCGGAACCACGAAGCGCTGCTTTATACACCGATTTGATCTGGCTCTCCAATCGCGCCGCTTCCGGATTTGCAGAAGATGCAGCTGCGGGCATCGGGATAATTGTTGCTACCAGTACCATTGCCAACAGCAAAGACAGGATCCTTCTTTTCACCGCAACCACCTTCCTTTCCAAAAAATACTACGGTAAAAAAGCCCAAAGTCGTTACAAATTGTAACATATTGATATGAAATAATCAAGTCCCTTATGCAGTATTTTATCAGTTTTTTAGCAGTTTTTTTATATTTTTTCCTGAATTTTTCGCATTTTCGCCCCACTTAACAAAAAATCACCGCAAAAACACAGTTTGCGGTGATTTCTTTTTGTAACAAATTTTACATATTCATTTTGATGGCGGAGATCAAAATATCTCCCGCCACCACCCGATCCTCTGCCGCAAAACCTTGAGCAAAATTATCCGTATACAGCACCTGCGCATTGGGAGGAAATTCTTCATCTCCTGCCCAAACAAGCAGCTGCATCCGGTAATCGTCAATGAGTGTAAACTCATAAGCCGCATCGCCATGGCGAAGAGCGGCAGCGCCCATTTTCTCGCAAGCTGCCCGGAACGCATCCAACCGAGTGCCGCAGGTAAACGCAGCCCGGGTCAGCACCCTGCCAGTGTAAGGCTTGATATACATTTCTCCCCAGGGCATCTCCCGGAAGGTTTTCCACTCCCCGCCCCAGACTGCCGCACGGCATTCCAGCAAATAGCGGAGCAAAAAGGTCTGCACCGGCAGCGGCGGAATGGCGCCCCCATCCAACGCCCGAATCCCATATACCGGATGGGAAATGGCATAGTCTCTGCCGAGCAGGTTTACATAAAATTCTTTCCCGTCCCATTTCAGCTCCGGAAGACGCACCTGCGCTTCCTTGGGATCCAGTGCCGCAAACCGCTGCTCGTAATGGGCAAAGGGCACTTCTTCTTTACGATTCTCGATTTCCATATCCTTCTCCTAAATCCGATCAAACATCCTGCCGGCTGCTGGGAAACAGACCGGAATCCGTATGGGGAATGAAACAGGCCGCAACAAAGGAATCCATATATCCGGGATAAGTGGAAAGCTCCAAATAAGTCATATTTGCGCCCACTTGTGCGCACTTTTCCTCCGCTTCATCGCTGACTACCATGGCGTAAGCGCCGGTAAGGGACGAGTTGCCGATATAATGGAATTTTTCCAGCTCCACGTCCGGCAGCATGCCGATATTCACCGCATTTTTCATATCAATTCCGGAGCCGATGCCTCCCGCAACATACACATGGTCGATCATATCCACGGTCATATCCACGGATTTCAGCAGCACATCGATTGCAGAGAAAATCGCACCCTTGGCTCGGATAAAGTTGTCAATGTCCACCTCATTGATAGATACTTCCCTGCCCGTTTCCGTCTCATTGGAAAACGCCAGCACATACCGACCCATGCCATGCTCGTCCCGGCAGATCCGCTTTCCCTCCCGGGAGAACTGACCTCTGGCATTGATAATGCCGCACCGATACAGCTCCGAGATCAGATCAATGATGCCGCTGCCGCAAATGCCTACACATTTTTGTCCCGGATCACCGATCACCGTCAGCACGGGCTCCATGGTAGCGCAATCGATCTGCACCGCCTCCACCGCGCCGTCAGTTGCCCGCATACCGCAGGAAATATCGCCGCCCTCAAAAGCAGGACCCGCAGAGCAAGCGCAGCTCATCAGAAAATCCCGGTTGCCGAACACCAGCTCACCGTTGGTGCCCAAATCGATAAACAAGCTCATTTCGTCCTTATTCCAGATCATGGAGGACAAGGTACCGGCAGTAATGTCACCGCCCACGTAAGAGCCGATATTGGGTGCGATCTGCACCGGCGCATTGGGATTCACCGGCAGTTTCAGATCTCCGGCTTTCAACCCCTCCCAACCGAAAAAGCTGGGAATATAAGGCGCCATACGCACCGGATCTGCATCCACACCCACAAACAGATGGTTCATGGTGGTATTGGCCGCCACCGCCACACGCAGAATGCTCCAAGGACTGATCTTGGCAGACCGACACAGATTGGCGATGATAGGGTTCATGGTTTCCTTGATGATCGCATCTTGCAGCTTTTTCTTGCCGCCTTCTTTACTTTGCTGAATGATCCGGTTGATCACATCCGCGCCATAACGGATCTGGCCGTTACCGGAAGAACCCTTGGCAAGGATCTGACCAGTTTGCAGATCCGCAAGCACCATTGTCACCGTGGTCGTACCGATATCCACCGCGCAGCCGGCGATCAGCTGATCATCAGGCGCAGTGATGTCCATACAGAAGAACCGGTCCTGCCGCAGCTGACCCTTCACGCACACAGAAAAATCGTTTTCCCGGAGCACAGATGCCAGCTTGACCATCACTGCATAAGGCACGTCCACAGCTTCCACGCCCAACTGCTCCCGGATCGCCCAGCTCAGCCGTTCAATATCCGGCATGGTATCGTCTTCCGTAGGCTCAGCAAGCTGCAAAACCACCGCCCGGAACTGATTGGAAAACACAATGCCGCTTTCCTTCAATTCCGCCTGCGCCTGCTCAAAGATCTCAATTTCCTTGGGGCTGCTCAAATCCGCGGTTTTCATGCGGCTCTGATAAGCGCTGGCAATATCCGGCACAAACACCACACAATCGGAAAGCACCTTGCAGTTACAGCTGAGCCGCCAGCCTTCATTATATTCTTCGTCGGAGATATGGCGGCTGGGAATGGTATCCAGCTGACCGGAGATCAGCTTGACACGGCACTTGCCGCAAGAGCCATTGCCGCTGCACGGTGCGTCCACTGCCACATTGCCGCGACGAGCCAGCTCCAACAAATTATCTCCTACGTTACATTCTAATTCAACAGAGCTTGCGCCCTCAATTTGAAAAGTTACTTTCATAATTTAGTTCCTTTCAAAGGAAGTAAGCCTCCCCTGTGTAAGGGGAGGTATCTTTTGTGAAGTATGAGTAAAAGACGGAGGGGTTGTAAATTTGAGAAACTTACAATCCCCCAGTCAAACATCAAAGTTTTTGCCAGCCCCCTTTGAACAAGGGGGCCTTTGGCAAAACGCAATTACATCAGAGGCTCCAATCCCAGAACCGGGTGGCCCTTCTCAGTCAGCCAAGCGATCAATTCCTCTGCATCGCAGGTCACAGTCTCGTCAGCGATCATATCGGTGAAGTTTTCAATGCCGTACAGCTCGAAAGCAGTCTTGTTCAAACGAGCGGCTACATCGTCCTTCAATTCCTTGGGCATCCAAACAATACGCTGAATACCGCCTTCGGCAGCCAGGAACTTCTTGGAAGCGATGAAGTGACGGCCGTGGCCCATGAAGCCGGGAGTCTGGACACCGCCGCCGGTGCAGCTAGCCAATTCGCCGAAGGTCATACCGGCAGGGGTCATGCCCTTAAACTCACGGTTGACCACGATGACACCGTTGGATACCGCTTCGATACCGCAAATGCACTCGAAGCAGCCGCAGGAGGTCATGGGATCTTCCAGAATGGAGTACAGAGTCACGCTCTCCACCGCACCGTGGGTTGCGTCCTTGATCATACGGTTAACTTCCTCGTAACGACCGGTGCGCTCATCGATCAGACCGATCTTTTCGATGGGCTGGCAAGGACCATTGGGATCCAGCTCATTGGTTGCCTTCGCATCCAGCCAGGAAACTGCACCGCACAGACCCAGACGCTCGGGGGTAACCACGCAGCAGTGGGCAGGCGCGAAGCTCTGGCACAGAATGCAGGTATAGTAGCGATCCACAGCCTCGTCGGTCATGGAAGCCAGCCGGTCATCGCGCTGTGCATAACGGGGCATTGCCACCTCGTCACGGAAAGCAGCAGCCTTCTCAGCGTCAGTGATAATGGTGATCTGGCACTTGTCCACAACTGCCTCAAACTCATCCATAATCATCACATACAGCACTTCTGCGAAGTCTTTCAGCCGCAGACCTGCCTCGAAAGCGGAATTGGAAACACGAAAACGAACCTGATTGCGCTGACCGGTGTGCATGACGCCTTCCAGATAGTTGAACCAAGCATGGAACTTACGCTCGATAACGGACTCAAAGTCCACCTGCATCTTCTTGCCGGCAACCTCAACATAAGTAACCAGAGCCAGTTCGCTCTGTGCGTCCAGATCCGGGCCGATCACAGTGATCTTGTGATCTTCCACTTCGTTCAGCTCACGCATAACCACCAATTCAGCGGTGGGGTTCTTGGAAGACCACATTTCGTTGTGCATATCTGCCTTACGAATGATCTCGCCTTCAAACGCGGCAGCAAATGCCACGGGAACGGGCAGCTCCTTTACCTTAATGCGGATATTGCGCAGTTCCAGAGACTTCTTCACCGTCTCGTTGTGATCGCAAACGGATTCCAGAGCGCCGGGAACCTGGTTCTCACCCAGATCGATGTCCACCACCACGGGGAAGCCCAGAGCAATGGCGCCTGCACCGGCAGAAACCACAACTGCATCAATCGCACCGAAGGTGTTCACGAATGCGGGAACGCGGTTCTTGGTGTATTCCAGCAAGCCGCCCAGATCGCCAGGCTGCACATTGCCGAAAATCAAAGCGGCACGAACAGCAACAGTCACAACATGGATCACGCTGGTCACATCATGACCCAAGGGGATCACGCGGAATTCCAGACCCATACGGACGCCGCCCTCAGCGCACTGCTCAATGACATCGCCCACCATAAAGGTCATGATGCCCTTAGACTGGTAGTCCTTAACAACCTTGACCACGTCTTCTGCATTTTCAGCCTTGCCCAGGACAACCGCAACACCGGGGATATCGCCGGTAACCAGCGGCACGCCCAAGCTACGGATAATGGGGTCGGGAACGAAGCCGATGCCGGTCTCGTTCTCGTAGGGGTTGCCGCCCTCTACATATTTCAAGCCTTCCAGGATTTCAGCACCCACAGCGGTGGCCAGACCTGCATTCAGCGCCTGACCCAGATCTTCCTGGTTGGTGATCAGACTTTTCAGCACACCAACGCAAGCAGGCAGGTCGCCCAAAGTCTTTACCTTCACGCCGGTAGCTGCATAAATTGTGGGGAAGCAATATGCAGTATCGGGGAATGCGATTTCCTTATCTGCGCCATACTTGGCAATAGCATCGTTGACCGCACCTTCGGTCAAGCCGGCAACAGCATTACTGCCGCCATAGATCAGATCGGTTAATACGCTCATGATTGTCTCCTCCTAATAAATAATAAATTTTTATATTAAGCCCGAAGGCTGATATACGCATTTATTGACCCCTTCTGAACTGGGGGAACCGTTCTGCTGTTTCCAAACGAACTTCCACAGCTTTCCATGTATACTTGGTTTCTATATTTTTTCCATCTTGGCAACTGACCGTTCCGGCCAAATTTCCGAACTCGTCATACTCATATTCTGTACGGCTCTTCTCCTGACCGTCTACGATCATTCTTGAAACCGTAAGACGATCATTCTGACCATACTCCAACACATAGGTTGTTGATCCGTCCGTAGCAGTGCCGATATTACCCATTTCCGTTTCAGGAAAAACATAAACCATCGTGGTAGTCATCGGCTCACAATCTTCTGCCGAATCGTACTTCTTATATTCCTGAAAAGCCAATCTGCCGCTGGCATCATAGGAAAAAACATCTTCAATTCTTTTTCCGTCAGGAAAATATCGAATTGTTTCGACAGTCTTGCCCCACTCGTTTACTTTCGTCACTATTTCTGTTCCGTTGCCAAGCCCTTGGATCATCTGATTGTTCCAATAAATCACAGACGTAGCATACTTGGTATATTCAGGATCGTCAGGTCGATTGGTGATCCAAACGGTAAATCTTTCCTTATCCTGCCAACCTTCTTCAAAAATGTATGTTTGCACAGAAAAATGCGCATCACTGCCAGTCCGGATTTGCACCGTTTCCGGAATGTAAATGGTAACCAAATCGTCACCGTCTTTGCCGCAGGCAACACAAGACAGCGCCATGATTACCAACAAAAGAACGCACAATAATTTTTTCATATATTTCCCCTCCTTCATTTTCGTTCAAAAAATAAAACGGCAGGGAGGGAGTTGCCCTCCCTGCCGAATAATGCGGGGATATGAAAAATTTTACAGATCCAGATAGCTGTCAGAGTACAGCACGTGGTTCTTGAAGATGTCGCAAGACTTGATGGTCTCCATCAGGCGACGATCGTTGGGGTTCACGATTGCAGAGGTCAGACCCTGCATCATGCACATTGCCACCAGAGCGGAGTCCATGATGGGACGAACATCCTTGGGTGCGCCGTTGGAGTTGTTGGACAGACCACCGGTGGACTTCAAGCCCTTCTCGGAGAACATCTTAATGGCTTCCAGAACTTCCATCTGCTTATCCTGCATGCCCTTAACAACCAGGAACAGGGGGTCGAACCACAGGTCGGTAGCATCCATACCCAGAGCCAGACCGCGCTCCAACATATTGTCGCAGTGCATCATGCGCTCTTCGTTATCCTTGGCAATACCGTCAGCAGAGCAAAGAGCGATACAGATTGCATCGTTGGCAGCAGCCAGATCGATGTAACCGATACGGGAGCCGGCGTCAGCAGAGTTGACGATGGGCTTGCCGTTGGTACGGTTGTAAACCTTGATACCGGCTTCGATTGCCTTCATGTTGGCAGTATCCAGAGCCAGAGGCACGTTGTTGAAGTTCTCCTGCAACAGCTTGACTGCCCACATCATACGCTCGGGACCGTCCTTCTCAGCAGGTCCAATGTTCACGTCCAGATAGGTAGCGCCGGCCTTGATCTGCTCGTATGCACGCTGCAAGATGGGCTCGGGATCACGCTCGTCCATAGCCTTCCGAATGGAAGGAGCGATGCAGTGGATACGCTCGCCGATGGTAACGAAGGTCTGGCTCTCGGGATTGTGGCCCTTGTACTGGGTATCCCAGGTCTTGACCTCGATTGCAGGCACCTTAGTAGCCAGCAGTTCCTCGAAGGACAGCTCCTTGACTTCCACAGCAGCGCCGGCAGCAGCCTTAGCGGCATTTTCTGCGGCAGCAGCCTTAGCGGCAGCTTCGTATTCCTTATCCTTCATGTACTTGGGCAGCTGAACAGCTTCCAGAGGACCAACGACCACGTTCCAGCCGGGCAGCTTCTCCTGAATCTCGCCCTTCATAACGGCAACCTTGCCGGGGATGATCAGGGTGCGGTTCTTGATCTTGTTCTCAATGTCCAGTTCCTGGAAGGTCTTCTTCACGGTGGAGGAAGACAACTTACCGGCAGCCCAGGCAGTCAGAACGGACATACCGGAAGCGTCGGTGATAATCAGGTTCACGGGCTGGTTGGAGCGCTCCAATTCGCCGGAAACCAGGAAGTAAGTCAGCGCGAAGTCCACAGTCAAAGCGCAGGGGCTGTTCTCATCAGCGCCGTTCAGGGGGTAGATCTTCGCTTCCACCTTCATGGGCTTCTGAGGATCGGTGTAGATGTTCTGACGCAGACCATAAAGAGGCAGAGCCTGTGCGTAGGTCATGTTCTCCATCACGATGATGGAAGCATACTTTTCAGTGAACATGGAAGCATAAGCAGTCTGCAAACGATCGTCGCCCTTAGCCAGCTTGGCCAGGTTCACGATGGAGGGATAACCGAAGCTGCGGTCACCGTCCTTAATGGCGGTGCGGCGAACCAGAACTGCGTTGGCCAAAGTTTCCTTGGCAGTCTTGCCGGTAACGTCCAGAACCAGGTTCTTGTTGCCCTTGGCTTCCAGATTCTTCACGGTATCGTAAAGATCGGAAATATTCTCTGCCCAAACACCCAGAGCCACGCCGGCGGAAGTAGCCAGCTCGTTCATAGCTTCCCAGTTGTCGGGAGTTGCGCCGTCCAGAATCACGTCCTTGCCGCAAACTTCCAGAGCAGCCTTAGCGCAAGCCACATCCCAGCACTCCAAAACCAGAGCACGGCCGGTAGCAGCAGCCTTCTTGACCAAATTTGCATATACAGCAGGATCAGCCTGATTATTGCCAACCAGAACGAACTCTACATACATACGCTCGCCGATACGCTCATAGTCCACCTTTGCCATTTCAGCCAGCTTGGCGTCCACGGTAGCATCGTCCATGCAGGTGCAAACATTCACAGCGTACAGGTTCTTGTTGACCAGAGTCTTCTCGTGGCGGAACAGAACGGTTTCACCGCCCAGCTTGTGCTCGCCAACGGAAACGGTCTTCATGGGAGGTGCAGTCTGCTCGTTGAGCATTGCCTTTGCCTCATCGGAGAAGTAGGGGCACTTGTCGATTTCTGCTGCGCCCTGAGCCACCTTCATACAGAAAGCCATACAGGTGGGGCTGCCGCACTCCTTACAGTTCTTCTTGGGAGACAGCTTAAAAATATCGAGACCTTTCAAAGCCATTGTATGTATCCTCCTTATTAGACCAGTTCAGTGATGAACTTCTTAACGGTGGCGATGGCAGCAGGGTGACGCATGATCACGGCATCTGCACCACCGGTGAGGTTGGCAGCAGCAGTGGAAACTTCCATGCTGATTGCGCGCTCTTCCCGGTCGCCCCATGCGGGCTCATCGGCTTCGGAAGCAGTGGATTCCTTCACGCCCCAGGTATCGGTGGATACGGGTGCGATGATGGGCATCTGCAAGTCAGCATCGGACTGAGCCAATGCGGCCAGACGTACACGGTCCAGAGTGGAAGCCACATATTCATAGCCGTAACCTACGGCAGCGGTACCGATGTTCATCACGATAGCGTCAGCAGGAACGTTGGCGTGCTTTTTCAGCATGATGTTCAGCTGCTTAGCCAGGTTGTTGTCGTCAGCGGTTTCTGCGCCCACCTTCTGACCGTAAGCCAGAACGACGGAAGCGCCCACAGTCTTGCAGTTTTCCTGCTTTGCGGACATGCACAGAATATTCTTGCCCTGCAAGGCCTCGGAGATCTTGGCGAACAGCTCGCCGTCCTTTTCCAGGTTCTTGCAGCCCATGATCACGATGGGCATGGTAACTGCTTCGGCAACCGCCTTAGCGTCGGCCACGCAGTCGGCCACGGAACGGTTTTCACCGTTGGGATCTGCGGATTCAAAGTTCAGGCAGATAAAGTCTGCGCCTTCCATGGTCTGCGCCTTTTTTGCGTAGTCTGCCATGGTGGTACAGCCGGCGTAGAACTCTTTCAGGCCGGGAGCATCCCATGCGTTAGCCGCATCGGAGATCTCAACACCGATTTTCGGTGCATTCTCCACAGGTGCGTCGAAGGTGTAGAACGGCAGCACATTCTGACCGCCGATGACGATTGCATTGTCACCGGTGCCTAAGGTCACAGCATTGATCTTGCCGCTGAAAGGCTGCGTCTTCGGAACGAAAGACATATTAGTTTCCCCCTTGTTTATATTAAAAAAATTGTAAACAGATTGATTCCCCCGCAGGGGTAATTATCACAGTCCGATGGACTGCATAATTCCTTTTAACGCGACCTTCATCGGATCGCTGTCCGGCAATTTGGCGGAAGGCTCACCCACGCAGTCGCAGCGATACACCGCATCATCGTGGGGCAGCACGCCCAGAAGTTTCAAGCCGTGCTTTTCGATCTCCTGCTTCACACCCTCGTCAAGAACACCGTCGGGCGCCCGGTTGACGATCAAGCCCATCTGGCCGGGATTCAGATTCATTTCCTGCACCATTTCCGCGATCCGCGCCACCGCCTGAATACCCCGGCGGGAGCAATCGGAGATCAGCAGCATGGTGTCCACCCGAGGCAGCGTACCCCGAGCTACATGTTCCAGACCCGCTTCATTGTCCATTACAATGTAGGAATAGTTTTTCGCATACTTGTCCACCTGGGTTTTCAGAACGCCGTTGACGTAGCAGTAACAACCCTTGCCCTGGGTTCTTCCCATGACCAGCATATCGAAATCGTCTTCTTCAATGATTGCGGAATTAAACTTAAACTCCGCATAGTCCGCCTTGGTCATGCCGGCGGGAATGGTGCCCCGCAGCTCTGCCTGGGCCATTTCTTCCCGGATCGCGCCAAGGGAGGTCTCCACCTCCACGCCCAGCACCTCGTTGAGGTTGCTGTTGGCATCCGCATCCACGACCAACACCGGACCGCTGCGCTTGCTGCACAGATAATCCACCAGCATGCCGCAGGTGGTGGTTTTACCCACGCCGCCTTTGCCGGCGACCGCAATGGTATGGGGTGTTGCCATAAATATTTACTCCTTTACGACCCGGCAAACGGATCGTCCTGCAATTTCAGTCAGTACCGCAATATGGGCACAATATACCCATATCGATACGAGCATATCGTATCACAGATTCCCCATAAATTCAACCCACAATTTTCTGGAATTTTCAATTTTGGCGCCTAAATTTTACATGTTTTTTCAAAAACACAAAACCTCGCCCCTGCTTTCGCAGGAGCGAGGCGTGAAAACCATTTTACTTTTTGCGAGTAAACTCCAAAGGAAGCAGTTTTCCCAAAACACTCAAAACATTCTCGTCGTCCAAATCCATGCCAACAACCTTGGTAAAAGACAATTTATCCGCGGTCAAAGTAAATTCCGTATACTCATCTTCCTCGTCGTCGAAATAAAGTTTGTTGCCGTCCATTCTGTATGTTCCGGTCGTATCTTCCATGTCGTAGAAAGAATCCTTAATCTCACTGCGAGGGAAGGTTTCTTTTATCACCTCATCCCAAGTAGTACCCATCATTGTCAGATATTCATCTAAAGTCATATCCTGGCTTTCCAGCATCTGTTCCATCACTTTCTTCATGGACTCAGACAGCATATCCAGCAAATCGTCGATCATGTCTTCTACGGAATCTTCATCAAAGCCGACTTCATAAGTGTCCTCATCGTAAAAAGAGATACACATTGTTACGCACAAGCCGGAGAAATCAAACCATTCCTTATACTCTTCCGGCACCTCGGTGTCCGCAGAGAACATCAGCTCTTCCATAATTGCGCCAAAATCAAATTCAGCCTCCCAATCGCCAACAATGGTTGCCGGGGTTTTCCCCACCTCGTCATCCTTGCCGCATGCCGTAAGGAGCACAACGCAAGACACCAACATCGCCACACACAAAAGAATCGATAAAAACTTTTTCATATATTTTCTCTCCTTTTCTTGTTTGCAATCCACCATGGACTTAAATTTAAAATAACACATAATGCGTATCTATGTCAAGCCACACGATACACCGCTTGGCTTATATCGCTAATTTATTGCCCCGTAAGCGGCTCTTGACAGTCCCCGGGCAAAATGCTATCATAAATTTCATCAACGGATCGTTTTCGATCCTCTTTCGGAGGTCTCCTATGAAAAAGAAAACCTGGTCTCT
>JAZRMV010000034.1:0-24665 GCA_045647845.1 Faecousia sp.
ATCCGTCTTGAGCCTGGCAGTTCTGATCTCTTTTTCCCGTCTTTACCTTTATGTCCACTACCCCACCGATGTGCTTTTCTCTGTGGTTTTGGGCATCGCATTTGCCTTCGTCGGCAAATACTTGTCGGAAAAAATCTTCGCTGCCATTCCCTCTAAACAGTAACCATATCAAACAAAAAACCACCCCTTCGGGTGGTTTTTTTATTTGGTGAAGTGCACGATGTGAAAGACGAACGATTATTTCCATAGTAGAACTTATCTTCATATTTTGAAGATAAGACGAAAAACTATGTCAAAGATCCACTGCTCAATTATTCACTACATTTCGTCATTTTTATTTTTCTGCTTACAAGCAGATTGACTCCGAGGAGTAATACGATAAACCATACTGCTGTACCGGTTAAAATATTAAACAGCATAATGTGCGCAGCCTTCATCTCTCCGAAGGAGACGAGCATCGACCGCTGCAATGCAAAAATGGATACGAAAGCATCTGCAAAGGAAAGATTTCTCAGTGCCAACTGTTTTGGTGCACAACATTTTCTTGCTTTTATCAGATTTATGGTTGCAAGGGTGATCTTTGCAAATACAAAAGTAGCCATCGAAATCATTAATATTTCGTGCAGTATCTTTCCTCTGTCCTTTACAACGGCAAGAACGACTGTCCCTGCAAGCGGTATAGATAGTACCAATAGTAAAACGCCAACAAGCCTCATCATAGATCGCTGCTGCCTTTTGGTTCTTAAAACGTAGAACCGAATCATGCTCAGAACAAGGTAGTACACCCCAAGGGTCATAAGCCACCAGGAGCGAAACCAAATGCCGAGGAACAAATGATAGGCGCTAAACGCAGCGTTCAATGTAAAACTGATAAACGCCGTCTTTAACGTTCTATCCATGAACATTCCGATCTCCCATCACACAGTCGTTAATGACCTTAATAACCGTATTGATATCATCTGAACAGCCGTTACTCAGCCATTCCATTGCAACTGCCGTAATGCCGGATAGATAGAATTTCATCACATAGGTGCGTTCCTCCTGCGCAAGATGAAATCTTGCTAAAATCGGATCAAAGATACGCTGATACATTCGCTCATACACGCTGCTGAAATCCATAGACCCAAAGTGATTCAGCGCTGTTTTGAAAAGCCTTTGGTTTTCCTTGATGAATGTGAGGTATGGAGTTATATATTCCGGTGTAATGAACAGAAGTTCTTTCAGCTCACAGTCTGCAAATTGATCGATGACTCTTTTCTTATCAACTGAAAAGTAAGACATAAAGCTGTCAAGAATATACTGTGTTGCTTCTTTAAGCAGATCCGTTGTGTTTTCATAGTGGAAATAGAAGGTGGAGCGATTAACCTCTGCTTTATCGCAGATTTCCTTGACTGTGATGTATGCAAAATCCTTCTTCTCCAAAAGTGCGATCAGGGCTTCGTCCATTCTTTTCGCTGTATTAAAATATTTGCTTTCGTTTTTATTCATATAGACGACTCCCTTCGTTTGGTTTATTCTCCTTCGCTGATCTCCTTTGCCAGCTCTACGATTTCAAAGGCGTATTTCTTCTTTCCTCTTTCCAGAATCTTCTTGTAGATGGGATAGTTGATACCGGTGCAGGTGAATCCAATAATGCCGATAATGATGCCGAGCGCAGTAAGCAGAGGTGTACCACCGATGACCTGCATCGAAAGGCACATTCCCGTACCGGCTACAAGTGTTGAAAGAATGCCGAAGGTATAGGTGAAAACGGTTGCCGGTAATTTTGCTTTTGCATCTAGTTTGCGCAGGGCGATGATTTTGGAGTTGTCTTTGGGAGCATACTCCTTGGCAATGGATTCTGCGTAAATTTTGTCTGTGTTCATAATGTTTCTCCTTTTCGTTTATTGTAGCCCCATTATACCAACCGCAAAAGAGAAACTGAACAACACGTTCACCCGAATCTGTTGATTTGAATCGTTGTGCACATACGAATACCATAAAGTTTGAAATTTTCGAAATGATTCAAAATTAACGGCAAAGGCGAATCCATCTCCCAAGGGAAATGGATTCGCCTTTAACTTGCTTGGTGGACTCGAGGAGATTCGAACTCCCGACCCCCACAATGCGAATGTGGTGCGCTCCCAGCTGCGCTACGAGCCCGTGACCTAACTGCTTGACGATTATACCGCCAAGACAGGCGTTTGTCAATAGGAACAAAAAACATACTGTGTCTTTTGCCACTAGCAAGAACAGGTTCCGCCAAGGACACACCACAATTAAGCACTGCCACCACATTTTATATGCATTCATCTTGCTTTTTCCGAAAAATCTTCTATAATAAAATTAGCATCTACGAATTAGGAGGAATCCCACCATGCCCGGTCAACTGATCGTTATCGAAGGTCTGGACGGCAGCGGCAAAGCCACCCAGTCCAAGCTGCTTTTTGAATATTTTCAAAATTTGGGCAAACCCGTCCGCAAAGTCTCCTTTCCCAATTATGAAAGCGATTCCTCCGCATTGGTCAAAATGTACCTGGCTGGCCAATTCGGTTCTCAGCCCGACGATGTAAACCCCTATGCAGCCTCCACCTTCTATGCTGTGGATCGCTATGCCGGCTACAAGGCCGACTGGGGCGCATTTTACGAAGACGGCGGCATCATCATTGCCGACCGTTACACTACCTCCAACGCCGTTCACCAGTGCTCCAAACTGCCCCAAAACATGTGGGACGAATACCTGGACTGGCTGTTCACCCTTGAATATACCAAAATGGGCATACCCGCTCCCAACGCTGTGATCTATCTTCGTACCGACCCCGCTGTAAGCCAGAAGCTGATGACCGGCCGCTACCAGGGCGACGAAAGCAAAAAGGATATCCATGAAAGCAACGTGGAATACTTAAACCGCTCCCGCCTCGCAGCTGGCTACTGTGCCGACCATTTAGGTTGGAAGACCGTAGAATGTTGCCACGAAGGCAATATGCTCAGCATCGAACAAATTCACAAGCAAGTTCTTGCCGCATTAGACCTATAACGATATTCACTGCCCGGATTTTTCCGGGCAGTTTACTTTCTGTGCAGAAAAACTTGCAATTATTGTCAAATACCATTATACTATACTCAAAAGGAGGGTTTGGTATGGAAGAAAACACCAATCAACAGGTTAACCCCCGCAGACGTAAAAAAACAAAAATGGAGATCATCAAGGAAGCCTACCTTCCCACGATCATCATGATTGTCACATTTATTTTCATTGCCGTGTTCATCGTTGGCTCTTTGGTCCGTCGAGATCAGGCAAACTTAAATAACGCAAGCAACCAAACCAGCGCAACCACAGATCTGTACGATATTTACGGTGAGGAAATCACCCGGCTTCTGAACGAATCCGAGGCGCTGGCTTTGCGCTATGACTACGAAGCCGCCTTACAGCTGATCAACAGCTTCTCCGGTGATATTACCGCCTTCCCGGAATTGACCGAAAGAAAATCGGATTATACCTTTGCCCTTTCCAACATGATCGTTTGGTCCGATCCGTCTCAGATCACCGCCCTTTCCATGCACAATCTGATCGCCGATCCCGAGCGGGCATTTGTAAACAAATCCTACGGCAAATCCTACAACCGCAACTTCATTACTATCGGTGAATTTGCCGACATTCTGGACCAACTTTATGAACGAGGCTATGTTCTGGTGAACCTCAGCGACTTCACCGAATGTATCACCACAGATGGCGGACAGACCATCTGCCAGGCAAAACCTCTGAAACTGCCCGCAGGCAAGAAGCCCCTGCTTCTGATCCAGACCAACGCCAACTACTACACCTATATGATCGACGGCAACGGTGACGGACTAGCCGACAAAAACGGCGCCGGTTTCGCCAGCAGACTTGTGGTAGGCAACGACGGCAAGATCACCTGCGAATATGTGGACAGCCAGGGTAACACCCTGTACGGTGATTATGACCTGGTCCCCATTCTCAACCGTTTTCTGGAAGAACACCCTGACTTCTCCTACAAGGGCGCAAAGGCCATTCTCGCCCCCTCCGGCTACAATGGTATTTTCGGTTACCGCATTGATTCTTCCACCAAGGCAAAGAAAGGCACCGCTTACTACGAAACTCAGGTTGCCGGTGCACAGAGAATTGTCGAAGCCCTGCAAGAAGATGGCTATCAGCTGGCCTGCTACACCTACAAAAACAGTGCCTATGGCAACATCAGCGCCGGCGAGATCCAAAACGACCTTCGTTCCTGGGTCTCCGACATCACCCCCGTCCTCGGTCAGACCAACATTCTGGTCTTCGCCCAGAACAGTGAGATCGCTGAATATTCCGGCAGCAAATTTAATGTACTGCAAAATGCCGGATTCCGCAATTATATCGGCTTTGCCGATACCGGTGTAAGCACCATCGGCAGCAACTACATCACCATCAAGCGTCTGGTTGTCTCCGGTTCTCAAATCGCCTACACCAACGCATTCCAGAATTACTTCACTTCGGACATTCTGGATCCCAATCGCGGAGAAATTCCCCGCTCATAAAAAGCACCCCGGTTTGCCGCAGCGCAAACCGGGGTCTTCATTTTTAGTTTCCGGGAAGAAGCGGTTTTGACAGCATCATCAGCGCCACCTGCGCCATGGTCTCCGTTGTCTCACGGAATCCCTGGTGATGCCATTGCAGCACCATCGCCATCAAACCGCAAACCGAAAAATTCAGCGCAATCGCCTGGATATTCTCCGGCAATGCCCGCAAATACCGGGGCATCAAGCTCTCATTGAATGCGTGAAACATAGCCCGCTCTACCAACAAGCCGCTGAGCCTGCTCCGCTGTAAAGCGTCCAGCAGTGATTTCTGCTCATACCAGAACTTAAAATACCCCTGCAAATCCGCAGCTGCCGAAGCATTCCGGTCCGACAAGCGATTGAAAGAAACGGTGTCAAATTCCATCAATGTATGATCGATCAGCGCAATCAACGCCCCATCTTTGCTGGAAAAATAACGATAAAAGGACTTTCTCGGAATTGCCAAACTATCGCACAAATCGCTGATGGAAATATCCTCAAAATCACTGTTTTTCATTGCCTGTAAAAGTCCCAACTCCAACTGTCTTTGCCGAGCCGCAGACTGTTCCGTTTTGCAGAGCTTGTACATAAGCGCCCCTCTTTCCTTATCTTAATAAGATTATAACAAAATGTCCGAAATTATCAACTGGTTTGTGTAGATTCCCCAAAAAGATTGTAAAGAATATTTGCACTAGGTGTCACAAAACTCAAAAAATGTCCCTATTCTTTTTTGTAACATTATTGTATAATCACTACAATAGATGTGGGTATGCCCACATTACAATAAGGAGGAAATTATCAATGGCGAAAAAACCCGTTCAATTAGACGATAAGGGCTATCGCAAATTTGGCATTCGCGACAAGCTGGCTTATGCCGCAGGTGACCTGGGCTGTAACATGAGCTTTGGCCTGAAAGGCACCGTGCAGACCTTCTGGCTCGTGTACATGTTCATGGAGACCGGACTGTTCTCGATCCTTCTGCTTCTGGTTCAGGCATGGGACGCAATTAACGACCCCCTGATCGGCACCCTCATCGACAACGACAAGAGAAAATACAAGATGGGCAAGTACAAGACTTACATCTTCATCGGTGCTTGCGGCCTGCTGATCGGCGGCGCTGCGGTATTTCTTCCCTTCCCCGGCGCTGACGATGTGATAAAGGCGATTCTCTTTGTTATCGGCTACATCATCTGGGATGCTGCCTACACCATGGCCAATGTACCTTACGGCACTATGCTGAACATTGTTACCAACGACGACCAGGAAAGAGCTTCTCTGTCCGTGTTCCGTTCCATCGGTGGCGCTGTCGGCGGTATGCTCCCCGGTATCATTCTTCCTATGCTGATCTGGCAGAAGGTTGAATTCAACCCCGAAAACCCCCTTTGGTTTCTGGATAAGATCGAGATTCCCGAAGGCGCAGAAGGCGCATTCGTTCTGGAAAACTTCCTCACCAACCCCAAGACCGGCCTTCCCTACGAAGCCGGTGAGCAAGTTCTCAGCCCCCTAACCCACGGCAACCTGGAAATCCTGTTGGGTGAGCGAGTATTCTGGGCAGCTCTGATCATGGGCGTCATCGGTTTCGTATTCTTCATGCTCATGATCAAGAATATCACCATCCGTGGCAACGAGTATGCACAGCTCAATGCTGAGGGCAGCGAAAATATCAACCTGATCAAGTCCTTCGGCACCTTCATGAAGAACCGTCCCGCTGTTGGCTGCACCATCGCAGCTATGGGTATGTTCCTGGGTATGCAGTCTGCTTCCACTGCAAACACCATCATGTTCGCTACCCACTTCGGCAAGGCTTCCCTTTCCGGTTTGGTCATGATGGTCGACTTCCTTCCCATGTTCATCTTCATGCCCTTTGCTACCAAACTGGTTAAGAAATACGGCAAGAAGGAAGTTGCTTCCATTGGCTCCATCGCAGGTCTGATTGGTGGCGCAATCCTTTGCTGCTTCCCCCTCTGCCCCAAAGACGTACAGCTGATCGTTTACATGCTCGGTCTGGTTTTCTTCGGTCTGGGTATGGGCTTCTACAACTGTGTTTCCTGGGCTATGATGGGCGATGCCATCGACTATCAGGAGTGGAAATTCGGTCAAAGAGAAGAAAGCGTCGTTTACGCGCTGCACTCTTTCTTCCGTAAGCTGGCGCAGGGCGTCGGTCCCGCTGCCGTAATCGCCATCATGGGCACTCCCCTGATCGGCTATGTTTCTTCCCTCGGTACCGTTGGTCAGTCCGCTGAGACCGCCAGCAAGCTGTGCTGGCTGGTTGCAGGCCTTTACACATTCAGCGCGATCTGCCAGTTTGTCGGTGTTTCTCTGATTTACAACATTGACAAGAAGACCCTGGCAACCATGACCGAGGAGCTGGCTGCGCGCCATGCAAATCAGGAATAATCCTATCGCTTAATATCAAATTCCCCGGAACTTCGGTTCCGGGGAATTTTTTATATTCCG
Organism: Faecousia sp.; assembly: GCA_045647845.1. Classification (GTDB taxonomy): domain Bacteria; phylum Bacillota; class Clostridia; order Oscillospirales; family Oscillospiraceae; genus Faecousia. The sequence continues at coordinate 6,997 of JAZRMV010000034.1, forward strand.
TTGCCACGAAGCTCGATGATCTGGTCACGCAATGCCGCGGCATATTCGAATTCCATCATCTTTGCCGCTTCCTTCATCAGCTTCTCCAATCGGGCAATTTCCTTTTCTTTTTCGGCCTTTGTCAGCTTGATACCGCTTCTGCCCTTCCTGTCTGCCGTAGGCGAAGAAATCTCGATCAGATCCCGCACCGACTTGATCACCGTCTTCGGCACAATTCCATTGGCTTCATTGTAAGCCTCCTGAATCTGCCTGCGACGCTCCGTTTCCTCAATAGCCGCTGCCATAGAAGGTGTTATCTTATCCGCATACATGATCACTCGACCCTCCGCATTTCGAGCGGCACGACCAATGGTCTGGATCAAGCTGGTCTCACTGCGCAGGAAGCCTTCCTTATCCGCGTCCAGAATGGCCACCAAGCTCACTTCCGGCAGGTCAAGACCCTCTCTAAGCAAGTTAATGCCCACCAAAACGTCAAACTTCGCCATACGCAGATCCCGAATGATTTCCATCCGTTCCATTGCGCCAATGTCCGAGTGCATATACCGCACCTTAATACCGGCTTTGAGCAGGTAAGCAGTCAGATCCTCCGCCATTTTCTTAGTCAGCGTTGTCACCAGAACACGTTCCTGCTTGGCAGTCCGAGCATTGATTTCACCGATCAGATCGTCGATCTGCCCCTCAATGGGACGTACTTCCACCACCGGATCCAGCAGTCCGGTAGGACGAATCACCTGCTCCACGATCTGGCCGGAGCGAGTTTTTTCATGCTCCGCAGGGGTCGCAGAGACATAGCTCACCTGATTGAGCTTGCTGTCAAACTCTTCAAAATTCAGCGGTCGATTGTCATAGGCAGAGGGCAACCGGAAACCATAGTTCACCAGCGCATCCTTGCGGCTTCGGTCACCTGCATACATTGCCCGGGTCTGGGGCAATGTGACATGACTTTCATCTACAAACAACAGAAAGTCTTCCGGGAAGTAATCGAGCAAAGTGGTTGGTGGTGTTCCGGGGGCTCTTCCCTGAATCACTCGGGAATAGTTCTCAATACCGTTGCAGAAGCCAATCTCCGTGAGCATTTCCAGATCATAAGCGGTACGCTGGGCGATGCGCTGCGCTTCCAGAAGCTTATCGTGTGCCCGGAACCAAGCCACCTGCTCATCACATTCTCTTTGAATCTCCAACATTGCCCGTTGCAGTTTCTCCCGGGACGCCACATAATGGCTGGCAGGATAGATTGCCACGTGATCCACATACCGCTCCGGAATACCGGTCAGCGCATTGATCTCGCAAATACTGTCGATCTCATCACCGAAAAACGCCACACGAATGGCGCGTCCGGACCAATAAGCAGGATAAATTTCCAGTGTATCGCCCCGAAGGCGAAACCGATTTCGAGAAAAATCCAAATCATTCCGCTCATAGCGGATCTCAGTCAGTTTTCGAAGCAGCGCATCTAACGGATACTCATTCCCCACCCGGAGAGAAATCACCATGCTCTTATAGTCAATAGGGTCACCCAGACCGTACAGGCAGCTGACCGAGGACACCACGATCACATCCCGACGTTCAAAAAGCGCAGAGGTGGCGCTGTGCCGCAGCCGATCGATCTCTTCATTGACCGACGCATCTTTCTCGATATAAGTATCCGTATGGGCAATATAAGCCTCCGGCTGATAATAATCGTAATAAGAAATAAAATACTCCACCGCATTTTCCGGAAAGAATTCCCGAAATTCCGAGCAAAGCTGCGCTGCCAAGGTTTTATTGTGGGCCAGCACCAGCGTGGGCCGATTGATTTTCTCGATCACAGAAGCCATAGTAAAAGTTTTACCGGATCCGGTCACGCCCAAGAGGGTCTGCTCCCGCAGACCCCAGTTGATTCCGTTGACCAAAGATTCTATCGCCCCCGGCTGATCACCGGAAGGCCGATATTCACTGTGTAAAACAAATTGATCCATAGCCGCTCCAAAATAAAAACTAAATCAAAGTATAAGTAGCATTGGGGTGATAAAGTCCCGACTGCACCAGGGAAACATACTCTGAATCCGCAACGATCAAATGGTCTGCCAGAGTGATCTCCACCGTTTGCAGCGCAGCCGCCAACCGCTTCGTTGTCTGCACGTCCTCCCCGGAAGGAATCGCCAACCCGCTGGGGTGATTGTGCGCCAAAACCACAGATGTAGCATTGATTCCCAGCGCCATCTCCACGATTTTCCGAATGGGAATCGCTGCAGAGTTTACGCTCCCCTCGCCAAGTTCCCGGCAGCAAAGCACTTTACACTTTGCGTCCAGACAAAGCAGAAATACCGTTTCATTCCGCCTTCCGGCAAATTTCGGCAGCAAATAATTTCCACAGCTTTCAATACTGGGCAGAATTTCCAAATTGGAAACCTGATTCACCCGGTAGTACCGAACAAAATCATTGGCAAAAGATAAAAATACCGCTGCGCTTTTCCCAACGCCGGGTACTTTCTGCAATTCCTCCACCGGCGCAGACAGCACCTGCCATAAACTGCCAAACCGATTCAACAAATTATGCGCGATCTCATTGGTATCCTTTCTCGGGATACAGTAAAATAAAAGCAGCTCCAAAACCTGATTTTCCTGAAAATGATCCAGACCCTCTTGCAGGAAGCGCTCTTTCAATCGTTCACGGTGTCCGTCATGAATTGACATATTTTCACCTCTTTGCGGATTTTCCTTGCTATTTGCAAATTTTTTCGCTAAAATAAGTATATAGCGAAATTTGTCGAAAAGCAATGACAATAGTTTCCCTATAAATTGCACATGATATACCACGAGGAGGAAGATCATGGAACAAAATAATGAAGTATTTGCAATGCTGGATCTACTGACCCGGGGTGCATTTTGCGTAAAAAACGGCATTGTTGTTGCGGTAAACGAAGCTGCAAAAAAACACGCTATCACCACTGATCTTGCCGTGGAAAACATTCTTCTGACCGGCAAGCAGGAATATAAAACCTTCGAATCCGGCTGCCTGTATTTGACCTTACTGCTCTCCGGAAATCCTTGCGGCGCATCGGTTTCTGCCGTTGGCGATTACCATGTCTTCGTTTTGGAACAAGAAGACGACCAGGCAGAACTGCAAACCATGGCTCTGGCCGCCCAGGAATTAAGAAAACCCCTGACTGGCATCATGACCGTTGCCGATCAGCTATTCCCCTTGACCGACGAAGACACCGACCCGGAGCTTTCAGATCAAATGAGCCGAATCAACCGGGGTCTGTTTCAGGTCCTTCGGATCATCAGCAACATGTCTGACGCCTATCGGTACAGTCAAAATCTCACTTCCAGCCAACAAACCGCCAATATTTGCAGCGTTTTGCAGACCATTTTCGACAAAGCTGCGCCACTGATCAGCCACACCGGCCTTACCTTGCAATACACCGGCATTCACGAATCCATTTACAGCCTTTGCGACGAAGAAAAGTTGGAGCGCGCTATCCATAACATTTTGTCCAACGCCATGAAATTCTCTCAAAAAGGCAGCACCATTCACTGCCAGCTGACCCTTAACCGAGGCACCTTGTATCTCACAGTCCAATCGGAGCACACCGGCTCAGAAACGCTTCCCACGGACATTTACAACCGCTTCCGTCGTGAACCCGGCATTGAAGACAGCCGCTTTGGCCTTGGCCTCGGCATGGTGCTGATTCGTTCTGCTGCCAGTGCCCATGAAGGCACAGTTCTGGTAGAGCAGTCCCCCGAACTGGGCTACCGGCTGACCATGACTCTGCCGATTCGCCAGAGCAGTGATGCTGCCGTCCGCTCCGCCACCCTGATGGTGGATTACGCCGGAGAGTGGGATCACGCTCTGCTGGAATTTTCCGAGAATCTGCCCGCAAAGCTATACGGCAACCAAAATTAACCCGATCCCTGACCTTAACCGGTCAGGGATTTTTATTTAAATACTGCTTCAAATACTGACCGGTAAAGCTCCGGTCATTTTGCGCAACCTCTTCCGGTGTACCGAAGGCCACCACCGTACCGCCTCCATCGCCACCCTCGGGACCAAGGTCAATGATATAGTCTGCGGTCTTGATCACATCCAGATTGTGCTCGATCACCAGCACCGTATTACCCGCATCCACCAATTTCTCCAGCACTTCAATGAGTCTGTGCACATCTGCTGCGTGAAGTCCGGTAGTAGGCTCGTCCAGAACATAGATGGTTCTGCCGGTAGCTGATCTTGCCAATTCCGTTGCCAGTTTCACCCGCTGGGCTTCGCCGCCGGAAAGAGTCGTGCTGGACTGACCCAGCTTCACATAGCCAAGTCCAACATCCACCAGCGTCTGAATCTTTTTCCGGATCTTGGGCAGATTTTCAAAATATTCCACCGCTTCCTCAGCTGTCATTTCCAGCACATCTGCGATATTTTTGCCCTTATACAGTACTTCCAGGGTTTCCCGGTTATACCGGGCGCCACGGCACACCTCACAAGGCACATACACATCTGCCAGGAAGTGCATCTCGATCTTCACCAAGCCATCACCGCAGCAAGCCTCGCAGCGGCCGCCCTTCACATTAAAGCTGAACCGCCCCGGCCCATAACCACGGATCTTAGCATCATTGGTAGAAGCAAACAGATCACGGATGTCGTTAAACACACCGGTATAGGTGGCCGGATTGGAGCGAGGTGTCCGACCGATGGGATTCTGGTCAATATCGATTACCTTGTCCAGATGCTCCAAACCCCGAATGCCTCTGCACGCACCGGGACGGGTACGGGCATGATTGAGCTTGTTAAGCAAGGTCTTATTCAAAACCTCGTCCACCAGGCTGGATTTTCCGGAACCGGATACACCGGTAACGCAGGTAAGCGTCCCCAAGGGAATGGACACGTCCACATCTTTTAAGTTATTCTCCGTTGCGCCGTCAATGAACAGCGTATTGCCGTTGCCCTTGCGTCGTTTGGACGGAACCGGAATTTTCTTCACACCGGAAAGATATTGGCCGGTAATGGATTTTTCACAATCCATCACATCTTGCAAGCTGCCGGTTACCACAATTTCACCGCCCCGACTGCCTGCGCCAGGGCCCACATCTACAATATAGTCCGCAGCGCGCATGGTATCCTCATCATGCTCCACCACGATCAGAGTATTGCCGATATCCCGCAGATGTTTCAGCGTGGCCAACAGTTTATCATTATCCCGCTGATGCAGACCGATGGACGGCTCGTCCAGAATATACAGCACACCCATCAGCGACGAACCGATCTGGGTCGCCAAACGGATCCGCTGACTTTCGCCACCGGAAAGCGTACCCGCGCTGCGGCTCAGGGTCAGATAAGAAAGACCAACATCGCACAAGAAGCGCAATCTGCTGCGGATCTCCCGCAAGATCTGCTCCGCCACGACCGCCATATTTCCTTCCAGCTTCAAGCCGTCAAGAAAGTGAAGCGCCTGGGCAATGCTCATATTGCAAAAATCCATGATTCCAATACCGCCAACGGTAAAGGCCCGGGCAATATCCGACAACCGGTTGCCCCCACAATGAGGACAAGGCGCCATAGCCATACATTCTTCCAGTTCCTTACGCACCGCATCCGACTGGGTCTCCCGGAAGCGACGGCTGACATTGTTCAAAATGCCCTCAAAGGGCTGTTCCAGCACGCCCATACCGTTCCCCCGGTTATAGGTCATGCGCAGCTTTTCGCCTTGGGTGCCATAAAGGATCACACTCTGCGCCTCTTTGGAAAGATCCTCAAAAGGTTCCGTCAAAGAAAAATGATATTTTTGTGCCAGTGCTTCAAAATACATACGAAATACGCTGTCCGTCCGAGCGCTCTGCCAACCGGACACCTGAATCGCACCGTCAAAAATCGACTTTGTTTTATCCGGCACAGCTAAATCCGGATCTGCCACCAGCTGAAAACCCAAACCGGTACAGTGGGGGCACGCTCCGGACGGGTTGTTAAAGGAAAACATTCTGGGTTCCAGCTCTGTCAAGCTGATTCCACAGTCCTCGCAAGCATAATTCTGGGAAAAGCTCAATACCTCACCGGAATCCGGGAACAAAATGCCCACCAGTCCCCCGGAATGATTGCAGGCCGTCTCAATGGAGTCCGTCAAGCGTCGACGCAAGCCGTCTTTCAGCACCAGCCGATCCACCACGAGCTCAATATCATGCTTTTTATTTTTCTCCGGCAGGATCTCCTCGGACAGTTCATAGATGATCTGGTCTACCCGCACCCGGGAAAAACCGGCTTTCCGGGCGTCCTCAAAAACCTTTTGATGCTCACCTTTTTTGCCGCGGATCACGGGAGAAAGGATCATGAAACGAGTACCCGTGCCCAGCGCCTCCACCCGATCCACGATCTGATCAATGGTCTGCCGCTGGATCTCCTTGCCGCATTTAGGACAATGGGGCACGCCCACTCTCGCCCACAAAAGGCGCAAATAATCGTAAATCTCCGTCACCGTGCCCACCGTGGAACGGGGATTTTTGGACGTAGTCTTCTGATCAATGGAAATTGCGGGAGAAAGTCCGTCAATGGCATCTACATCGGGCTTGTCCATCTGCCCCAAAAATTGACGGGCATAGGAACTCAAACTCTCCACATAGCGACGCTGACCCTCTGCAAAAATGGTATCAAACGCCAAGCTGGACTTGCCGGAACCGGAAAGTCCTGTAAATACAATCAGCTGATCCCTTGGGATCGTCAGATTCACATTTTTTAAATTATTTTCTCTGGCGCCTTGAATTATAATTTGATCGTTCATAGCACCCTCCCGCAGTATAAAAAGTCTTCTTACTAGTATACCACACTTCCCAGCCACAAACAACCCCTTTTTCAACCGGAAATTTCCCTTCCAAACATTTGCCCCTCTGAATCCGAAACATAGCACATTGTCCGAAGGCATCAGAAAAATTATCTGATTTTTCGGTGTTATTTTTCATTCTTTGGTGTTGCAATTTGCATAAATGAAATGGTATAATATCCTAAGATTGGATATTCAGATCGCAACAACCCAAAAAGAAAAAAGTGAGGTACCGTTTGATGATTAGGTATGGAGAAAACATTAAAGTATTTACCGGCAATTCCAATCCCGAATTTGCACAAACCATCTGCAAAGAATTGGGCATCCCTCTGGGTAACAGCGAAGTAAAGAGCTTTGCCGACGGCGAAGTTTCCGTCTCCCTGTATGAGACCGTCCGTGGTGCCGACGTTTTTCTGATCCAGTCCACCTGCAAGCCGGTCAACGACCGTCTGGTTGAACTGCTGGTCATGATCGATGCTTGCCGCAGAGCTTCTGCCGGCCGTATCACCGCAGTCATTCCTTACTTCGGTTATGCCCGTCAGGACCGCAAGGCGAAGAGCCGCGATCCCATCTCCGCAAAGCTGGTGGCCAATATGCTCACCGCCGCAGGCGCTGACCGCATTTTGACCATGGACCTCCATGCCGCTCAGATCCAGGGCTTCTTCGATATTCCCGTGGATCACCTGCCCGGCAACCCCACTTTTGTAAAATACTATCTGGACAAGTTCCCCGAGGACAAGTTCAATCATGATGAATTCGTGGTTGTTTCTCCCGACGTGGGCTCCGTTGCCCGTGCCCGTGCCTTCGCTGCAAAGGTGCACATGGGTCTGGCCATCGTGGATAAGCGCCGCCAGAAGGCCAATGAGTGCGAAGTCATGAACGTCATCGGTGATGTAAAGGGCAAGACCTGCATCCTCTATGACGACATGGTGGATACTGCCGGTTCTTTGTGCAATGCTGCAAGAGCACTGGTGGAGATCGGTGGTGCAAAGGTTGTTTACGCCTGCGCTACCCATGGTGTTCTCTCCGGCCCCGCTCTGGATCGGATTGAAGCCAGCCCCATTCAGGAAATCGTGTTCCACAACACCATTCCCATCACCCAAAATACCCCCAGCGGTAAGATCAAATCTCTGGACGTAGCGCCCATCTTTGCCCGGGCCATCGACCATATCCATGGCGGTACATCTATCGCCGACCTGTTCTAAGCCGTGTTTGGCAAAAATCAGGAATCGTGGCTCATTGTCGGCCTTGGAAACCCCGGCTCTGAGTACGAAAAGACCCGACACAACTGCGGTTTTCGCGCCATCGATGTTTTAGCCGATTCCCTTGGCTGCAAGATCGATCGGGCAAAATTCCAGGGTCTTTACGGCCAGGTCACGCGAAAAGGCTGTAAGCTTTATTTATTAAAGCCTATGACCTATATGAACTTATCCGGCCGCAGCGTTTTGCAGTTAAGCGCCTATTTCCATATACCGCCGCAGCGCATTATCGTCCTATTTGACGATATATCCTTGGAACCGGGCAGACTGCGCATCCGTGCCGACGGTTCCGCCGGCGGGCATAATGGCATAAAATCCATTATTTCAGAAGTGGGCAGTCAAGCATTTCCCCGGGTCAAAATCGGTGTGGGCGCAAAGCCGCACCAGGAGCAGGACCTGGCAGACTGGGTGCTTTCCACATTCTCCGCAGGGGAAGAAAAGTCTCTTCAATCCGCATTAAAACGTGCGGCAGAGGCTGCCTTGTGTATCATTGACCAAGGCGTACCGGAAGCGGCCAATCGCTATAACGGCAGCCAGCCGGAATAATCAGTCGAATCAACACGGAAAGGGGGTCTATTTCCCCCTTTCCGCATTGCTACGTGGAGGAAAACCGAAATGAACCCACTGCTTTCCATCTTAAATACCATGCCGGAATACAATGCGCTTCTTGACGCTGTATCCCGGAGCGAAAGCGCTGCCGTAACGGACATCGGGCAGATCAACCGGGCGCACTTTATTGCAGGACTCCGGGAGCAAACCCAGCAGCCCATTGTGATCCTCTGTCCGGACGATGCGTCTGCAAAGCGGCTGCAAGAGGATCTGCGGGGATTTTTGGGCGCAGCACCGCTGGTACTGCCCTCCCGGGAATTGACCCTTTACGACACCGCTGTGGTATCCAGAGCCTGGGAGCAAATGCGTCTGCGGCAGCTTTACGATCTATACACCGGAAAAACCGCCTTGCAGATTATGTCCTGGGAAGCGCTGAGTCAGCGAACCATGCCTCCGTCTGTGCTGGAAAAAGCAGCTTTTGTGCTGAAAACCGGCGAATCTTACGATATTTCCGCGCTAATTGAAAAACTCACCCATTGCGGTTACAGCCGCTGCGCCATGGTGGAAGGACCGGGCCAATTTGCAGTGCGCGGTGGTATTCTGGACGTATATTCACCAGCTGCTGATCTGCCTTTCAGAGCTGAATTTTTTGGCGAAGAATTGGATACTATGGGGTATTTTAATCCAGATACCCAAAGGCGCACGGAAAATGTCGATTCCGTGACCGTTTTACCGGTGGGCGAAACGCAGCCCAGACTGCACCCAAATGGACTTTCCGGTTTATGTGAAGATCTGAACGCTTTGATCGCCCGGCAAAATCGACGCAAAAATCCCAATACCCAACTGATTTCGACGCTCCATTCCGATTTGAACAAATACGAAAACGCCTTGCAGCACCCGGCGGCTGACCGGTACATGGCACTGATCTACCCGGAATATACCACAGCAATGGACTATATTCCCCAAAATGCGACAATCATTGTTTGCGACCATGCCAGCTTAAAGCGTGCAACTAAGACGCGAACTGAGGCAATTGGCATGCAACTAGACGCATTATTGGAAGCGGGGTTGCTCGCCGGAGAGCTTTGCGACTATGTGAGCCAATGGGAAGATTTCTGTGTCAGTCTGCACGGACGGACAGTTCTTTACTTTGATGCCTTTGGCGGCAGCGCCTACCCGGAAGAATGTCTGCCCAAGCAGCTGCTGCCCGTTATGGCGAAGCAGTTACCCGGTTATGGCGGAAGTCTGGACACAGCCGCATCGGATTTATTCAGCTATCAAAAATTAGGTTATTCCACGCTGGTACTCTGCGGCACAAGACGCAGAGCGGAATTACTGCAAGAACTGCTGGAAAATAAGGAACTGGCAGCCTCCATTGCCATTCCCCTAACCCAGCTGCCCCAATCCGGTCAAATTTTCCTCACAGAAGGCTCGCTGCCTTTCGGCATGGAATATCCGGATAAGAAATTTGCGATCCTCACCGAAGGACAGCTCACCGGCACTTCTACCCCAAAAAGGAAAACCAAAAAATCCGCCACCAACCGACAAAAGCTGAATTCTTTTACCGACCTCTCCCCCGGAGATCTGGTCGTCCATGAAAACTACGGCATCGGCCGTTTCGTTTCCATGGAGCGGATCAAGGTAGACGGCGCGATCAAGGACTATATTAAAATTGCATACCAAGGAAGCGACACGCTGTTCGTTCCTGCTTCCCAGCTGGATATGGTGAGCAAATATATCGGCAGCGGCGGTGAAGACGCCAATGTGCGGCTGAACAAAATCGGCTCGGATGCTTGGCAAAAAACCAAGACCAAAGCCCGGAAGGCAGCCAAGGACATGGCCGGTGAGCTGATCCAGCTTTATGCCGCCAGAAAGCGCCAAGAAGGCTTTGCCTTTGCGGCAGATTCGCCCTGGCAAAAAGAATTTGAGGACAATTTCCCCTATCCGGAAACCGATGATCAGCTGCGCTGCATCAGCGAGATCAAGGCGGATATGGAATCACCGATACCCATGGATCGGCTTCTGTGCGGTGATGTGGGCTTCGGTAAAACGGAGGTAGCCTTGCGGGCCGTAATGAAAGCCATTATGGACGGTAAGCAGGCAGCGATTTTGGTGCCCACAACCATACTGGCGCAGCAGCATTATCATACCGCTGTATCCCGTTTCCGGGGTTTCCCGGTAAATATTGACGTATTAAGCCGTTTCCGCACCCCCACAGAACAAAAAAAGACGCTGCAAAAGCTCAGTGTGGGCGGTGTAGATCTGATCATCGGTACCCACAAACTGCTGCAAAAATCGGTACAGTTTAAAGATCTGGGTCTGCTGATCGTTGACGAAGAGCAGCGCTTTGGCGTCAGCCACAAGGAGCGTCTGAAAGAACTGTCCAAGGGCGTAGATGTGCTTACCCTCTCGGCCACCCCCATTCCCCGTACCCTGAACATGGCGCTCAGCGGTATCCGGGATATGTCCACCATTGAAGAATCTCCGGCTGACCGCTATCCGGTACAGACCTTTGTGATGGAGCACAACAATGCCATTATCGATGATGCCATTCGCCGGGAAGTTGCCCGTGGTGGCCAGGTCTATTACCTGCCCAACCGCACCGAAACCATTGACCAATGCGCAGGCGCTCTGCGCAAGCGGATCCCGGGACTTTCCGTGGCGGTTGCCCACGGTCAGATGAACGAAGATGCCTTGGGCGATGTGATGCACGCAATGGCTGATGGCGAGATCCAGGTTCTGGTTTGCACCACGATCATCGAGACCGGTCTGGATATTCCCAACGCCAACACCCTCATTATTGAAAACGCGGATCGGTTTGGTCTTTCCCAGCTGCATCAGCTCAGAGGTCGTGTGGGTCGCTCCACCCGGCATGCCTACGCCTATTTTACCTATCGTCCGGACAAAAACCTTACCGAAATTGCGGAAAAGCGCCTGGCGGCAGTTCGTGATTTTGCGGAATTTGGTTCCGGATTCAAAATTGCTATGCGTGACTTGGAGATCCGGGGCGCCGGCAATCTTCTGGGTGCGGAGCAATCCGGTCACATGATGAGCGTGGGCTATGACATGTATCTGAAACTTCTGGACGAGGCGGTTCTGGAAGAACGGGGCGAAGCGTCCAAGATACCGGACTGCACCGCCGACCTGAATGTTACCGCCAATGTGGATCCGGAGTATGTATCCCGGGGCGAAGAGCGAATGGATCTTTACCGGCGTATGGCAGCCATTCGTTCTCAGGAAGATGCGGACGATCTGTTAGACGAGATCATCGACCGGTATGGCGATCCGCCCAAGGGCGTACTGAATCTGATCGACATTGCCCTTTTGCGTGCAGATGCGCGGCAAGTGGGAATCGACTCCATTCGGCAAAAAGCCGGTGATGTGTTGTTTACCCTTACCAATTTACATTTTGAGGCAGTGAGCCTGATCTGCGCAGACCCGGATTATAAAAACCGCGTGCAATTTGTAGCTACTGCCAAGCAGCCTACCATTCGGCTGAAATTGGCTTCCGGTGTGGATAGTCTGCGCCAATGCAAAACCTTTATCGGCAGATTCCGCAACTGCATTGGATAAATCTGCCTCAAAATGAAAAGGCATTGCAATTTCACGAAAATATGATACAATGACCATGTATATGAAACTACAACTTGCGGATCTTCCGCCGAAGATAGGAGATGTTTACCATCAATAACGGGAATAACGAAGGCGCGAATTTCAAGAACAAGCCCTTCCCAAATATGACCGGCAGTGAGACCGTCTCCCCTCACACTAACTCGTCCCCGGCCGATGCTACGCAGCGGATCCGTGTGGATCAGGTAAGCAAAGCCGCAGCCTCACGCACCAATGCCGGTGCAAGCCGTCACTCTGCTTCCAATTCTGCGTCCGGTTTTTCTCCCCGCCGCAGAAGAACAACCAAAAAATCCAACCGCACCGTATGGCTGTTTGGCGGAATCGCAGCAGCGCTGGTACTGACGATCACAATTGCCTGCATTTTCCTGTTTGCCGAACCGGAAGACAACGGCTTGATCCTCAATAACATCTATGCGGCTGGTATCAACATTGGCGGCAAGACCCCGGAACAGGCTAAGGCTGCCCTGGAAGAAGCCACAGACGGCACATACGGCACTTTGGATATGATTGTGGAAGTGCACGACGAAGTGGTACTTCTGTCTCCCAGCGACACAAAAGCAGAACTGGATATTGACGCTGTTGTGAAAGCCGCCTACGACCGAGGCCGTGTGGGCTCTCGTTCCGAGCGGCAAAAAGCCAGAAATATATCCCTTAGCTCTTCTTATGTGATCGACATTCTGCCCTATCTGTATCTGGATACGGCCTATATTCAGGACGTTGTGGAATCTTTGGGCGACCGGTACAGCTCCACACGCTCTGATCCCACATATCAGATCATCTCGGGAACAAGACCCAATCTAAACGTTTCCCCCGATGACATTGACACTAGTATTGTTTATCAGACCATTCGTTTCACCGCAGGTACTCCCGAGTTTGGTTTGGAGACCGATCGGCTCTATGAGCAGATCATGGAGGCCTACAACGGCAACATTTTCCAGGTGGTGGGTGATATTTACGTCAATCCCCCAGAAGTATTGGATCTGGGCGCAGTCTTCAAAGAGCTGTGCGTCGCGCCTGTGGATGCAGTACTCAACGACAACACCTTCGAAGTAAAGCCAGGTAAATACGGCTATGGCTTCCGCATGGAAGATGTAAAAAGCTTCTTCGAGACCGCAGATTACGGTGAATCCAGGGAGTTCCCCATGGGCTTCCTCCGTCCTGACTTGACAGAGGAAGATCTGGCCGATGGTCTGTTTAACTCGGAACTGGGCTCTTTCTCCACGCCTGCGATTATTGATGCCAATCTAATCGCCAACTTGAAGCTGGTCTGTAAAGCCATCAACGGCATCAATGGCGGTTTGATTCTGAAAAACAACGAAGTTTTCTCTTTTAACGACATTGTGGGCCTTCCCACCGAGGAACAAGGCTATTTGCCGGTGACGGTCTACATGGGCAAGTATTTGCAGGAAGTGGTCGGAGGCGGCATCTCCCGGCTTTCCAGCGCCCTTTACTACTGTGCATTGAAGGCTGACTTGGAGATTTTGGAGCGCACAGCCCACACTTATGCGCCCAGCTTTATCGATCCCGGTCTGGACGCTGATGTGCAATACGGAAAGTGCAACTTCTCCTTTAAGAACACCACCGGCCGGCCGATTCGGATCGTTGCAAGCGTGAGTGAGACCGGTTCGCTGACAGTTCGGATCTGGGGTACTGCCAACAAGAGCTACAGGATCGACATCGTTTCGGAAACACTGAAAACGTATCTGCCCGTCACGCTGACTCACACTATGGCAGCCGGCAACCCCGATAATTATCAGAATGGCGATGTTCTGGTGCAGCCCATTGTTGGTTATGAGGTCTTCACCTACAAGCTTTACAGCTACACCGACACCTCCATTGCTCCCAGCAAAAAGCAAATCGCATTGACCCACTATGATAAGCAGGATATGGTAGTCGTTCGCATTGAAAGTGACTACGATCCCATTGGTCCGGATTTGGGCGTTGATGACAACAATTCATAACAAAAAGCCACAGAGCAAAATGCTCTGTGGCTTTTATTATGCTTCAATTGTGCGGATATCCATGTGATACTCAATGACGCCTGCTTCGCTTTTCTCAATCTCAATATTGTAAGAGAGATCCACCACGCCACCGGCGGGGGTAATGTCATACTCCACTCGCGTTGCGCAAACCGTGATCATCAAGGTGCCCAGTTCCATTTGATACAAGGAATCATGGGGCACGCCCTGCTGGAAATGCATCTGGGAATTCAAAGCTCCGGTGCGTTTGAGCTTCACCTGCCCCGGCTCAACGCGGAAGGTGGTCACTACACCCTGCAAGCCGGTCAGATCGCTTTCCTCGTAGCAAATATCCCAACCGTTATCCCGGTATTCCAACGTTCCTTCGGTGACCAGCTGAATCGTGTCCGGTTCCTGGCCATGATAAGTTTGAGTTCCGCCAATGGCCAGCATTGCTTTTTTCTTCATTCCGCAGCCTCCATGGCCAAGTCAAGAAGGGTGTCGATCAACTGACCGTAGGCAACGCCGCTGGCCGCAAAAAGTTTAGGATACATGGAAATAGAAGTGAAGCCAGGCAAAGTGTTAATCTCGTTGAACACCACTTCATCACCCTCGTAGGTAACAAAGAAGTCCACTCTGCTAAGACCCTGACAGCCGATAGCAGTATAGATCTTCACCGCCAAATCCCGAACTTTCTCGGAAACCTCATCGGAAATCCGGGCGGGAATATAAGCTACGGAAGTATCCGTCAGGTATTTCGCATCATAGTCATAAAACTCTGCGCCGGAATCGATCTCGCCACAGACAGAAGCCATGGGACTTTGATTACCCATGACGGCAACTTCCACCTCACGGCCGCAGATAAATTCTTCGACCAGGATTTTTTCATCATAAATGCCAGCTTGCAGCACCGCTCTTTTTAAGCTTTCCCGATCCGCAGCCTTGGAAACGCCTACGGAAGAACCGGTTCCGGCAGGCTTTACAAACACGGGATAGGTAAACTGGGATTCGATCTGATCCAAAACCGCCTCCATGCGGATATCCAGTTCAGAATTGCGAACCAACTGCCATTTGGCTTGGCGAATTCCCGCCTGATCTACCACAAGTTTCGTCAAAGTCTTATCCATGGCCACGGCTGATGCGGAAATGTGAGGGCCGACATAGGGAATACCTGCCAGCTGCAACAAGCCCTGCATGGCACCGTCCTCTCCATTTTCACCGTGAAGTACCGGAAACACCACATCGATCCGTTCCCGCACCACACAGTCGCCCTCAAAGGTCAAAAGACCCTGGCCGCGGACCGGAGAAATGGTCGCACGACGATTTCCCGAATAATCCAGCCACTCACCGGTGGGCAGCAAAGAATAATCCGTTCCACCATATAGCACCCAGTCGCCAGTCTTCGTGATGCCAACCGGGAAAATATTATATTTTTCCGGATCCATATTGTTCAAAACAGATTCAGCCGAACGCAAGGAAACCTCGTATTCGGGGCTGATTCCGCCAAAAAGAACGCAAACACTTAATTTCTTCATTAAAATCGCCTCATTATTTCAGTAATGCTTCACCGGCACGATAAATATCACCGGCACCCACAGTCAAAATCACATCACCGGGCTGTGCAAGCTGCCGCAACTTTTCCGTTACCTCCGGCAGCGTGGCGCAGTAATGCGCATTTGGAATTTCCTGAATGAAATCTGCAGAGGAAATGCCGTAGATGTTTCGTTCTCTGGCCGCATAGATTTCAGCAAGTACCAGCACATCTGGCTTGTTCAACTGTTCGGCAAAATCCGCAAACAACGCTTTGGTACGGGTATAGGTATGGGGCTGGAAAGCCATAACGATTCTTTGATAACCCATGGCGCGAACGGCATCAATGGTCGCTGCCAATTCACCGGGGTGATGTGCATAATCGTCATAGACCGGGATACCATTAAAATCACCCTTGTGCTCCATGCGTCTGCCTGCTCCGCAGAAGGTTGCGAGACCGTCCGTAACCGCCTTGCCGGGTATATTCATGAGCCATGCAGTACCCGCTGCCGCCAACGCATTAAGCGTATTGTGCCGGCCATAGACTGAAAGATCCACATGACAATAATACTCGCCATCACAAAGCACATCAAAGCTGCGCCAATCCGAAGAAACATTCACCGCGCGAATCCGGTTTGATTCCCTCAGACCAAAGGTCACAAAAGACAGACCAGCCAAGGCATCTATGGTGTTCTGATCGTCACCATTAGCCAAGATGCCTTTGGTTGCGCTTTCTGCAAACTTTCTGAAAGATTTCTGAACATCTTGCAGATCCTTGAAGTAATCCAGATGATCCGCTTCCACATTCAAAACCACCGCAAGCGTGGGAAAGAAATTCAAAAAGGAATCGCAGTACTCGCAGCTTTCCAGCAAAATCGTATTTCCTTCGCCAACCCGATGCCCGGCATGAAGCAACGGCAAATAGCCGCCGATCATCACCGTAGGATCCAACTGCGCAGCCATTAAAATATGCGCAACCATGGAGGTTGTGGTGGTTTTACCGTGAGTGCCGGAAATGCAAAGGGCATTTTCATACCAACGCATAATGACGCCCCACGCCTGCGCCCGTTCAAACACCGGGATACCTAACGCCCGAGCACCGGCAATTTCAGGGTTGTCATTATGTACTGCCGCAGTACGGATCACACAATCTGCATCCGCAACATTTTCCGCGCGATGGCCGATCTCCACGCGAATTCCCTGGGCAATCAGCTCATCTGTGGAGACAGAGGCATTCATGTCCGATCCGGTAACGTTCAGGCCCATGCCCTGCAACACAAGGCCGAGAGGACGCATAGAAACACCACCGATACCAACTAAATGAACCCGTTTACCGGGCTGAATATATTTTTCAAGGGCAAGAATCGATTCATTCATATCTTAACCGCTCCAAAATCAAAACTTTAACTAAATTATTATACAGCATTATTCCGGATTTTACAACTCTAAAAAGCTGAAAATTGGATTTTTATTGTGCAAATGAAAGGCGCAACTTTCATGCGAACAAAGAAAAAAGCCTCGACTTTTCAGTCGAGGCTTTGTGTTCGCGTTACCTATTTTCACGGCCAGTCACCCGGCAACTATCGTCGGCGTACATGTGCTTAACTTCTGTGTTCGGGATGGGAACAGGTGGACCCACATGACAATCAACACGAACTGGAATGAAAGGCGTTAGCCTTTATCCTCTTATATTCGCTTCCCTCACCCGCGCAGCAAACCAGCGCAGCATTTGCGAGCGGAAGCGATGAACGATGATATTGTCGAAATATCACGCTTGCGTGATATGCAGCTTAATATCATCGATGAAGAGCTGGTGACCCATACCGGATTCGAACCGATGTTAACGGCGTGAGAGGCCGCTGTCTTAACCACTTGACCAATGGGCCATTGGTGCACCTTCAGGGACTCGAACCCGGGACCCACTGATTAAGAGTCAGTTGCTCTACCAACTGAGCTAA
>JAZRMV010000035.1:0-3194 GCA_045647845.1 Faecousia sp.
CACCATTGCTTTTGTTTCATCGGTTACTTGGAACGGATTTGCATCCCAACACCAATCTCCGTCAAGAAATACACTATTCGGTAAATCCTGTTTGAGCTGTTGGCACACAGTTGTTTTTCCAACTCCCATAGTGCCACCAACCATATATAAAGTTTTCATCATTCACACCTACAAATTCTTATTTTCCTAACTGTTCGACATATTGGAATTTATCAATCTAAATCAATATTAATCTCGTATTGGTCATCAATGAGAATAAAGTTTACATTATGCTTTTTCGCAAGGGCGAGGACTTCCGCATTATCTGTCAAAACGCTCTCAACGGTACACCACTCATCATCCAAACGATTTTCAATGACATTTGCATATTTCTTTACGTCAGCAAAGTGATTTTTGATATATTCCTCACTCATTACCAGACAGTAATATTTGATGCTTTCAAGACATTCGGAGTCAAAGTCTTTCTGCCAATCGAATGGAATATAGCAGCCTTCCACAATTAAGTTCTGCTTGTTTTCGATAGCAGTTTTAACCATTTCCCGAACGATGGGCCATAAGTATGCGATCAAATCCTTATCATCACTCATAGGAGTAAGTTCTGTATTACCGCTACGAATCAGACCCATTTTCAGATGATCTATGGACAGATAAGGATAGTGATATTTTTCGAGTAACTTTTGAGCAAGAGCCGTTTTCCCTGTATGCGATGCTCCTGTAATGAAAACAATCATCTCAATCATCCCCACAAATGAGAATTTTACATTTCAATCGTAATACTTATCTACGCCGCCGTAGCCGGGGATCAGCTTGCCCTCCCGGGTTTTTCGCAGGAAGCTATCCAGTCGCTTTTTGAATTCCTCGGGTCGCTTTCGCGCTGCGTCGATGTAGGCAACGCGGATGCGCTTGTAAGGCTGGGAGAAGGCTTCAAAATGCGCCCACGCCACCGAGTCTGCACGGATCACATCCAGGATATCCTCCGGAAAAATATAGGGCGCAGAGATCAGATCGGCAACGCTTTCCCGTACACTGGGGTGGAGCATCCCCTGCTTGTCCAGCCAAATCAAACGTTCAATGTTGGGGCGGGAATAGGGACTTCCGGCTCTTCTCGGCGTGAACCGCAAGGCGCGGCCCTGATCTACCGCGTGATAAATACTGTCAATCCAGCCAAAGCACAGCGCTTCCTCCACGGCATCGTTATAAGAAAGCCCCGGCTTGCCGCTGTTCTTCAGAGGAAACACAAACCAAACTTCAGTTTCCGTCTCAAAATACTGTGCAAGCCATCGACGCCACTCAGCCCGGTTGCTTGTATAAAAGGTGTTTTCCGTTTTCATCATTTTGTTGTCTCTTCTTTCACTGCCAGCGTAAGATACAGGGCATAGCCACCACCGATCACCGCAAGCAAAATGCCGGAGACGATCTCTCTTTGGGGTGTCATAGCTGCTTCGTTAGCAAAGGCGCTGAGCCCATTGAAAATGCTGTGGGTGAGGATACAGGGCATCAGGCTCTTGCTTTTGACATAGATCATCACGAAGGCAAAGCCGATGGCGATGGCGTACACCACCTGCAAAAGGTTCGGCAGCAGCTCCGCCCCGGATCCATTGATCAGGTTCACAATATGTCCAATGCCAAAAGTCACACTGGAAACAATGATGGCGGCTCTCACACCGTTCTTGACCATGGCCTGAAACAGCAGACCCCGGAAGATCATTTCCTCCAAAAAGCCTACGCAGAACATGGACAGGACATATAGCCCCGTTTCCAATGGCGACATATTCATCCCCATGCCATACCACAAATTCGCCGTCAAGAGAACAAACAACGGCGCATAATACAGCATCTTTGCGGCGGGCAGCCGAGGCTTGCAAAGGCCGTATTTTTCCGTTAGGCCGTTCTTTCTGACAAAGAAATACAAAATTGCGGACAGCGCGATCAGGACGGGCAACGTCACGATCTTTTCGATGCCCAAATCTGCCGATATATTATCTCCTATGGATGCAAGGACAACATAGGCAATGATCCATGCTACTGCAAACCAAATCTCGCTTTTCTCATATAGTTTTTTGAGCATAGGTATCCCTCCCTTGTCTTAAATGCATTATATCGCATTTTTCCGGGCATGGCAACAAAAAGCGGATGCCGAAGCATCCACTTTTGCCTATTATAGCTGCGAAAGATAGGTATCAATCACCTGCTTGGCAAAGGTGCCTGTGCCCTCGCCGCCGGCTTTGTCGATGTTTTCCGTCATACTGCCACCGCCGGCGTAGCTTTCTGCTAGGCTCTTGAGGATTTGGGGCGTGCAGGTGTAAAAGTGTTCCGTAAAGAACGCCTGCAGCTCCTTTGCCCAGTTCTGGGCTTCTTCGCTGTCCGGTGCGCAGGGGCGCAGCTTGCCCAGCTTTGCAAATAGCTCCATAACCTGTGCTCCCAGGTCTTTTTCCTGCTCCTTGGTGCGACTTTTTTGCTTCTGCTGGAATTCTTTGTAGGCATCCGTCTTGCCGTAAAGCACCTTGGCCTGCTGGCTGTATTCGTCAATTCTCTTGGGGTCAAATCCTTCAAAATCCATATATTTCACTCCTAACATTAACATTCCTCTTGCAAAACTGATTCGGTTTTGCAGTTTTTCTACGCGCTCCTGCATCAGCTTGATCTGGTGCTCCAGAACTCGGTTACGGTCATAGTCCGGTGCGTCCAAAATGCTGCCGATCTCATTCAGAGACAGGCCCAGCTCCCGATACACCAGGATCATATAAAGCTTGTCCAAAGCCCCATCGTCATACAGCCGATAGCCGGCATTCGTTACCTCGGCGGGTTTCAGCAGGCCGATCTGATCGTAATGGTGCAGCGTCCGCACGCTAACACCGGTGCGCTTGCTCACTTGCGCAACCGTCATCATACGCATCCCTCCTTGGCACTATCATATACTATGACGTTACGTTAGAGTCAAGAGGTTTTTATAGATTGATCACAACTTTCTTTTGACGCCTGGCTTTTTCGGCGTACTGATATGCTCCGCCCCAGGAGTGGGTGATGTAGGTGACGACAAAATCTGCTTGCCGGAGCATCCAGTTATTGCGCCAGGAGATGGCATAGTGTGGGTGAACAGACTCGATCCCCTCTGGGAGCATAGTGTCGGAGTAGTCGTCGTATTCTGTTTTCTTGCCGGGCATATAGGCCAGGACAACTGCGTAGTTGATCTG
>JAZRMV010000036.1:0-36339 GCA_045647845.1 Faecousia sp.
TACCACCCCCACGGCGACGCCTCCGTATACGACGCTATGGTGCGTCTGGCTCAGGATTTCTCCATGCGATACATGCTGGTAGACGGTCAGGGTAACTTCGGCTCTGTGGACGGCGACCCGGCTGCTGCCTATCGTTATACGGAGGCAAGACTCAGCAAACTCAGCAATGAAATGCTCCGGGACATCGACAAGGAGACTGTTAACTGGGATCCTAACTTCGATGAATCCAAGAAAGAACCCCGTGTTCTGCCCAGCCGTTTCCCCAATCTGCTGGTAAACGGCTCCAACGGTATTGCCGTTGGTATGGCCACCAATATTCCGCCCCACAATCTGGCGGAAGTGATCAACGCCTGCGTTTGCGTGCTGGACGATCCGGAAGTGACCGCCATCGACCTGATGGAGCACATTTCCGGCCCGGATTTCCCCACCGGCGGCATCATTATGGGTCGCAGCGGTATCCGTGCCGCTTACGCCACCGGCCGCGGCAAGGTGGTGGTGCGCGCACGCACCGAATTTGAGACCTTTGGCGCAGACCGCACCCGGATTATCGTGGATCAGCTGCCTTACCAGGTGAACAAGTCCCTGCTGTTGAAGGCCATTGCCGACCAGGTCAAGGATAAGCGCCTGGACGGCATTTCCGACCTGCGGGACGAGTCCGACCGGAATGGTATGCGGATCGTGATCGAGCTGAAAAAGGACTCCAATCCTCAGGTGGTGCTGAACAATCTGTTCAAGCAGACTGCGCTGCAAAGTAGCTTTGGTATCATCATGCTGGCGCTGGTGGACGATCAGAAGCAGCCCCGGGTACTTTCTCTGCGCCAGATCATTGACGAATATCTGAAATTCCAGATGGAAGTGCTCACCCGGCGCACCCAGTACGATCTGCGCAAGGCTCAGGAGCGGGCACACTTGCTGGAAGGTCTGCTGATCGCCCAGGATAATATCGACGAAGTGATTCGGATCATTCGCTCTGCCTACGATGATGCCAAGCAGAAGCTGATGGAGCGCTTTGGCCTGGACGATGTGCAGGCCCAGGCGATCCTGGATATGCGCTTGAAAGCGCTGCAAGGCCTGGATCGGGAAAAATTGCAGAACGAATTTAACGAATTGCAGGAGCGCATCGCTTATTACAACAGCCTGCTGGCAGATCCGGCGCTGTTGCAGGGCGTTTTGCGGGAAGAACTGCTGGAAATCAGGGACAAGTTTGGCGATTCCAGAAAGACCGAGATCCAGGATATCGAGGACGAACTGGACATCGAAGATCTGATCGAGGAAGAGACCTGCGCCTTCACCATTTCCAAGCAGGGTTACATCAAGCGCATGAGCGTGGATATGTACCGCACCCAGAGCCGTGGCGGCCGTGGCGTCAATGCCCAGAATTTGAAGGAAGAGGACTATGTAAAGTCGCTGAACATCGCCTCTACTCACGATCATATTCTGTTCTTCACCAACCGGGGTCGTGTGCATCATCGAAAGGGCTACCAGATTCCCGAGGCAGGTCGTACCGCCCGGGGTACTGCCATCGTCAATGTTCTGCCCTTGGAGCAGGATGAGGCGGTGACGGCAATGGTGGTCACCCGGGAGTTCTATGAAGATGAATACCTGATGATGGTCACCAAGAACGGTACGGTCAAGCGGATCCCCTTCGTTGCCTTGAACACCAACCGCAAGGGTGGTATCCGTGCGCTGACTCTGGACGAGGGCGATCATCTGATCAACGTGATCCGTACCACCGGTGATGACAATATCATTCTTGCCACCCGTGAGGGTATGGCCATCTGCTTCCACGAAAGCGATGTGCGTCCTATGGGCAGAGATGCCATGGGCGTCCGGGGCATTACCCTGGTTGGCGATGACTATGTGATCGGCGCGGAAAAGGCAGAAGAGGGCATGACCTTGCTTACCGTTACCGTCAATGGTTACGGCAAGCGCACGGAGCTGAGTGAATACCTGCGTACCGGCCCCAATGGCGAAAAGCAGGCGCAGAGCCGTGGCGGTAAGGGCCTCAAAAACTATAACATCACCGAAAAGACCGGCCTGGTCGCCGGTGGCCGTGTGGTGGGTGAGAATGATGACGTGATGCTCATTGAAAATGGCGGTGTCATTATCCGAATCCCCGCGTCTTCCATCAATATTTACAAGCGCGATGTGCAGGGCGTTATCGTGATGCGCATTGAAGAGGGCAACGAAGTGATGAGCATCGAGCGCGTGGAAAACTTGGAGACCGAGGCATGAAAACGGTAACCCTTTATACAGACGGAGCGTGCTCCGGCAATCCCGGCCCGGGCGGCTGGGGCGCGATCCTTTCTTTCCGGGATGCGGAAAAAGAGCTCAGCGGCGGTGAAGAAAACACCACCAACAACCGCATGGAACTGACCGCGGTGATCCGTGGTCTGCAAGCCCTGAAAGAGCCCTGCATTGTGGAGCTTTACTCGGACAGTAGATATGTGATCGATGGTCTTTCCAAAGGCTGGGCGGCCTCCTGGCAGAAAAACGGCTGGAAAAAAGCCGATAAAAAGCCGGCGCTGAACCCGGATCTGTGGGAAATCTTGCTGGAACTGACCCAAATGCACACCCTGCATTACCATTGGGTCAAGGGTCACGCAGAAAATCCCAAGAACAACCGGTGCGACCAGCTGGCAGTAGCACAATATAAAAGCCTTCCCCTTGAAGGGAAGCCTTAGGAGGGAAATATGTATCTTTCCATAGGTAACGATATGGCTGTGCGCCAGTCCAGCGTAATTGGTGTTTTTGATCTGGATAATACCTCCATATCCAAGCGGACGCAGGCTTTTTTGACCCGTTCGGAAAGAGAAGGCCAGGTCGTGCCCTGCGACGATTTGCCCAAAGCCTTTGTGCTCACGGCAGAATATGGTTTGCATCGGGTATATTTGACCTCGCTGAACACCTCCACATTGGAAAAAAGAACAAAATGACGGTGCGAAAGCACCGTCATTTTTTATGCAAACAGCTCCTCGATTTTACCAAAGCGATAGCCTTGCTCTTCCCAACGGGTGAGCAGTTCGTCTAAAATTTCCGCATTGGTCTGGGATGTGGAGTGCAGTAAGATCACCGCACCGTTATGGGTGCGGGGCAAAAGCTTGGAAAAGGCAGTTTCCTTGCTCGGCTGGGCGTTGTTATTCCAGTCCACATAGGCAAGACTCCAAAAAACCGTTTTATATCCCATGGCCTGAGCCATTTTCAAGTTCTCCTCGCTGTATGTCCCCTGGGGTGGCCGATAAAATTTGGACATTGGCTGACCAACCACACTTTGATACAGATTTTCCAGCTCCGTCAGTTCTTTTTCAAAAGCCGTTTGTTGAGAAATTTTACTCATATCCGGGTGGTGCATGGTGTGGTTGCCCACGGTGTGCCCGTCAGCTACCATTTGCCGCACCAGATCTTTGTTCTGCTCGATATAATGTCCCACCAGAAAGAAAGCGGCAGGCACATTGTGTTTTTTTAAAATAGAAAGGATTTTTTGGGTGCAGCCGTTTTCATAGCCTGCATCGAAGGTCAGATACAGCACTTTTTCTTCCGTATTTCCAATGTATGCCGCGTCCAGCTTGCGTAATTGGCTGACGCTGGCAGGTCCTTGGGGTGCAGCCCCCTCTGCGCGAAAGCTGAGACCCCAGGAAGCGGTTGACATAACACCGCCAAACAGCAGATGCAGACTACTGAGCAGCGCCACGGTCAGCGCACCGAAGATAATGAAAAGATCCCGTTTTTGCATAAATAATCCCTCCCGTGGACAATCTATGCCCCAGCGGGAGGGAGTATGACGAAGAGAAACTGCTTTTTTAATCTTCCAGCCACATATAGATCCGGTTTACCGGGCCGCAACTGGTAGGTTTGGGCAGTACGGTGGTTTTCAGTCGACCCTCAATGTGCAGTTGCCACAGCACATCGTAAACCAAACGGGCGTGTTGTACAAAGGTGTGCTGCTCCGGCCAGATGTCCTTCATTTCTCGTCCCACGAGAAATTCCAGATCGTCAAAGTACAGCGGAGCGTCCTTTTTGCCCATTAGTGCCTGGCAAATCCGACGGTAACCCTCTGCATAGGCATAAGGGGTCACATCACAAACCGGCTCCCGGGTGACTTTTTCCTTGGTGATGGTAACGCCGTCCCTGGTGATGCTGCAAACGTGCATCAACGGTAGGGAGAACACTTCACCCACCGCTTCTTCCGGGAATGCGAACCGGGTGGTGGAAATATAGGTCTCGCCATCGGACACCACTGCGCACATGGGGCGGCTGACCCGGCAGGCAAGGAAATGATCCGGCTCGGCCTGGTTGATCATCACGGAAACATTGTCCGAGAACATCTGGTTGCAAGACAGCGCAAAGGCTTCTTCCATGGTCATGCCCTGATTCATGTAATGATCCACCAGGAAAACCCGCACTTCCGGGGGCATGACTGCCCGGCCGTTGGCTCGCTTGGGGGAGGCGTTGTTGGGGTTGTCCTCCTCGGTGCGAAAAATGTAGCCGTTGTCCACCAAAAGATCCACCGCAGCGTCCCAGTCCTTGGCATAAATGCAGCCAGCGGGGTGGCCGCCATTGGTGACCAGCGCCATATCCTCATTCATGGAGAGGAAGGGGTGATAAGCGTCCGTGGGATTGCAGCCGGTTGCCCGGGGGGAGACCACCACCTGAGAGCGATCCATGGCGTCGGTATCCTTGATCAGGTTCGCCAAGCCGCCGGGGCGGGAATGGGCGATGCCAATGGTGCCGGGGAGATCCAGAACATCGGTGTTGTTGATCAGATCGTCCACGCTGCCCACCAGCTTGCGATAGTAGAGCTTTCCTTCGTGAACAGTGGCGACACCGGTGCTGAGACCGCCGTCAAAATCTTGCTGTTTGCGCAGCATTTCCAACAAAATGGGCGCCGCTTGCCGATTGCCTGCGTAGCCTGCAATATTACACATAGTAAGCCTCCAAAATAATACTTGACAAAAGTTGTTATATCTGGTTATATACTATCATGGAGTGAAAAAATTGTCAATCTAGCGAGGAGGTAGCAAGCGATGGATTTTCAAAAATTGTTTGACGAGATCGGTTTTGCAAAGGAAGGCGTGGACAGCTTTTATGCCATTCATGCCCGGTGCGCAGATCCCGCATTTTGTGAAGCTTTGAATAAAAGTTTTGAAGCATATGACCTGGGCTTGGAGGCATTTTCCGCTTATTTGGAGGAATTTGCCGCTAAGGAGCAGTTGCAGGTGGAGGTGCTGAATCTTTACATTTATCTGCGGCTGACGGAGCGCACTCTGGCAGAGTACCGCAGACGGGGTTACGACGATGCGGTGTTCTACGATACCATGAAGGATTTTACCATCGACTGCCGGTTTTATTATGAAACCTGCGGCATTTACGGCATTTCTCCCAAGCCGCACCGCTGGTGGCTGACGTTCCACCTGAACAATGAGATCTACCGCTTTGGCCGGTTGCAGTTCACCTTTAAGGAAGCGCCTTATGATTTTGAGGTGGAGGGACGGCTGATCAAGAAAGGCCAGATCGGCCTGGATGCCCATATTTCCCGGTATGAGCCCTTAGATGATGCCCTTTGTGAAGATTCCTACGCTCGGGCCCGGAAATTTGCCAAGGAGCATTTGAATATGCCCAATCCCTTCTTCTTCTGCGACTCTTGGCTGATGCATCCCTGGATTCGGGAAGATTTGGGCGAAACGTCCCGGATCGCCCAGTTCCAGAGCCGGTATACTATGCTCTCTGCGCAGACAGATTACAATGCGGTAATCAAGCAGGTATTTGGTAAGTCTCGGGAGAATCCGGAGGATTATCCCGAGGACAGCTCCTTGCGTCGGGCAGCGAAAAAGCGCATTTTGGAAGGCAAACCCATGGGCATGGGCTTTGGCGCGAAACTGTAAGAGATAATAAAAAAACGCACCGCAAAGCGGTGCGTTTTTTTATTATGCAATTAGGCCTGGTTCTTTAAGTAAGCGTCGATGGCAGCAGCGCCCTTCTTACCGGCGCCCATAGCCAGAATGACCGTGGCCGCACCGGTAACCGCGTCGCCACCGGCAAACACACCGTCACGGGTGGTCATCTCGTTCTCGTTGACGATCAGACAGCCCTTGCGGTTGGTGTCCAGACCCGGGGTGGTGGAGCGGATCAGGGGGTTGGGGCTGGTGCCCAGGGACATAATGACGGTGTCTACATCCAGCACGAAGTCAGAGCCTTCCACTTCGATGGGACGGCGGCGTCCGGATGCGTCCGGCTCGCCCAGTTCCATGCGGATGCAGTTCATGCCGCAGACACGGCCTTCCTCGTCGCCCAGAATGGCGGTGGGGTTGCACAGAGTTTTGAACTCGATGCCCTCTTCCTTGGCATGGTGCTGTTCTTCCAGACGGGCGGGCATTTCGGCTTCGCCACGACGGTAGACCACATATACATGCTCCGCGCCCAGACGCATAGCGCAACGGGCAGCGTCCATGGCCACATTACCGCCGCCTACCACTGCGACGGCCTTGGAACGGATCACGGGAGTATCGTAATCTTCGTTGTAAGCCTTCATCAGGTTGGTACGGGTCAGGTACTCGTTGGCGGACATAACGCCCTTCAAGCTTTCACCGGGAATGTTCATGAACATGGGCAGACCTGCGCCGGAGCCTACGAAAATGGCTTTATAGCCCAATTCGAACAGCTCGTCGATGGTCAGAACCCGGCCGATGACCATGTTGGTCATCACTTCTACGCCCTGAGCCTGCAACTTGGTGATCTCGTTGGCAACGATGGCCTTGGGCAGACGAAATTCCGGAATGCCGTAGACCAGAACGCCGCCGGCGGTGTGCAGCGCTTCGAACATGGTGACGGAGTAACCCATCTTTGCCAGATCGGAGGCAGCGGTCATGCCCGCAGGGCCGGAACCGACCACAGCCACCTTGATACCGTTGCCGGCAACCTTTTCGGGCATAGCGTTGATATTTTCACGATACCAGTCGGCAACGAACCGTTCCAGACGGCCGATGGCAACGGGCTCACCCTTGATACCCCGGACGCAGCGCGCTTCGCACTGGGTCTCCTGAGGGCAGACTCTGCCGGATAGAGCAGGCAGAGCATTGGTGGAGGTGATGATCTCATAAGCGGCCTTGAAGTCGCCTTCCTGTACCTTTGCGATGAATTCGGGAATCCGCACGTTCACCGGGCAGCCTTCCACGCACTTGGGGTTCTTGCACTTTAAGCAGCGGCCGGCTTCTTCCATGGCCATCTCAGCGGTGTAACCCAGCGTGACTTCCTGGAAGTTTCTTGCGCGGACCTTGGGGTCCTGCTCCGGCATGGGGGTTTTTGTCAAAGTCATATTCGCCATAACCGTATCCTCCTTACTGAATGAGCGCCTTGCCCATGGCGTCCATGCGGCAGGTGTGTGTTTCGGTAACTTGCGCTTCTCTGCCACGGTAGGTGGCGTTGCGGCTCATAAGCTCGGCAAAATCTACCTGATGGCCGTCAAATTCCGGGCCGTCCACGCAGGCGAACTTCACTTCGCCGCCAACGGTGACGCGGCAGCCGCCGCACATGCCCGTGCCGTCCACCATGATGGGGTTCAGGGATACGCTGGTATGTACATCAAAGGGCTTGGTGGTCAGAGAAACGAACTTCATCATGGGAATGGGGCCGATGGCGAGGACTTCGTCGAAGGTTTCACCGGCTTCCAGCATCTCTTTCAGAGGCTGGGTGACCAGACCGTGCTGACCGTAGGAGCCGTCGTCGGTCATGAGAATGAACCGGTCGGCAACCGCCCGGAACTCTTCCTCCAAAATGACGATATCCTTGCTGCGGAAACCGACGATGACGGTCACTTCCGCGCCGGCTTCCTTAAAGGCCTTGGCAGAGGGCAGCGCAATGGCGCAGCCGACGCCGCCGCCAACCACGCAAACCTTCTTCTTGCCCTCTACGGGAGTGGGCTTGCCCAGGGGGCCGACGAAGTCTCGGATATAGTCGCCCTCGTTCAAATTACCCAGGGCGATGGTGGAAAAGCCGACTTTCTGGAAAATAATGGTAACAGTGCCCTTTTCCCGGTCGTAACCGGCAATGGTCAGCGGGACACGCTCGCCCTGCTCGTCAATGCGGAAAATGATGAACTGGCCCGCCCGTGCCTTTTTGGCAACGAAGGGGGCTTCGATCTCCATGAGAGTGACGGAAGCGTTCAGCTCTCGCTTGTATACAATCTTAAACATAATATGCCTTCTTTCAACAGTTTAGACGTTTTATTTAGATTCGCGTTTTGCGAAGCACAGGGAGAGCATGGCGGACACCAGAGCGTCTTTGTTGTAACTTTTTTCAATGGTAACCGCATAAACCCGCCAGCAAGCGGTGCCGTTGACGGTACCGTTTGAGTCGACTGTGTCAACTGTGGTTATGTAGTAGCTTTCGATTACATTTTGATTATTTCCAGCACTTTTTGCGGGCAGGGTGACCAGAAAAGCACCGTTTTCCAGCTGCTCCACGATGGAATTTTTGTCGAGATTGTTGGCAAAGTCCACTACGTTCTTCTCGGTGACAGGTATGGCGGCCGTTTCATCGTAGGTAAATTCCAGGGTGCCTATGGAAGTGTACAGAGAAAACCGGGATTGGTCACCACCGGAAGCCAACTGTGCAGTGCCGCCTACATCTATGGAAAAACCGTATTGGTTAAAAACCTGCACATTTGATTCAGCAGGCTGGGAGCAGCCGGCCAGAATCAGCGAGATGAGCAAGAGAAATACCAGAAGACGCTTCATGTGCTTATTTCTCCTTCAACAGATCCCGGATCTCGGTGAGCAGAACTTCTTCTGCGCTGGGAGCGGGAGGAGCAGGAGGTGCGGGGGGAGCGGCTTCTTCTTCCTTCTTGCCGGCCTCAGCCAAAGCGCTGAGGATCTTGACCAGCAGAAATACCACCAATGCAAGAATGAAGAAGTTGATCACAGCGGACAGAAAATTGCCGTAGGTCAGGTAGTTCAGAACTTCCTGCACCACTTCTTCGCCGTTTTCGTTGATCACAGTCTCGTAGGTGGGGGTGACCCAGGGCATACGGGGCAGAGCGATTTTGGCGTCGCTGAAATCTGCGCCACCCATAAAGATGTTCACGATGGGCATGATCAGATCGTTGGTCAAGCTCTTGGTGATCGTGGAGAAAGCAGCGCCGATGATAGTACCAACGGCCAGCGCCATGGCGTTGCCCTTGATGGCAAACTCTTTGAATTCGTTCCAGAATTTACGGACATTCTTGGTTTTCTTCATGATAATCTCACCTTTCTCACGAACGTGGTTGTCAATTTCGTCCAGTTTGCGGTCCAGTTCCTGCAATTTCTTTTGGAACTTGGAGCGCTTCTTTTCAATTTTTTGTTTCTTATCTCTTTTCAATGACTTCTAAGCCTCCCAAATATTTTCTCAGGCACTCGGGCACCACAACGGAGCCGTCTGCGCGCTGATTTTGTTCGACCATTGCGGGGAAAATACGGGAGGTTGCCAGGCCGGAACCGTTGAGGGTGTGCACAAAGTCAATCTTGCCGTCTTCCCGACGGAAGCGGATGTTGCCCCGGCGTGCCTGATAATCCCGGGCGTTGCTGACGGAGGAAACTTCCTTGTAGCCGTCCATAGAGGGAATCAGAATCTCAATGTCATAGGTCCGTGCCATGGAAGCGGAGCAGTCGCCTGCCGCCAGCTTGACGGTACGGAAGTGGAAGCCAAGACCTGCCACCAGCTTTTCCGCCTTGGTGACCAACTCGTCAAATGCAGCATCGGATTCTTCCGGCTTGCAGAACTGGAACATTTCCACCTTGTTGAATTGGTGACCGCGCACCATGCCCCGCTCGTCAGCCCGGTGAGAGCCGGCTTCCCGACGGAAGCAGGGGGTGTAAGCGAACAGTTTCTTGGGCAGGTCGCTTTCGGCCAGGATCTCGTCCCGGTAAATGGAGCAAAGAGCGGCCTCAGCGGTAGGAAGCATATAGTGGGTGCGATCGTCGGTGGGGTTGGCGATCTTGTAAACTTCGTCGGCAAACTTGGGGAACTGACCGGCGGTTTCGCCGCACTGGTATTCCAGCATGTGGGGCGGCAGAATGAAATCGTAGCCGTCGGCAATGTGGCAGTCCATGAAGTAGTTCAGCAGCGCCCATTCCAGACGTGCGCCCATGCCGGTGTACATCCAGTTGCCTGCGCCGGCCAGCTTGACGCCCCGCTCATAGTCGATCAGACCCAAGCTGGTGCAAAGGTCTACATGATGCTGGGGAGCAAAGTCGAAGCTGGGTTTATCGCCCACGTAGCGCAGCGGCTCGTTGTTTTCCTTGCCGCCGGGCAGAAGATCCGGGTCGGGGAGGTTGGGCAGGCTCAGCATGGCGGTGCGGTATTCGGCCAGCACAGCGTCCAGCTTGGCAGCATCTTCGGCCATACCGGCCTTCAAAGCTGCCATTTCCGCAAAAATAGGCGCAACGTCCTTGCCCTGCTTTTTCAGCAGAGGAATTTCCTTGGAAACCTTGTTCTGCTGGGCTTTTCTGGATTCTGTGGAGGCAATCAGCGCACGACGCTGCTCGTCCAGCTCCAGAATCCGATCCACGATCGCATCACAGTCCACTTCTTTGGCGCGCAGACCGGCTTTGACCAGCTCGGGGTTTTCCTTAATACGTTTGATGTCCAACATGTTTGGTGACTCCCAAAATTAAGATTACTCGACGTCGATCACGTCGGTGGGTTTCTCAGGCAACACAAAGGCACAGATGATATAGGCCAACAGACCCAGGCCGCCGCCCAGGGACAGAATGACCCAAATCAGACGAACGATGGTGGGGTCCAGCTTAAAATACTCTGCGATACCGGCGCAAACGCCGCAGAGCTTCTTGCCTTCCTGAATACGATATAATTTCTTTTCCATGGTAATATCTCCTTTACAAAATGGTTTTTAATGATTTTTTATGGTAAGCAGGGCATCCAGCAGAATTTGCAGGTCCTCGGAGCCGTAAAATTCCAGCTCAAAGCGGCCTTTGCGTTTTCCGCTGATGATGCGGACGCCTCTGCCTAAATGCTTGCTTAACTGCTTTTCACACTCGCCGATATAGTTCACGGCCAGTTTTTCCGGTTGGGGCGCAGGAGCGGGACGGTCTATGTTCTTGCAAAGCAGCTCCGCCTGCCGCACAGAAAGATCCAGCGCCACGATTTTTTGGGCAGCTTCTTTCTGCTGTTTTTCGGACTTTAAGGACAAAACTGCCCGGGCGTGGCCGGCAGAAAGGGCGCCGCTGCGGACTTTTTCCAAAACATCAGGGCAAAGGTTCAGCAAACGCAAAGTGTTTGCCACCGCGCTGCGGGATTTGCCCACCCGCTGGGCGGCATCTTCCTGAGTCAGACCGTAATCGGTCATCAGTGCTTTAAAACCAAGGGCTTCTTCCACGGGATTCAGATCCTGCCGTTGCAGGTTCTCGATCAGCGCCAGCTCCATGGTCTTTTTGTCGTCTGCTTCGATGACCACCGCGGGAACTTGGGAAAGTCCGGCGATCCGCGCTGCGCGCCAGCGACGTTCACCGGCAACGATCTGGTAAAAACCGGTGGGCAGCGCCCGGACGGTCAAAGGCTGAATGATTCCGTGGGTAGCGATGGATTCTGCCAGCGCTTCCAGCTCCGCTTCGTCAAAATCCTGCCGGGGCTGGTGGGGGTTCGGCTCGATTTTGTGGTGGGGCAACAGCTGATAGGGACTTTTCTCCCGGGGTTCGTCAAATACGTCGCCCAGCAGTGCGCCCAAACCCTTGCCCAAACCTTTTTGGACTGCCATGGGGATCACCCTTTCGTTTTGTTTTTGATCTCTTCTGCTACTTGCTTGTAAGCTAGCGCGCCTTTGCTGGCGCGGTCGTATGCGGTAATGGGAAGCCCGTGACTGGGGGCTTCGGCCAGCCGGACGTTCCGGGGAATGGCGGAAGTGTACACTTTGCCGGGGAAATGGCGACGTACTTCCTGCGCTACCTGCGAGGAAAAATTGGTGCGCCCATCAAACATGGTGAGCATGACGCCGAAAATTTCCAGATCCGGGTTGATCCGACGCTTGACCATGCGCATGGTGTTCATCAGATCGCTGAGACCTTCCAAAGCGTAATATTCGCACTGCACCGGGATCAAAATTCCGTCCGCAGCAGCCAGGGCGTTGAGAGTCAGCATTTCCAAGGACGGAGGACAGTCGATCAGAATCAGATCGTACTCCTCTTTCAGCGGTTTGAGCACTTTGGCAAGCTGATAGTGAGGTTCTGGAATGGTTACCAGCTCCACGCCTGCGCCGGCAAGAGCTGCCGCAGAGGGCAAAACGTCTCCATACTTGGTGTGGATCAGCGCCTCGCTTACGGGAACGTCGTTTAAAATCGTATCATATACGGAGCAAGCGATTTTCTTTTTGGAAACGCCCATGCCGGAGGTGGCATTTGCCTGGGGGTCAAAGTCGCACAGCAATACCCGCAGACCCAGGTCGTGCAGGCAGGCGGTGAGGTTGACGGCAGATGTGGTTTTTCCCACGCCGCCTTTTTGGTTCACCACGGCAATAATTTTACCCATAGGCATCTCCTTACATTCTGTGTTTCACGTGAAACACCAAAAATTTATCGTAAAGACTGTTTCACGTGAAACAGTCAAAAAATCTGAAACGGTTGACCTTGCTGTTCCAACAGATGCAAGGTGAACAGACATAAAACCACAAAAGCGGCAACCAGAACCGCAAGAACCAAAGCCAGCAGCCGCACAGTTGCCCGGGATTGGCGCAGCCGCTGTTCCGGAGGCACTTCTTTTTTGAGCCGAAGGGGCTTTTTCTTTTCCTCGGTGACCGGTGCGGAGGCGGGCAGCTGAATGGGAGTGCCGGGCTTGATAGGGTATCTGGACATATCTTCCAGGCAGGAGTCGCAGAAAACATTTTCTTCTGAAATTTCCTGGCCGCATTTCATGCAATACATAAGCCCACCTCCCGAAAGAATCTGGCTCTATTGTACAACAGTTTTTTTCTGCCGTAAAGGGGAAAAGCAAAAATTTCTTCCTTTTGCGCAGGAAAATTCTGTTACTGCGCCAAGAACTTTCCCCAAAAAAGGAAAACCGGCAGAAGAAAGTCCTTCTGCCGGTTGATTAACGAGTGAAGATTATTATTCTCCGATAAGCCGCTCAATGTTTCTGTGGTAGAAGTTTTCCAGAACATCTTGGGGAAGGCCCAACGTATCGATGAATTCGGAAAGCTGATTGGTAAAGCCGTCCCGGGCGAAAATGAACCGATCGGGATAAGTAAGCAGCAGTTTTTTGGTGTATTCCGGGTCACGCTCCAAGGCCCAAAGGCCGGAATCGCCGGAGCAGTCGCAGTAAAGGTTCGGGTACTTTTCCAATAGCCGCTCCAAATGACCGCCGGGTACCACCGGGCCTCTGGGGTAGGACTTGGTCTTCCACAGATCGTCACCGGAAATGGCGGCCCAGAAAGTGGTGGAGTGACCCATGATGTTGGTGTCGGGGCACAGCTGCAAGGTGCGCTCCAAGGTGAAGATATCACCGCCGTACCAGTAGTGAGGGAACGGACAGCCGGGACCGGCCGGGTGTGCTTCGGCATTTTGCAGGTGCAGGTCCACGGGCACGCCCCGCTCACCGCAGTAGCGGAACAGATCGATCACATCCGGATCGTCCAGCAGTACCCGCAGCTTAAATTCACCGCAGATCTTTACGCCGTAGGTGTCGATGGCGCTTTTCATTTTATAGATCGCACCGGGGATCCGGGGATCGGGCGCATAGCAAAGAATGAAGCGCTCAGGCGCTTTCTCGTAAAAATTCAGGCACCGCTCAAAGGGCAGGATCAGTTCCGGGCTGAGGGGGCTGGGCAGTGCGCCCATGCCGCTTAAATTGGTCTCTACCCAAGGACCTTCCCAAGGCATAAGGCACAATTTGTCAATGCCGAACTGGTCCATGTTGGCGATCAGTTTCTGAAAGGACATACCCAGAAAATCCGGGTGGTTGTGGGCGTCGATTTTATACATCATGATGACTCCTTTTGCAAAAAATCAAGGCTTCGTAACGTCATTATATATTGTAAAACCCGGCAAAGTCAATAGTGTGGGCGCTGCCGCAAGGAATTTAAGAAAAATTCACAGTCCGGACTAGAAGTTGCGCATGGAATGTGTTATAATAGCCCTAAGTAAAATGAGACGGAGAGAGATACCATGCTGGAACTTTTAGCGCCCGCCGGCTCTATGGAGGCTTTGCGTGCTGCCGTGCAGAACGGAGCGAATGCGGTCTACCTGGGAAGCGGCAGCTTTAACGCCCGTCAAGGCGCAAAAAATTTCACACCCCAGATGCTCACCGAAGCGGTGAAATACTGCCATATTCGTGGCGTTTTGGTGCATCTGACCCTGAACACCTTGGTTTCCGATCGGGAGACCGGGGATGTTTGTGCGCTGATCCGGCAGGCAGCCACCAGCGGTGTGGACGCATTTATCGTGCAGGACCTGGGCGTTTTGCAGCTTTGCCGGCAGATCGCTCCCCAAATTCCGGTGCATGGCTCTACCCAGATGACGGTGCACTCCCTGGCCGGTGTCCAGTTCTGCGCGGGATTGGGCATGAGCCGGGTGGTACTCAGCCGGGAACTGAGCAAAGATGAAATCGAGTATATTTGCAACAATTCTCCCATTGAGATCGAAGTTTTCGCCCATGGCGCCCTGTGTATGTGCTACTCCGGACAGTGCTATCTTTCCGCAACCATTGGCGGCAGATCCGGCAACCGGGGTCGGTGCGCCCAGCCTTGCCGGCAAAGCTACGGCTACGGCCGGTGGGAAAATAAGCACCCGCTGAGCTTGAAGGATAATTGTCTGGCCACCTATTTGCGGGAGCTGGAAGAAATGGGCGTCGTGTCCGTGAAGCTGGAAGGCAGAATGAAGCGGCCGGAGTATGTGGCAGCGGTAACCAGTGTATACCGAAAAGCCCTGGACACCGGTGTGGTGACCCAGCCGATGATGGATACCCTTGCGGCAGCTTTTAACCGGCAGGGTTTTACCGACGGCTATTACACCGGCAAGATCGGACCGGGTATGTTTGGTGTCCGGGAGGATCGGTATGACGATAACCGGTGGCTTCAAACGATGCGCCAGACTTATGAAACTGCGGAAAACGGCCTGGTTGCCGTGAAATTTGAAGCCCAGGTGCACCAGGACGGTGTGTTTTTAACGGTTACTGACCCGGAGGGCAGAAGCTGCCAGGTGCGGGGCGGACGGCCGGAAAAGGCCCGTACCACAGAGCTGACAGAAGAAGCGCTGGGTCAAAGACTTTCCAAGACCGGAGGCACACCCTATGTGTGCGTAGGGGTAAAAGCCACCGTTCAGCCGGGATTTACCTTGTCTGCTGCGGCAATTAACGGTCTGCGGCGGGACGCACTGAATCTGCTGACCGCTCTGCGGGCCCGTCGGGAACGGCCGACGTTGAATCGCCCGGAAAAGGTCGCCCGAGCCCCCGGCCATCGGGAACAGCCTCGGCTGACCGTGCAGGTGACCACCAAGGAGCAGCTGACCGATAAATTGGTGGCCATGAAACCCCATGTGATTTATGTGCCGCTGCATATTCTGGCCAGCGACCCGGTTTATTGCCATGAATTAAACAGAAAGACCACAGTGGCAGCTGTGCTGCCCCGGATCGTTCACGACGGTGAGCTGAACCGCTTGCGGGAAGATCTGCGCCTGGTGCGCAAGATGGGCGTTCGGGAAGTGCTGGTGGGTAATGTGGGCCTGCTGCTGATCGCCCGGGAGGAAGGATTCCGGATCCGTGGCGATTTCGGCTTGAATATTTACAACTCCGGCGCGGTGAATCTGCTGGGCGCGCTGGGCGTAAAAAGCGCCACATTGAGCTTTGAAATGACCCTGCCCCAGATCCGTGACGTGAGCAAGGCGGTGGATTGCGAGATCCTTGCTTACGGCCGACTGCCCCTGATGATCACGGAAAATTGTTTGATCCGGGGTCGCACCGGTAATTGCGCCTGCAATTTGGGCGCGGCCAAGCTGATCGACAAGACCGGTGCGGAATTTCCCGTCATCAAGGACGGAAATACCTGCCGGAGCGTGTTGTTAAACGGCAAAAAACTCAACTGGCTGGACCGGCAGGACGATCTGGCACGGCTGGGCCTGTGGGGCGTGCGGCTGTACTTTACCACGGAAAACCCCAAGGAAGTAGATGGTGTTCTGGCGGCATATCGCAATGCGCCTCCCTTTGATCCCGGTGCGTGCACCCGGGGACTTTACCTCAGGGGACTGGAATAAAGCGAGAAAGGACATACTTATGGAGCTGATACTGGCATCTCAATCTCCCCGGCGCAAGGAATTGCTGGGTCTGTTTCATATTCCTTTTTCTGTCCGGGTGGCAAATGTGGACGAAACCATGGACGCCCGGAAAAGCCCCTATGAGGAAGTG
Source organism: Faecousia sp. (assembly GCA_045647845.1). Lineage (GTDB taxonomy): Bacteria > Bacillota > Clostridia > Oscillospirales > Oscillospiraceae > Faecousia. Next base: position 16,381 of record JAZRMV010000036.1, read on the forward strand.
GCGCGGCTGAGCCGGGAGAAGGCGCTGGCGGTGAACCCCGGGGTGTCGGAAGTGGTGGTCGCGGCAGATACGGTGGTGGTTCTGGACGGGCGTGTGTTGGGAAAACCCCGCAGCGTTCGGGAAGCCCGGGAAATGCTGTCCATGCTCTCCGGCAAAGTCCATCAGGTGATGACGGGGCTGACGGTGGTTTGCGGCAGTCAGATCCAGTCGGTCACGGAAGTGACAGATGTGCACTTTCGCCCCCTTTCTTCCCGGGAAATTGATGCTTATGTGGAAACCTCGGAATCTATGGATAAAGCAGGTGCATACGCAATTCAAGGTGGCGCTGCGGTGTTCGTGGAGCGGATCGAGGGGGATTATTATAATGTAGTGGGTCTGCCGGTGTGCAGACTTCGGCAGCTTTTGGCGGCGGCAGCGCCGCAGCTTTTGGAGGGACAGTTATGAGATACTTTTTTACCACAAAGGTACGCGTGGTTTTGGTGGTCGCCCTTGCGCTAGCCATTGGAATCGCCGTATTCAGCAATTTAACCGGCCTTTCCCTGGGCGACATGGTGGTAAAGGGTGTGCTGACCCCCGTGCGTTCCGGCGTCAGTCAGCTGACAGATCTGGCGGAGCGAGTCTATGACTATATTTACCGGTATGAGGCACTGGAATCGGAAAATGCGCAGCTGAAAAATCAGCTGGCGCAGATCCAGGACGAGATCCGGGACGCCCAGTCTGCCAAGCGGGAAAACGACCGCTTGCGTGAGGTTCTGGGATTGTTGCAGGTCAATGAAGATTATCAGTTGGTGGACGGTTATGTGATTGGCCGCAGTTCTGTGGACTGGACCAGCACCTTGACCATCAACTGCGGCACCAAATCCGGTGTGTCGGCAGGCATGTGCGCCATCACTGCCAACGGTGAAGTGGTGGGTATCGTGGTGGAGGCAGGCAGTAACTACTGTGTGGTGAAAACGGTGCTGGATTCTTCTTTGGAGATCAGCGGCACCATCGCTTCCTCCGGTTACAGCGGCATGGTCCAGGGCGGTTACTCGGAAAATCATGTGGGCAAGCTGAAAATGGATTATCTACCCTCCTCTGCCATCATTCGCAACAAGGATCAGGTGGTGACGGCCGGCTCTACCGTGTACCCCCGGAATCTGATCCTGGGCTATGTGATCGACGCAGGTTTTAACGACACCGGCGTGGCGAAATTTGCCCTCTTGGAGCCTGCTGCGGATATTGATGCGCTGGAACAGGTGTTTATTTTGACAAGTTTTGAAGCGGAGTAATGCTTATGTTCGGAAGAAAGCATGAATTTAAGGCCGATCGTACCGGCGCAAGCCTGATCAGCCGGCTTTATCTGACCCGAAAGCAGCGGCTTTCTCTGCTGCGGTGGTCCCTTTGTGGGCTTTTTTTGCTGTTTTTGTCCCTGGTTCAAGATGTGATCCTCTGTCAGATGCGCCTGGGTGGCGCGACTACCGATCTGGTGAGCGCAGGAATTTTGCTGCTTTGCGTGATTCTGCCCACGGAAACCTGCGCGGTGTTTGCGCTGGTCGGCTCGCTGCTTTACTATTTTTCCGGCATGGCGGCCGGCCCGTACTCCATCGTGTTTTTGACGGGACTTGGCATCGTGCTGAATATTTTCCGCTGCGGCTATTTGCAAAAGAATTTTTTGACCACCTGGCTTTGCGCCTCGGCGGCACTGATGGCTTACGAACTGCTGGTTTTTCTGACCGGTTTGTTCCTGGGACATACCACCATTCAGCGGCTGGGCGGTTTCCTTACCACCGGCGGACTTTCTGTGGCGGTCATGCCGCTGATGTATGTTGTGCTGTTTTCAATCAGTAAGATCGGAGGAGAAGCATGGAAAGAATGACCCGTTTCAGAGCAGGCTTGCTGCTGACATTGTTTTTCCTGCTGGTGGGCTATTTTGCCTTGCGGCTTTACGATCTGCAAATCATTCAGACCGGCGGCAAAACCGATAATATGAAGACCTTTACCACCTACACCCGGGTAAAAGCGGCCCGGGGTGATATTCTGGACTGCAAGGGCAATGTTTTGGTAACCAACCGGGCCAGCTACGATCTGGTTTTTAACCATTACGTGATTTTGAGCGCAGAGGGAACGAACAACCATTTACTGCGGCTGGTGCAGCTTTGCCGGCAGTTGGAGATCAATTATAATGACCACCTGCCTATTACAAAAACTGCGCCTTTTTCCTATACTTTGGGTGAGTACAGCTCCACCTGGCAGGGCTATTTCCAGGCGTTTTTGCCGGAAAAGGGCGGTCTGGACTCGGATATGTCCGCTCCCCTGCTGATGAAAAAGCTCCGGGACATTTATCGGATCCCGGCAGAATGGTCGGACGAGGACGCCCGGGCGGTGATCGGTGTGCGTTATGAGCTGGATCTTCGCCAGGGCATTACCAACCTCCCTAACTATGCGGTGATCGAGGATGCCAGCAGCCAGGCCCTTGCGGCGATCCTGGAACTGAGCATTCCCGGCTTGAATACCGAGGCGTCTACCGTGCGTGTGTATAACACCCAGTATGCTGCCCATATTTTGGGCTACTGCGCTGCTATGACCGCAGATCAGTGGGAATATTATAAGACCGTGAAGGACGAAAAGGGCAATGCTCTGTATGCCATGGATGCCCAGGTGGGCCAGAGCGGCCTGGAAGAAGCCTTTGAAGAGTATCTGCATGGCGTGGACGGCATTCGCGTGGACGTGGTTCGTGTGGACGGCACTTTGGTGCGCCAGTATTATCTGGAAGACGAAAACGGCAACGAGAAGAAGCCGGTCTCCGGTAAAAACGTGGAGCTGACCGTAGATCTGAATCTGCAACGGGCAGCGGAGGATAGCCTTGCGGAACTGATCACCAAATTGAAAAATACTGCCGTTGAAGGCGAGCACGTGGACGGTGCGGACGTAGAAGGCGGTGCGGTGGTGGTCATGGACGTTAAGACCGGAAAGGTCTTGGCCTGCGCCAGCTATCCTACCTACAATCTGGGCACGTTCCGGGAAGATTTTGAGGAACTGAAAAATGCCGAAGATGCGCCTCTTTTCAACCGCGCGCTGCAAGCGGCATATCCGCCTGGATCTACCTATAAGATGTCCATGGTCATTTCGGGCGTTCATGCGGGCACGATCAATCGTAGCACCAGGATCCAGGATAAGGGCGTGTTCACTAAGTACGAAGGCTTTACCGCAAGTTGTTTGTCCTGGACGGATAAGCAGACCCTTCATGGCGGCACTGCCGGTATCACCGCAGTAGAGGCGTTGCAGGTTTCCTGTAACTATTTCTTCTATGAAGTGGCGGATAAAATTTCCCTGAACATTATGGAATCCACCGCCAAGGGCCTCGGCCTGGGCGAAAAAACCGGTATCGAACTTTATGAAGCCACCGGCCGTCGGGCAAATGCCCAGACCAAGGCGGAAGCCTATAAAAATGACAAGGATCAGCAGGGCTGGTACCCTGCGGACCAGATCATGTCCGCCATCGGTCAGTCCCTGAACGAATTTACCCCCATTCAGCTGTGCTCTTATACCTGCACCCTGGCCAACCGGGGCATTCGGTATAAGGCAACCTTCCTGAATCGGGTGGTCTCCTCCGATTATCGCCATCTGGAACTGGAAAACAGCCCCGTGATTCTGAGTACCATGACCATTTCCGATGAAGCTTATTACACCTACACCACCGGTATGCGGGCGGTGGTCACCAGCGGTACCGCCAAGTCCACCTTCGGCAAATATCCCGTAGCGGTGGCGGCCAAGACCGGTACTGCTCAGCACAGCAACAGCGAAAACGTCTCCGACCACGGTGCGTTTGTGTGCTATGCTCCCTACGAAGATCCCCAGATCGCAGTGGTGGTCTATGGTGAAAAGGCTGGCCACGGTTCTACCATGGGTAAGATCGCAAAGGCGGTTCTGGACGCGTACTTTGACGATCCCGAAGTCAGCGATACCACCACCAACGAAAACGGCGTCAGCTAAAAATAAGCCGGTGCGCACCAGCGCACCGGCTCTTTTACGCAAAACGGGTGTACACCTTTCCCGGGGCGCACTTTACGCCTTTGATCGAGGCCAATTCCGAGGCGGTCACAAAATGAAAGCCCCGTTCCAGCAGTGTATCGATGATAGAAAAGGCGGCGTCCACGGAGCTGTCCGAGATGTCGTGAAGTAAGATCACGTCCCCGTCCGCAACGTCGCACAAAACCGCCTGGGTCACTTGCGCCGCGTCCTTGGTGGCCCAGTCCCGGGGGTCAACGGACCAGTTGAGAATGGAAAGACCCGCCTGCCGCGCCGCTTGCTGCACCAGCGTGGTCACAGCGCCCCCGGGAGGGCGTAGAAATTGCGGTTGGCAGCCTTCCGGCAGCAGCGCCTGGGTGCGACGGATCTCGGAGCGAAGCTCCTCCGGTTTCATGGTGGCCATGGATTTATGGGAGTAGCCGTGCAGACCGATCTCGTGACCGGCTTGGAAGATCTGATCCGTCAGCTGGGCGTATTGGGTGATTCGGTAGCCGCACAGCAAAAACGTGGCTTTTACACCCCGCTCCTGCAAACCAGCCAAAAGCTGGCGGGTAAATCGACCGGAGGGGCCGTCATCGAAGGTCAGCGCCACATATGCGGTGGGCGCTGCCCGGACGGGAAAGATCAAAAACGGCAAGATCAGCATAAGGGCAAGAAAACGACGCAAGAAAAGCACCTCCAACCGAAATCTTGAAAATTTACTTTTCCTATTATGTCCGAAATCCGGTAAATTTCACTGGTAAAATCTCCGGTGCATTGCTTTACTTTTCTTGTAAATTTTGTTATACTAACAGTTAGAAAATGTTTAGGAGTTGAAAAAATGCTTCAAAAACTCCAATCTGTGGCAAATCGGTATGAAGAGCTTTGCGCAAAGTCGGAGCAGCCGGATTTTTATGACGACCCCAAGGCGGCAGCGAAGCTGATGCGGGAGAAAAACGATTTGCAGCCCATCGTGGAGACTTATCAGGACTATTGCCGGGCGGTGCAGGATATGCAGGACGCCCAGGAACTGATGAGCGATCCGGAAATGAAAGAGCTTTGCCAGGAAACCCTCCTCGCTGCCAAGGAAAGCAGCGAGGAGTTGTACCGGAACTTGCAGATTTTGCTGCTGCCCAAAGACCCCAACGATGAAAAAAGCGTTATCGTGGAGATTCGGGGCGGTGTCGGCGGCGAAGAAAGTGCGCTGTTTGCGCACAGCTTGTTTCGCATGTATTCCATGTACGCAGCCCAAAAGGGTTGGTCTGTGGAGCTGATGAACTATAACGAAACGGAACTGGGCGGCGTAAAAGAAGCGGATTTTGTCATCAACGGCAGAGGCGCCTATTCCCGCATGAAGTATGAATCCGGTGTTCACCGGGTGCAGCGAGTGCCGGAGACTGAGTCCGGCGGTCGGGTGCATACCTCCACCGCAACGGTGGCGGTTTTGCCGGAAATGGAAGAGGTGGACGTGACCATCGACCCGGCAGATATTGAAATGCAGGTGTACAGAGCCTCCGGCGCAGGCGGTCAGCACGTGAATAAGACATCTTCCGCAGTGCGGCTGATCCACAAGCCCTCCGGGATCGTGGTGGCTTGCCAGGAAGAGCGTAGTCAGCAGCAGAACCGGGAAAAATGTATGCGCATGTTAGCCAGTAAGCTCTATGAGATCGAGCAGGAAAAGCTGGATTCTCAGGTGACGGGCATGCGTCGCAGCCAGGTGGGCACGGGTATGCGCAATGAGCGGATCCGCACCTATAATTTCCCCCAGGGACGCGTTACGGAGCACCGGGTCGGACTGACGGTTTATAAAATCGATGCGGTGATGGACGGTGCGCTGGACGAGATCATCGACGCCCTGGCCACGGCCGATCAGGCGGAAAAGCTGAAAAACAGCCAATAAAGACTTCCCCCCGGGGGAAGGTTTTGAAAGGAAAAATTATGGAATTTATGAGCCACTCCCCTGCTGAAACGGAAACACTGGGAGAGAAGTTGGGAAGAATCCTCCCTGCCGGAACGGTTTTGGCCTACCGGGGTGACCTGGGCGCGGGAAAAACCGCCTTTACCCGGGGTCTTGCCCGGGGGTTGGGCTACACTGAGCCGGTGACCAGTCCCACCTATACCATCGTCAACGAATATCTGGGCGGTCGGCTTCCGTTGTTTCATTTTGATATGTACCGACTGACCGGCTCCGATGATCTGTGGGACATCGGCTGGGAAGATTATTTGGAACGGGGCGGCATTTGCGCCGTGGAGTGGAGCGAAAATGTGGCGGATGCCATGGAAAACGCTCTGGTGATTACCATTGAAAAATGCGGTGAGCAGAGCCGGAAGATCACCGTTGAAGGAGGAGAAGAGCTTGTTGCTGCTGGCCTTTGAGACCTCTGCGAAAGCTGCGTCGGTTGCGCTGTTTCGCGGCGGAACGCTTTTGGGAGAACAGTATCAGAATACGGGCTTGACCCATAGCCAGACCCTGCTGGTCATGGCCCAGGAATTGCTTCGCCAGTGCGAGGTGGAAGCGTCCCAGGTGGAGGCTGTAGCGGTGGCCAACGGCCCCGGATCGTTCACGGGCGTGCGCATCGGCGCGGCAGCGGCCAAGGGTTTTGCCTGGGGCGGAGAGCTTCCCCTTTACGGGGTGTCCACCCTGGAAGCCATGGCGTTGGGTCTTGGTGTGACCCAGGGATATGTGTGCCCCGTGATGGACGCCAGACGGGATCAGGTGTACAATGCACTGTTTTATGTAAACCAAGGAAAGGTGGAGCGCCGCACCCCGGATCGGGCCATCAGCCTGGCGGAATTGGGAGAAGAACTGAAAGTTTTAAAAGAATCTGTTTTTTTGGTTGGCGATGGAAGTATTTTATGCTATAATAAGTTAAATGCAACCATTCCCGGTCTTGTGCTTCCCCCGGAGCATAGGCTCCATCAGCGGGCGGTGGGCGTTGGATTGGCGGCGCTGAACCAAATTGCCCGGGGCGAAACCGGTGACGGCGCCCATGCAGCACCCAACTATTTAAGATTATCCCAGGCGGAACGGGAACGACTGGCCCGGGATCAGAAATAAAAAGGAGAGAGATAATTATGGCAAACGTACATGTATTGGATCATCCTCTGATTCAGCATAAGCTGGCACTTTTGCGGAAGAAGACAACCTCTGTTAAGGAGTTTCGTGAATTGGTCAGCGAGATCTCCGGCCTGATGTGCTATGAGGCGACCCGGAATCTGCCCACCGAAGAAGTTACCATTCAGACCCCCATCGCTGCGGCAAAGTGCCGCATGCTGGCAGGTAAGAAGCTGGCCATCGTGCCGGTGCTTCGTGCCGGCTTGGGCATGGTGGACTCCATGGTTGACCTGATCCCCTCTGCAAAGATCGGTCACATCGGTCTTTACCGTGATCCCGTGACCCATATGCCCGTGGAATATTACTGCAAGCTGCCCGAGGACATCGGCAACCGCGTGGTATTTGTGGTGGATCCCATGCTGGCCACCGGCGGCAGCGCCATTGCAGCCATCGACTTCCTGAAAAAGCACGGCTGTAAGAACATCGTTATGATGAACATTATCGGCTGCCCCGAGGGTGTGGCGGCGGTGCAGGAAGCCCACCCGGATGTGGAGCTTTACCTGGCAGCGCTGGACGAAAAGCTCAACGAGCACAAGTACATCGTTCCCGGTCTGGGCGACGCCGGCGACCGGATCTTCGGCACAAAGTAAAAAATTTTTTGGGGCATTCCCCACGGGCATGCCCCATTTTGCGTAAAATCCCATTGAAACCCCGGGTCGAATGTGCTACCATGAAGAAAAAAGAAAAGGCGGTGAGGCAGTGAACCGAAAAGAAGATTATATTGGCGTGTATGATTCCGGTGTGGGCGGCATCAGCGTGCTGCGCTATCTGGTTGAAAAAATGCCCAATGAGCGGTTTTTGTATTTCGGGGACTCTGCCAACGCGCCCTATGGCAGCAAGTCTGCCGATCAGGTGCGTGATCTTGCCATGGCGGCAGCGGAGCGGCTCATGGCAGAGGGGATCAAGGCTCTGGTGGTGGCGTGCAATACGGCCAGTGCTGCGGCCCTTTCTCAGCTGCGGCAGACGTATCCGGAGCTGATCGTTGTGGGCATTGAGCCGGCAGTGAAGCTGGCCGCCCGGAAATACCCCGGGGGCAAGATCGGTGTGCTTGCCACCCAAGTGACCCTGCGGGAGGAAAAATTCCGGCTTCTGGCGCAAAGCTGCGCGGAGGAATGTCAGGTGATCTCTTTGCCCGCCCCGGGTCTTGCGGCTCTGGTGGAGCAGGGAAAAGCCAATTCTCCCGAGGCGAAGGCGCTGCTTTCTCCGATTTTAGAGCCGGTGAAAGATTCTTTAAATGCGCTGGTTCTCGGCTGCACCCATTATCCTTTTGCCGCCCAGACCATTCGGGAGATCCTGGGTCGGGACATGCCTTTGCTGGACGGTGGCGAGGGTACGGCTCGGGAGACCTGCCGTCGTCTGAAAGAAGCGGAGCTTCTCTTTGACGGTCCCGGTGAACTTCGCTGGGAGAACAGTCTGAACGAGCAAAGAATTCGGGATTTGTCCCAAATGCTGCTGGAAAGTGAGCTTGATTTATGAGTACGGGAATGTCCACAGAGTGCTATCTGTGCCACTTGGAAAAATATGTGGAAAAAGCCCTGGCTTTGGGCACACCCGAGCAGGCGGCCGCTTTCGCCAAGGAGCTGATGGGGCTGTATGCCTCTGCCCCGGAGGGCGTCAGCGCCCCTTGGTTTGGTCCGGGCGCAACAGCGCTGCTGGATCGATACTACGGTACCGGCCCGGATCCCTACAAGGAAAAAAAGATTGCATCGAACCGTTTTGTGCTGCAACGCTTGGACGGAATTCGCGCCTGGGTGGAGCGATCAAGCGATCCGTTGCTGGCAGCGCTTCAATGCGCGATTTTGGGCAATTATATTGATTTTTCCGCCCTGCGGGAGCAGGTAAGTTTTGAAAAACTGGACGAAATGCTTGCCGAGGCGGGCAAGATCGCCCTCCCGGGGCAGACCTACCAGCAGCTGCGCAAGGATTTGCAGCAGGCAAAGACGCTGCTCTACCTGACGGATAATGCAGGCGAGATCGGTTTTGACCGGGTGCTGGCGGAAAAAATTGCCGAAGAATACCCGTTGGTTGACATAACTTTCTGCGTCCGTGGTGGCCCGGCACAAAATGATGCCACCCGGGAAGACGCGGCAGCGGTAGGGATTCCTTTTCAGGTCATCGACAACGGCAATACCGTGGCGGGCACGCAGCCGGAGCTTTTGAGCCAGGAAGCAAAGTATGCCTTCGAAACGGCTGATGTGATTTTATCCAAGGGACAGGGCAACTTAGAGACGCTTTTTGGCTGTAAAAAGAACGTTTATTACGCATTTTTGGTGAAATGTAAGCGGTTTGTGACCCTGTTTGAAAAGCCTTTTTTGACCCCCATGCTGGTTCGGGAACTGGATCAATGACAAAAAGTACCTGCAAATTGGGATTATGCGCTGCTGCGCGACGCCCAAGCAGGTGCTTTTTTTGCAGAAAAAGGGCAAAAATATTGAAATCCCCTGCTGATTGTGGTATATTTTTTAGGTTAAGAAAAGTAAAAAGGAGTCTTTTTTATGGCGACTCAGGAAAAAATTCGCAATATTGCCATCATCGCTCACGTTGACCACGGCAAGACCACTTTGGTGGACGAAATGCTCAAACAAGGCGGCATTTACCGGGAAAATCAGGCTACCACGGAGCGGGTGATGGATTCCGGCGATTTGGAGAAAGAACGGGGCATTACCATTCTGGCGAAAAATACGTCGATTTATTATAAGGACATCAAAATTAACATCGTGGACACCCCCGGCCACGCGGACTTTGGTGGCGAGGTGGAACGGATCCTCAAAATGGTCAACGGTGTTATTTTGCTGGTGGACGCAGCGGAAGGCCCCATGCCCCAGACCCGTTTTGTGCTGCAAAAGGCGCTGGAATTGGGTCATAAGGTGATCGTGGCGGTGAACAAGATCGACAAGCCCGATGCCCGGATCTCCGAGGTGATGGACGAGGTGTTGGAGCTGCTGCTGGACTTAAATGCCACCGATGAGCAGTTTAACTCCCCCACCGTGTTCTGCTCCGGCAGACAGGGTACGGCAGCATATGGCCCCGATGAAGTGGGCACTGATCTGGTGCCGCTGTTTGAAACGGTGGTCAATTATATTCCCGCGCCCCAGGGTGACGAGGCTGCACCCCTGCAAATGCTGGTTTCTTCCATCGATTACAATGAATATGTGGGCAGAATTGCCGTGGGACGGGTAGAACGGGGCACGATCCGGGTCAACCAGGAGGTCACCATCTGCGATTATCACGACGAGACTTTGCGGCAAAAGAGCAAGGTCGTCGCCCTCTATGCCTACGACGGATTGGGGAAAAAGCCCATTCAGGAGGCTTCTGCCGGTGAGATCGTTGCCCTTTCCGGCATGGCGGACATTACCATCGGCCGCACCATCTGCGCGCCGGATGCCATCGAACCGCTGCCCTTTGTGAAGATCTCCGATCCCACCATCGAAATGACCTTTGCGGTGAATGATTCTCCTTTCGCCGGCAAAGAGGGTAAGTTCGTTACTTCCCGGAATCTGCGGGATCGGCTGGAAAAGGAGTTGCTGAAAGACGTTTCTCTGCACGTGACCGAGCAGGGCACCGATGCTTTCAACGTGGCGGGACGGGGCGAAATGCACCTTTCTATTTTGATGGAGACCATGCGTCGGGAGGGCTTTGAGTTCTCCGTGTCCACCCCCCGGGTACTCACCAAAGTCATCGATGGCAAGGTCTGCGAGCCCATTGAACGAATGGTGGCGGACGTACCGGAAGAGTGCATGGGCGCAGTGATTGAAAAAATGGGTCGTCGCAAGGGCGATCTTCTGTCCATGACCCCCATGGGCAGCCGCTACCGTCTGGAATTTTTAGTGCCTTCCCGGGGCTTGTTTGGTTATCGGAGCGAATTTTTGACCGATACCCGGGGCGAAGGCATCATGTCCAGCGTGCTGGAAACCTATGCGCCCATGAAAGGCGAGATCGAGCGTCGCCAAGTGGGCAGTTTGATCGCATTCGAGACCGGTGAGGCGGTGACTTACGGACTCCACGCAGCCCAGGAGCGGGGCAGCTTGTTCATTGGCCCGGGCACACCGGTTTATGCAGGTATGGTAGTGGGCATTTGCAGCCGGAATGAGGATATGACGGTGAACGTGTGCAAGAAAAAGCAGCTGACCAATATGCGCGCGTCCGGTTCAGATGAGGCGCTGCGGCTGGTTACGCCCCGGATCTTCTCTTTGGAGCAGAACCTGGAATTTTTGGCGGACGATGAGCTGCTGGAATGTACGCCCAAGAGCCTGCGTATCCGCAAGCGGCAGCTGGATCACAGCATTCGCATGCGGGAGCTGATGAAGAAGCGGAACCAGGAGTGATCCATGGGTCAGGAACGGGAACTGAAATTCCGGGCAGACCCGGAAAATTTGGCCGCCTTGGCGGCTGACTTTGGAAAATTTACGGAAATTTCCATGGAGACCACCTATTACGATACCCCCGATGGGGCGCTGTCCAAAGCCCACATTACCCTGCGGAAGCGGTTGGAAAACGGCGTGTCCGTTTGCACCGTCAAGACCCCGGAAAAAGCGGGAGTGCGGGGCGAATGGGAGATGGAAGCGGATTCCGTGGAACAGGCGATTCCTGTGTTATGTAAACTCGGGTGCACACAACCGCTGGTTGAATTGACCGCTGCGGGAGTTGTACCGGTGTGCGGCGCCCGGTTCATCCGTCGGGCAGCGCAGATCGAAACCGAGGCGTTTACTGCGGAACTGGCGCTGGATCAGGGGGTGCTGTTAGGCGGCGGAAAGGAACTGCCTCTTTGTGAGGTGGAGCTGGAACTGAAATCCGGTTCCTGGACGGCCTTGATCGCCTATGGCGCTTCCTTGCGGCTGCGCTATGGCTTACAGGAAGAAACAAAAAGCAAATTCCGTCGGGCGATCAGCCTGGCGAAAGGAGAAAACTAATGGCTTTTTCTCAATTATTTGAAAAATACGATCGATTGGTACTGTTCGACACAGAGACCACCGGTTTGCAGTTTTCTCGGGACGAGATCATTGAGTTTGCTGCAGTGGTGGTGGAAAAGCAGGGTGATGCTGCGGTGGTGGTTCGGGAGTATGATGAACTGATCACCCTCTCCCCCGGCAATACCGTGCCGCCTAAAATCCAGGAACTGACGGGAATCACCGACGAGGATATCCGCCAGCGAGGCATAGCCAAGGAGCAGGTCTGCCGGGACATTGCTCAGATGTTTCAGGGAAACACCCTTCTTTTGGCTTATAATGCCCATTTCGATCTGAGTTTTCTTTACTATTTGCTGCTCAGAAGCGGTGACGCATCGATTCTGAAAGGAAAAGACAAGCTGGATCTTTTGACGGTGTATAAAGACCGGCACAGTTATCCCCACAAGCTTTGCAATGCCATCGATGTATACGGCCTTGCGGGAAAAGTGCAAAATTCCCATCGGGCGGTGGACGACGTACTGGCAACCGTGGCGGTAATGGAGCAGATGGAGTTGGAAAAAGACGATTTGCTGTGTTATGTAAACCTGTTTGGGTTCAATCCCAAATATGGTGTGGACGGAAAACCCATCGGTTCAGTGACTTACAAACCCCAGCGTTATGATCCGGTGGCGCCGCTTTACTTATAAGGAGGAAATTACCATGTTTAACCCCGAAGCCTATCAGCTGGGCGCCCAGCGCTCTTGCATCCGGGAACTTTTTGAATACGGCCGCAGCCGCGCGGCCGTGATTGGTGCGGAAAATGTGCTGGATTACAGCCTGGGCAACCCCTCCATTCCCTCCCCCGAAGCGGTGGACGACACCATCCGGGCGGTGCTGATGGATACGCCTACTTTGCAGGTGCATGGCTATACCTCTGCCGCAGGCGATCTGACTGCCCGGAAAGCCATTGCAGATGATCTGAATGAGCGCTACAATGCGGGCGTGAAGCCGGAAAATCTGTTTATCGGCTGCGGCGCAGCGCCGGAACTGGCGGCTGTGATCCGGGCGTTACAGATCCCCGGTGGCGAATTTTTGGCGATTGCGCCCTATTTTCCCGAATATAAGGTCTTTGTGGAGGCGGCTGGCGGTGTGTTCCGGGTCGTACCCCCTGATGTGCCGGAGTTTCAGATCCTGCTGCCCCGGGTAGCCCAAATGCTCACGGAAAAGACCCAGGCAGTGATCATCAACTCCCCCAACAACCCCTCCGGCGTGGTGTACACAGAGCAGACCCTGCTGGCGCTCGCTGCATTGCTCCGGGAAAAAAGTGCAGAGTTTGGCCACCCCATCTATTTGATCTCCGATGAACCTTATCGGGAACTGGTGTACGATGGCGCCGTTGTACCATTTGTGCCCAATTTGTATGAAAATACCATTGTTTGCTATTCTTATTCCAAATCCCTCTCCCTGCCAGGTGAGCGGATCGGCTATGTCTATGTGCCGGAGCAGGCAGCGGACAGTAAGGAAGTTTATGCAGCGGTGGCCGGTGCGGCAAGAAGTATGGGTCACGTGTGCGCGCCCTCTCTGTGGCAGAAGGTGATCGCCCGGTGCGTGAAGCTGCGGCCGGATCTGGAAAGCTATGACCGGAACAGACGGGCATTGTATGAGGGCTTGACAGAAATGGGCTATACGGTGGCGATGCCCCGGGGCGCATTTTACTTGTTCGTGAAAGCGCCCGACGGTGATGCGGTGGCGTTTTCGGAGAAGGCAAAGCAAAAGGATCTTCTGGTGGTGCCCGGTGATGGCTTTGGCTGCCCCGGCTATTTCCGGCTGTGCTATTGCGTCAGCTATGACCAGATCCAGCGCAGCTTGCCGGTGTTCCGGGAATTGTTGAAATAAATCTTGTGATTTTGGACAAATTGAGAACTTGTTTTTTGTGAAAAAGGAAGAAAATTTCCCGGGCAGGTTGACTTTCCGGGAAAGCGCGTATAGACTATACCGATAAAAGGAGGGGTTTTATGGAACTGAGAGAAGTTACATATATGGCGGTGATCGTCCGTATTGTGGTCGCAGTGATCTTTGGTGGCATCATCGGCATGGAGCGTGGCATGAAAAACCGTCCTGCGGGACTGAGAACCTATATGCTGGTCTGCGTGGGCGCGTGCCTGATTATGTTAACCAACCAATATCTGTTTCAAGTGACCCAGGTGGGCGATCCCATGCGTCTTGGCGCGCAGGTGGTCAGCGGCATCGGTTTTCTGGGCGCAGGTACCATCGTGGTAACCAAGCACAATCAGATCAAGGGCCTGACTACCGCTGCGGGTCTGTGGGCGGCAGCCGGTGTGGGTCTCGCACTGGGCGTCGGTTTTTACGAAGCGGCTGCGGCAGCGGGTCTGGCGGTGTTCTTTGTGCTGACTGTGTTGCAGCGGTTTGACAATCGGATCCACAGAAAGGCACGGTTTTTGGAGCTTTATATCGAAATCGCGGAAAATCTGGGCATCGGCGATGTGATGAAGCAGATCCGGCAGCAGAAGGTGGAGATCACCGGCATGCAGTTGGAGCGTCGGGACGTGGATGAGGATGGTGTGCGGGCGCTGATTGTTACGCTGAAAGCGGAAAAGCGCATTGAACACATGGTTTTGATCGATAAGATCCGGAAGCTGGACGGCATTATTCACGTAGAGGAATTATAAAGAAGAAAGCGACTGGTAAAGCCAGTCGCTTTTTATTATACGGTTTGTTTTTTCTTCCGTGCCTTAATAAACTGGGGGATATACAGTATGCTCAGATAAATCACAAGCACCGGAACGGCCATGTACATATACCAGTATTCCACGGGAATGATTTGATAGAAAAAGGCGGTGAGGGCATTTTCCTGGGAGTTGACGGAGAACATATAGTTGACGGTGGCGATGTTTCCGTTGGCATCCAAAATGCCGCCATTGTTGATATAGACATTTACGAAGTGCACCAAGGTGTAAGCCACCATGGTGATGCTGATGGTGGACACGATGCACTTGGGCTCTTTCTTGGCAAGACCCAGCTTGAACAGCAAAACGGGAATACCGAACTCCATGATGTGGGGGAAGTAGTAGACGGCAAAGGCGTCGCTGTAAATGTCCACATTCACCATTGCGAAGTTGAGAACCAGAGCGATCAGCGCGCCCAAGCTCCAAACCAGCAAAAGGTTGCACACGGTCTTTCTGCGGGTAAACACCGCAAAAGGAAGCGCCACGGCGTTCAATGAGCAAAGGTGCAGGGGCAGGTAGTAGATCGGATCGTTGTATGCCAGCAGGTTATATACAATGGCAAACACGCCGGAAAAGGACAAAACGCCCAGAATGGCGATTTGCGCTTTCTTGGGAAGCTTTTTTAAAAGGAAATAAAGACCCACCACCAGAGCGATGGCGAAGATCATGGATGCAATATGTACCGGGCCAAAGAATCCCCATTTCATAACTTTCTCTCCTATATTTCAGCAAAAATCTTCTTAATTTTACTTTTTTTCAGAAAAAAGTCAAGCGCCTTAAAGAAAAGTTAAGAAAATGGGAAAATTTTTCTTCCATCTGCGGGCATTTGCTTGTATAATGAAGATACTACATAGAAGGAGCGAAGCTATGCATAAAAAAGTAGAATTGGTGATCCGCAAGATCTTGCACGTTTTGGAGTTTTTGATCGCGGTGTTGACATTGATCGTGCTGGTGGGCATGCTGGGCATGGAAATTTATAAGATGTTCACCCAGTCGGGTTATTTTGATTCCATGGACTATTTCCTGCATAACATTCTGACCATCGTGGTCGGCTTGGAGTTTGTGCGCATGCTGGTGGATATGACCCCGGCAAATACCCTGGAAGTGCTGATCGTGGCCATTTCCCGGCAGGTTATTTTGAACCACGACAATCCGCTGAGCAACCTGTTCTGCGTGATCTGTATTGCGGGACTTTTCGCCATTCGTCGCTTCTTGATTCCCAAGAAGGACATGAAGGTAGAGTTGTCCGAAGTTGGCTGATGAATAAAAAGAACCCCCTCGTTGCGACGAGGGGGTTTTGTGTGTATCAGTGGCGGCGGCGGAAAAGCAGGCTTAATATGGCCATGGCGCAAATGCCGCACAGGGCGCCTACAAAGTCCAGCGCAACGTCAGTAACGGAGCTGCCCCGTTGGGTGAAGTACTGCAAAAGTTCGTCAAATACGGCGGTGAGCAAGGTCAGCAGCATGGGCAGCGCCACATATCGACGCAGCCGCAGCTTGCCCAAGTTGTTGGTAAAACCGCACACAAACAGACCCAGCAGGCCGAATTCCAGAAAATGGGCGGCTTTTCGGGTAAGGTTGTGGAATTCCTCCGGGCTGAGGATACCGTTGGGGTCTAAGTAGCGTTGCAGCAGGGCTGCCAGGGGGCCGCTTGTTGCGCTGGATTCGGCAACAGACGGTAAGGAATTGGAGAAGATGAAGCCGGCAGTGAGCACCGATGCCAAAGCGTAAAAAACGATGCGGAACCGGAGCAGCCGATTGGGATTATAGTATCTCATAAGCGCCTCTTTGCCAATGGCACAGATTTTTCTTGAATGATGAGCAGGTCGGAAATGATGGAGTTGGACAGAAGGAAGCCTTCCGGTGTCAGCCGCCAGCAGCCGGCTTCGCCACGGAGTGCGTGACCCCGCTGCCGGACTTCTTCCAGCGCGGCTTCGATGGGCCCGAAGGGCAGAAGGAAGTTCTTTTCATATTCGCCGCGGCTGATACCCCGGGTGGTGCGTAGGCGCATCATCAGGTATTCGCTGGCCCGTTCCCGGGGCGGAACGTCCTGAATGTCTTCCAGTACCGTGCCGCCGTTGCGGATTCCGTCAATGTAGCTATGCAGATCCCGGACGATCTTAAACCGCTTGCCCGCAAAGTCGGAGCTGGCGTCCGGGCCAAAGCCCAGGTATTCGCCGCCGTTCCAATATTTCACATTGTGCTTTGATTCGTTGTTCCGGTAGCAGAAATTGGAGATCTCATATTGGCGGTAACCCTTGGTTCTGAGGATCTCGATGGCGGACAGATACATATCAGCTTGCGCGTCGTCGTCCGGCAGGTTCAGAAAATCCTTACATTCGTAAAGGGGTGTACCCTCTTCCACTTTCAGTCCGTAGCAGCTGATGTGCTCGGGCTTTAAGGCCATGATATTTTGCAGTGTTGCCTGCCAGCTTTCCAAAGTCTGGCCGGGCAGACCGTAGATCAGATCCAGGGAAAGGTTTTTGAAGCCGGCTTTGCGGATCTGGTGTACCGCAGTCACCGCCTGGTCGTAGCTGTGGGGGCGGCCGATGGTTTCCAGAATGTGGTCGTCGTCGGATTGGATACCCAGACTGACCCGGTTAAAGCCTTCATTGCGTAATTTCCGCAGAAGCTTGGGGGAAACGGAGTCCGGGTTGGCTTCAAAGGTGATCTCCGCATCTGCTGCGATCTCAAAATTCCGCCGCAGGGTGGAAAGAATGGTGATCATACCCTCCGCACCGAAAAAGCTGGGCGTACCGCCGCCAAAGTACACGGTGTCCACCAGGTAGCCCGGGGTTTGAGGGCCGGTTTCCCGAATGTGGTCGCAAATGGCGTCCAGGTAGCCGTCCATCAGCCGGTCGTCCTTGTCTGTCAGGGAGTAAAAGTCGCAGTATTGGCATTTGCTGCGGCAGAAAGGAACGTGGATATAGATGCCCAAGGGCATCTTTTTTTTGCGTCCGAATGATGCCATGAAGCACCTCCAAAATGAAATGTAGGAAAGGATCAATCCTCGTCCAGTTTGAGTACGGCCATAAAGGCTTCGCTGGGGCGCGTTGCTCCGCGCTGCCGGTGGCAGAAAAAGCGGAGCATAAGCGGGTGCCGCGGTCGACAGGTGACGCAGCCGGTTTGTCGGCAAGGAGACTGTCGGGGACCGCAAACGGTGCAAGGAGATGTTTAGTCTTCGTCCAGTTTGAGTACGGCCATAAAGGCTTCGCTGGGCACCGATACCGTACCGAAGGTGCGCATACGTTTTTTACCCTCTTTCTGCTTTTCCAGCAGCTTCTTTTTCCGGGTAATGTCGCCACCGTAGCATTTGGCAAGCACGTCCTTGCGCAGGGCTTTGATGGTTTCCCGGGCGATGATCTTGCCGCCGATGGCGGCCTGCACGGGAATTTCAAACTGCGCCCGGGGGATGTTGTCTTTCAGCTTTTCGCAGATTTTTCTGGCGCGGGGATATGCGTTGTCTGCAAAGAGAATGAAGCTCAGGGCGTCCACAATGTCGCCGTTGAGCAAAATGTCCAGCTTGACCAGACGGCTGGGACGGTAGCCGATCAGCTCATAGTCCAGGCTGCCGTAACCCCGGGTGCGGGATTTCAGCGCGTCAAAGAAGTCGTAAATGATCTCGTTCAGGGGCATATCATAGTGCAGCTCCACCCGATTAGCGTCCAGGTACACCATGTCCTTAAATTCGCCCCGACGGGAGGTAGCCAGATCCATAATGTTGCCCACATATTCCTGGGGTGCCATCAGATTGACCTTTACAAAAGGTTCTTCCGCCAGCTGAATGTCCATGGGATCGGGATAGTCCAGGGGATTGTCCACCATGACCACTTCACCGGTGTTTTTGGTGACCCGGTAAACCACGTTGGGGGCGGTGGTGATCAGATCCAGATTGTATTCTCGTTCCAGCCGCTCCTGAATGATCTCCATGTGCAGTAGACCCAAGAAGCCGCAGCGGAAGCCGAAGCCCAGGGCGATGGAGCTTTCCGGTTCGTAGACGAAGGAGGCGTCGTTGAGTTTCAGTTTTTCCAGGGCGTCCCGCAGGTCCTGGTACTTAGCGCCGTCCGCGGGGTAGACACCGGAGTAGACCATGGGCTGCACCGGACGGTAGCCGGGCAGCGGCTCAGCGGCAGGGTTGTCCACTGCGGTAACGGTGTCGCCCACCTGGGTGTCGGAAACGGTCTTAATGGAGGCGGTGATGTAGCCAACCTCGCCGGCGCCCAGCGCCTGCTTTGGTTGCAGACCCTTGGGGCTCATAGAACCCACTTCCACCACTTTATAAACAGCGCCGGTGGCCATCATGCGAATGTCCATGCCGGCCCTGACGGTACCCTGCTTGATCCGGGTGTAGACGATGACGCCCCGGTAAGAATCGTACTGGCTGTCGAAGATCAGCGCCTGCAAGGGGGCGTTGCGGTCGCCCTTGGGAGCGGGAACGCCGTTTACGATCATTTCCAGAACGGCACGAATGTTGATGCCGTTTTTGGCGGAGATCTCCGGCGCGTCCTCTGCGGGGATACAGATAATATCTTCAATTTCCGCCTTTACTTCCTGGGGACGGGCGGAGGGGAGGTCGATCTTGTTGATCACCGGGAGCACTTCCAATCCCGCGTCGGTGGCAAGGAAGGTGTTGGCCAGGGTCTGAGCTTCCACGCCCTGGGAAGCGTCCACCACTAAGATCGCGCCTTCGCAGGCGGCAAGGGCGCGGGATACTTCGTAGTTAAAGTCCACATGGCCGGGGGTGTCGATGAGGTTTAAGTCGTAAACCTTGCCGTCGTCAGCCCGGTATTGGAGCGTGGCGGCAGAGGCCTTGATGGTAATGCCCCGCTCCCGCTCCAAGTCCATGGAGTCCAGGATCTGGGCTTCCATTTCCCGGTGGTCGATGGCGTTACATTCCTCCAAGAGCCGGTCGGCAAGGGTGGACTTGCCGTGGTCAATATGGGCGATGATGGAAAAATTCCGAATGTTGGACAGCTCTGTCATGTTGCAAATCCTCTTACTGTATGATACATAGGCATACTTTGTCATTTTCTCCATTATAGCGAAATTTTTCCGAAAAGTAAACTGTATGTTTTCAGCAAATATCGCCTTTTTGTCCTTTTTCGGGCGAAAATAAAAGCCGACGCAGGCAAAGCCTTGCGTCGGCTCCATGTTCATTACTGGCGATTTTCCAAACTGTTAATTTCGTCCTGATATTTTAAAACGGCTTCGGCAATGGCGAA
>JAZRMV010000037.1:0-29823 GCA_045647845.1 Faecousia sp.
CGCGACCCCAGAATGAAGGAAAGAAAGAAGTACGGCTTGAAGGCTGCACGTCGTGCACCTCAGTTCTCCAAGAGATAATCTGCCGTATTATTTCCAGAACAACAAAACCCAGAAACCAAATTGGTTTCTGGGTTTTCTTTATGCCTCAAAAAGCCGATTTGACGCAAATTTGACGCAAGTTATTTTCTTTAGTCGTAAATATAGCATTTACTCGAATGGTATGATATAATAGAAAAAGTTAGGAGGCGGTCATATGCGACAGTTGGGTTTCAAGAATAAATTTAATATACCACAAAACACTAATGACACAATGGCGCTTATCGGCTGGGTTGTTCAAATCGTTGGCACACTATTACTACACCTATTACTTACTGCTGGCTTTATCTTGGGTGCATATTTTTTTGTCAAGCTTGCATTTCTATCTCCCTTTTGGCTCATGACAATACTTGCTATTGTATTTGTTGCCGTTAGCTTAGTTGGTATTTCTGCTATTGTGATTGATATTACCGAAATCATCAATATTGTTAAAGAACTCAAAAAAGCAAATTATCGCAGTGCACTGAAGTTTCTAAAACGGGTGTTAATTCTGTTATTGTCGCTGATTTTGTGTATCTCTCTTTTGATTGTTATACTTAAACCCAAAAGCGACCATAAGGATAACAACACAACATCAACTGAAGAGTCCACACCAAGCACAAACTCCGAAGAGCTTCCTATTACCGACCTTTGGGTTTATAGATATAACTATCAAACAGGTAAAAGCGATTTTGCTGCATGCGGATATATCGACCAATATACATCACTGGTTAGCGAGACCGACAAGTCCATAAGTAAATTCTTGACAGGTAGCTATATGTATTTAGGTACTATCAAGGGGTATCAAAACGCAGATAAAACCATCGAAGTTTATCAAGTGACATTACCAGAGATTTCTGATAACTTCGTACTGACAAATGATAATATAAAACTTGACTACTCTGGCAGCAAAAAAATGATTGAAGTCACTGGTTGGATATATATGGAAGGCACAACCATTTTAGCGGTTTCCCCTCTTTATACAGAATAATCTCAAAATTAGTTATATTTTTAGCAAGCCAATCTATAATAGAATAGATGCCAAAGGGCATCAGCGCTCCCGAACAAAATTCACCAAACGAGTATAAGGCTCTTCCTTGTCACTCATTGGCATATTGGCATAGCCGATATTGGTACACAGGCGGGAAAAATCCAAAGGTTCACATCAACGATGTGATAATATAGCAGGTGGAATCATTCAATTGGTATGGGCGAGTCGTTTAACGGCTCGCCCTTTTGTTATGCCTGTTGTGCCACCTCATAGACGGTTACACATCCACATTCGGGTACCGGTACCCGAATGTGGGAGTGTAAACGGCTAACTCAAGAATATTGATGCAAATTTGACGCAACACTATACATAACGATATGTACGATACTCAACGATATACCACGATAGCCTATAAAATACACAACGATATACACGATTTTACACGATACAAACGGCATTAAACAGTAGGCAGATAACTCCAAGAGATAATCTGCCGTATTATTTCCAGAACAACAAAACCCAGAAACCAAATTGGTTTCTGGGTTTTCTTTTACACAATGAACCCCCGGGGCGAACGCCCCGGGGGGGATAATTATTTCAGATACATGAGCTTGACCCAGCCAAGGTCGGTACGCGCCCAGATGGTTGTGCCTACGATCTTGGTTTCTGTGATCTGAATGGCTTCGCCAAAGGAATAGAAACCGATGATCTCATAGGACACGCCTGCTCCGCTGCGAATACGCAGGCTGCAAGAATTAACGATCATGGTCTGGGGCTGATCGAACACCGTAGTTCCGCTGTTTTCATCGTCCGGCTTGACCACCGGATTATCCTGGGTGTCATCGTCCATAACCACATAGTCCAGGCAGACCCAACCCTTATCGGTTCTGCCCCAGAGCTTTCCGCTGGCAGAAACTTTTTGGGTAATGGTCAACTTGGTGCCATTGGGATATGTGCCTGCGGTCTTTCCGGTTGCGCCCGGGGTCTTACGAATGGTCAGGTTACTCTTGACCTTGACTGTTCCCGTCCAGGTGCCGGTAATGGCATTGGGATCGTCCACATAGGGCGGCTCGGTCACAGGCGGCTCCGTAGTAGGCGGGACCGTGGTGGGCGGCACGGTAGTGGGCGGCTCCGTGGTCGTAGGAGGCTCTGTGGGAGGTTCGGTAGGCTGCTCCTGGCCGTCCTTGACCACATAGGTCAGGCAGATCCAGCCGCGGCTGATCCGCCCCCACAGGACACCGTTGACAGAATGTTCTTCCAGAATCGTGACCCGATCATTATTGACCAGATAACCCTTAATGGAATTGGCCGTGCCGGGTGCGCTGCGAATGTAAAGCAGATCGCTCACTCGCACTGTTCCCTGCCAAGGATCCATAGGAGGCTCGGTTTCAGGGGGCACGGTGGTAGGCGGCTCCGTAGTGGTAGGAGGCACCGTTGTGGGCGGTTCTGTGGTGGTGGGAGGCACCGTCGTAGGCGGCTCCGTGGTGGTAGGAGGCACCGTCGTGGGCGGCTCCGTGGTGGTAGGAGGCACCGTCGTGGGCGGTTCTGTGGTGGTAGGAGGCACGGTGGTAGACGGTGTTTCCGACACCGGATCCAGCTTCACATAGCTCAGACTGATCCAGCCGGTTGAAGTGCGACCCCAAGTGGTACTGCCAACCTTTTTCTGTTCCAGAATCGTGACCTTTGTGCCAGCGCCATAGACCATTTGCACGCCATCGATATAAAGCAGATCGTAATTGGTGCCCGGTCCGGTACGGATATTCAGATAACCGCTTACCTTAATTGTGCCGGTACGCAAACCGGTGGTTTCACTATCGTTGCCAACCACGTCAGCGTAGTTGGTATAGTCCAAAGCGATCCAGGTGTTACTGCTGATCTTACCCCAAAGAGAGCCACCCTTATCCAGCATCAGGGCGGTGATGGTATAGGTTTTGCCCTTAGATGCTGTTCCCACCTGGGAATAGGTCTTACCTGCACCTTTGCGCAGAATCACGCTCATACCCACAACCGTGATCTCCACGGGAGTGATGGGATCTTCTTCCGGGTCTTCCGGCTGAATGGGTGTGCCGTCCGCAGTTTTCCAATGGGCGTAAAGCATTGTACCCACGCTCAGACTGCCATCCAGGGTTTCCACCTTGGTGCCGCCAACGGAAGCAGTATACCAGCCGTCAAATATGTACTCCTCTTTCTGGCCGTTAACCAGCACAGAATAGGGGCGGACAATTTCCACGCTGATGGGGGTGGGGGTATTCTTTTCATAGCACTGAACTGCGAAATTCACATATTCTGCGCCGGCATACTTGGGAACATAGAACTTACCGCCATTGGCATCGAAGCCTACATAATAATAATTACTGGGTCTGGAACAGTTATATGTACCGTTGATAAATGTACTGGCTTCTGCCATACGACGGGTAACGTGGCCGGAGGAGATGCGATAATTGGACTTACTATGGAAGCCGAAGGCATAAAGAATGTCGTTAATGCTGGCATTTTCCACACCGTTGGCAATGAGCATATACAAAGGATCGTCCTTCAACATGGACCAACCACTGCCACAGTTATAAGAAAGGCTGACCAAGGCGTCAAACTGATTTTGGGTCAGGGTTGCACCGGTCTTGGTGAGCATTTTGTTCAGCTCTTTCACGAAAACATCGTTTACAAACCATTTTAAGCGCTCTTCAGCTTCTTCTCTGGTGATGCCATTAGGGAACTCGTCCTTCTCACAGCGCGTACCGTAACCGATACTCCACTGGGTTCCCTCGTCCTTTGCAAACTCCAAGAAGCCTTCCAGTCTCTTGATCTGGTCAATCACTTCCTGAGAAGCTTGCATATTCGATGCTGCCTGCGCCGGCTGTGCAGTTACGGGGATCATTCCCACAAAAATTGCCGCCAGCAAGCAAACGCACAAAAATTTCTTCATAGAGAACTTGCTCCTTTTCAAAGGATATCATGGCTTATTATACCAAAATTCATTGGACATTGCAAGGGCATTTCCTATAAAAATTACATTTTTGTTACTTTTTATCCCTGCTATTTCTACCCATATTTTCCTTATTTTTCCTTTTTTGCAGACGAACAGATAAAACCTTTGATTTTATGGGGCGTTTGTGGTAAACTACCGTTAAGAAAGAGGTGATGACCTTGGCAAAGGTTTTGGTCGCCATGAGCGGCGGCGTGGACAGTTCTGTAACTGCATATTTGCTCCGCGCCCAAGGTCACAACTGTGCCGGTGCCACCATGCGCCTTTATCAGCCAAACCCTGAGCAAGATGATGCCAATGACGCCAGACTGGTTGCTGATCGGCTGGATCTTCCCTTTTATGTTTTCCCCCTTGGAAAAGAATTTGAGGAAGAAGTGATTTGCAAATTCATCTCCTGCTACGAAAATGGGCTGACGCCCAATCCTTGCGTTGACTGCAACCGGCAGCTAAAATTTGGGCACTTTCTTCGAGAGGCGGACAAACTGGGTTACAAGTGCATTGCCACCGGCCACTATGCCCGCATTGAAAAAGACGATCGCGCTAACCGTTACCTGCTGAAAAAAGCGGTGGACGAAACGAAAGATCAAAGCTATTTTCTGTACACCCTGACCCAGGAGCAGCTTTCCCGCACCCTCTTCCCTCTTGGCAGTTTGGAAAAATCACAAGTTCGGGAAATTGCCGAGACGCAAGGATTTATCAACGCCAGAAAGCGGGACTCCCAGGATATTTGCTTCGTGCCTGATGGGGATTTTTACGCATTTATTCAACGCTATACCGGGAAGCACTATCCGGCAGGTGACTATCTGGATCTGCAAGGAAACATCGTCGGCCGGCACAACGGAGCCATTGGCTATACCTTGGGTCAAAGAAAAGGTCTGGGGATCGCGCTGGGCGAACCGGTTTATGTATGCAGCAAGGACATGGCCGCCAACACGGTCACCGTTGGCCCAAACGATGCGCTGCTGCGCAAAGTGCTCTGGGCGGAGGACTGGAACTGGATCGCCATTGAGTCGCTGCGGGAGCCTCTGCGTGTACGAGCGAAGGCGCGCTCCCGAATGAGCGAGCAATGGGCATGGGTATACCCGGAAGAAAACGGCATTGCCCGGGTAGAATTTGACGAACCCCAGCGAGCGATCACCCCCGGCCAGGCAGTGGTTTTATACGATGATGACACCGTTATCGGTGGCGGCACGATCACAAAGGCATAACAAAAAGGAACGGTGTAAACCGTTCCTTTTTTATAAGGTTACATTGGGGAAATATTCGCTGACAAAATCCACAGTTTCCACCCGGAAGCTTTTTCCGTTTAAGTACTCCAAAGCTTCGGAGTCCGTTGTAAAAGCAAAGGTCAGCTTATAAGAATACAGCGCTTGATAATTCCGGTCGAACCGCTTATCCAGCTTGCCATACTTGCCGTCGCCCAACAGCGGATGCCCTGCATAGGCAAACTGGGCACGGATCTGGTGGGTTCGGCCGGTGATCAGTTCACACTCCACCAAAGAAAGTCCGTTTCGGCTGGCCAGCACCCGGTAATTGGTCTGGCAGGACTTACTGCCAGGCTGGGACGTATCGGTAACGAACACCCGGTTTTTCTTAGCGTCCTTAAAAAGATATCCTTTCAGGCTGCCCTCTTTTTTCTTGGGGGTACCCTCAACGATCGCAAGATAGCGCTTATCCAGCTCCCGGTCCTTGATTTTTTGATTCATAATCCGAAGTGCCTGGGCGGTTTTCGCTGCGATAACGATACCGCCGGTATTCCGGTCGATCCGGTTGCACAGTGCAGGCGTAAAGGAATTTTCTTCCCGGGGACGCCACTGCTGCTTTTGGTACAGATACGCCTGAATATGGTCGATCAGCGTCTTACCGTACTCCGCACCGTCATGAGGGTGCACCGCAAGACCCGGGCGCTTGTCCACCAGCAGGATCTGATCATCTTCATAGACGATATTCAGTTTGGGCGAGGCCACCGTCAGGTAGGCATTGTCCTCCCGGGGGGCATCAAAAAACTCATCGTTGATGTAAAGCTGCAATACATCGCCTTCTTGCAGCCGGGTATCCCGCTGCACCCGTGCGCCACCCAGTTTAATCCGCTTTAAACGGATATACTTCTGCGCTAACGATGCGGGAAGCAAAGGCACAGCCTTTGCCAAAAAACGATCCAACCGCAGTCCTGCATCGTTACTGCCGATGGTAAACTCCCTCATACGGTATTTCCTGTGCTTTCTTCAAAATGGCGGTTGATCTTCTCAGTAAATTCCGCAGCGGCATTATAACCCATTTTCCGTTGGCGGTTATTCATAGCCGCAACTTCCAAAATCACAGCCAGATTTCGACCGGGGGTGATGGGTATGGTATTCATAGGCACTTTGACGCCCAGAATGTCCATATACTGATCCTCTAATCCCAGTCGGTCGTACACTTCCTGGGTGTTCCAGGGCACGATATTAACCACCAGGTTGATCTCATTTTCCGCCTTGACTGCGCCCATACCGAACAGTTTGGCCACATTGATGATACCAATGCCGCGCAACTCGATATAATTTCGGATCAGCTCCGGCACAGTGCCAACCAGGGCGTTTTCGGAAATTTTACGGATCTCCACCGCATCATCTGCGATGAGCCGGTGACCACGCTTCAAAAGCTCCACAGCAGCTTCACTTTTACCGATACCGCTGTCGCCGATGAGCAGCAGACCCTCACCGTAGACCTCCATCAGCACGCCATGGCGTGTGATTCTGGGGGCCAGCGCCGCACGAAGGTATGCAATAATCGACGATGCGATGGTGGACGTTGCCTCCCGGGAGCGAAGCACCGTTACATTATGCTTCTGCGCCATTTTAATACACTGCTCGTCCGGTTCGATACCCCGAGCGATCAGAAGTGCAGGAAATTTATAGGACATCAGCCGGTCAAAGGCCAGCGCCTTTTCCTGAGCGGACATCTTCGCCAGGTAACTGGTCTCCGCATTGCCGATCAGCTGCAAGCGCATGGGCTCAAAATGGTCGAAATATCCGGCCAACTGCAAGCCAGGCCGCGCCACATCTTCCACAGTCAGGCGAATGGATTCAAAATCAGTTGCCCGATAAGCAACTTCCAGATGAAATTCTTCCACCAATTGGGTCAGCGCAACACTGTAATGATCCACAATCCTCACCGTTCCTTTCCTTTTATTTAAAGACATTATACATTTACCAGGCACAAATAGCAACATAATTTTGAAAAAAGCAAAATTTCTTAAAAAAACACTTGCATTTTTCGTCAATGTTTGTTATCATATGAAAGCGCCTGTATTCAGGCGGTATTTATTGGATTCGTATTGCGGATAGGAGGTGCAACGAATGGCAAAGTGTGATTTTTGTGGCAAGGGCGTAACTTTCGGTATCAAGGTTTCCCACTCCCACAGACGCTCCAATCGTACTTGGAAGCCCAATGTGAAGCGGGTTAAGGCAGTTGTCAACGGCACTCCGTGCCATGTGTACGCTTGTACCAGATGCCTCCGTTCTAACAAGGTTGAGCGGGCAATCTGATGTTCTGCCAACAATAACGCCACCGTTTCGGTGGCGTGTTTTGTTTGCATACAAAAAACGGACGCAAAAGTTTGCGTCCATTTTTCTTTATTGATTCCAGCCGGCATCTTCCGACTCTGCCTTGGGACTGCGCTGCAGCAAGATCTCCATAACCTTGGCCGCGCTGATGCCCTCGTAGAGCACGCTGTATGCCGCATGAACAATGGGCATATCCACCTTTTGGTTCCGGCACAGCTGCCAGGCAGATTTGGCGGCATAATAACCTTCCACCACTGCCCCGACCTCATCCATGGCCTCTTTGGGGGTTTTGCCCTGACCGATGAGAATACCGGCCCGGCGGTTTCTGGAGTGCATGGACGTACATGTTACGATCAGGTCGCCCACACCGGCAAGCCCTGCAAAAGTCTCTTTGTTAGCGCCCATGGAAACGCCCAACCTGGCAATCTCCGTGAGTCCTCTGGTCATGAGCATCGCCTTGGTATTATCGCCGCATCCCAAACCATCTGTCACACCGGCACACAAGGCAATGACATTTTTCAGCGCTGCTCCCAGCTCTGCGCCAATGGCATCAGGGCTGGTATAGATGCGGAAATTCTCCGACCGGAAAGCCTCTTGCACAAATTCTGCCAGGGATCTATCGTCACAGGCAGCCAAGCAACCTGTGGGCATATCCAGCGCCACTTCTTCCGCATGGCTGGGGCCGGTCAGGACCACGACCTTTTTACCGGTCTCCACTTCCACCACTTGACTCATGCGCAGCAGCGTTCCGTCCTCAATGCCCTTAGCGACAGAAACCACCACTGCGTCCTGCTCCAGGTAAGGCGCTACACCGCGGCAAACACTGCGGATCGGGAAAGACGGACAGGCAATGACCACCATTTTACATCCGCGCACACAAGCGTAATCACCGCTGATCTCCATGCCCTCCGGAAGCGTTGCACCGGGCAGACGGGGATTGCAATGCGTTTCGGTCATTTTAGGAATCAATTCCGTTTCAAAGGTCCAAAGAACTACATGGTGTCCATTTTTGTGCAACCGAATTGCCAAAGCCGTACCCCATGCACCACTGCCAACAACCGCTACTTTCAATGGGATTCCCCCTTCTTGAAGAGGTTTGTTTTTCTCTCTGTGCCTTTTATCAGACGCAAGATATTGCCCCTGTGCATAAACACTGCCAGCGCACCCATGATCCCGCCGCAAATTGCAACCGTCAGATTATCTAAATGCAGCAAAACAAAGCTTACTGCGAAGGCTGCAGCTGCCAGTATAGAGCCCAAGGATACATACTGCGTCAAAAGATACGTCAGCAGGAATACTGCCAAAATGATCAGCGCAATGCGCCAGTCCACAATCAAAGCAATAAACAGACCGCTGAGAATTCCCTTACCGCCCTTAAAGCCCAGCAGTGCCGGAAAATTATGACCCAGCATCACCGCAAGGCCACCCAAGGCTGCGCCTTCCTGATAATAACCGTAGGGTGCAAGCAGTTGTCCTGTGGCGATACAGGCCAGAACGGCCTTGATGCCGTCAATCAAAATCACATATACCGCTCTGCCCGGACCGAAATTCCGGATAAAATTGGTCAGGCCTGCGTTGCCGCTGCCGTGGCTGCGCACATCATCGTGCATCAGCGCAGACATACAAACTGCGCCGTTGAGATTGCCCAGCAGGTAGCTTGCCAACATTCCGACCAAGATCGGATACCACATGATTACTCCTCCTTATCGCCCTTCTGACGAATGGTGAGCCGCACCGGTGTGCCCTGCAAGCCAAAGACTTCCCGGATCTGATTTTCCAGATACCGCTGATAAGAGAAATGGAACAGCCGGGCATCGTTACAGAAAATCACGAAATGGGGCGGTTTGGTGCTTGCCTGCGTCATATAGTAGATCTTCAAGCGGCGGCCCTTGTCCGTAGGCGGCTGCACACGGGAAGTGGCGTCTGCAAGGACGCTATTCAGGGCGCCGGTGGTGATCCGGCTGGTATTTTGCTTATGGACTTCCTGGATCACCGAATAAAGCTTATCCACCCGTTGGCCGGTGAGCGCAGACAGAAACACCACGGGCGCATAGAGCATATAGCTCAGGCCGTTACGCACATCTGCTTCCTTGTCCCGCATGGTATTGGTCTGCTTATCTTCCACCGCGTCCCACTTGTTGACGACGATGATGGCGGCCTTACCTGCCTCGTGCACAAGGCCGGCAATTTTGGTATCCTGCTCCGTAACGCCTTCATTGGCATCCACCAGAATTAGACACACATCTGAGCGCTCAATGGCGCTGATCGTGCGCATATTGGAATACTTTTCGATCAGATCGTCTACCTTACTCTTACGACGCATGCCGGCTGTATCGATAAAGCAATACTTACCGGTCTCATTCTCGAAATAGCTGTCAATGGCGTCCCGGGTGGTGCCCGCAACATTGGAAACGATCACCCGCTCTTCGCCCAGGATCCGGTTCAGCAGGCTGGACTTGCCCACATTAGGCTTACCCACGATGGCCACGTTGATGACTTCGCTTTCCTCGTCCTCTGCCTCATCCTCCGGAATATTGGCAATGACCCAATCCAGCATATCACCGGTACCATGACCGTGAATGGCGGAGACTTCAAACAGATCGCCAATGCCCAGGGTATAGAATTCGTACACATCAGGACTGGTCTCACCGATGGAGTCGCACTTATTGACCGCAAGGGCAACGGGTTTGCCCGCCTTGCGCAGCATGGTCGCCACGTCCTGATCCGCAGCAGTTACACCGCTGCGAACGTCTGCAACCATAATGATCGCGTCCGCCAGCTCAATGCCGATCTCTGCCTGGCGGCGCATGAAGCGGAGCATATCGCTATCCGTTCCCGGCTCGATACCACCTGTATCCACCAAAGAAAACTGTCTGCCACACCACTCACACTCACCATAGATCCGATCCCGGGTCACACCGGGAGTGTCCTCCACGATAGAAGTGCGCTGACCGGTGAGCTTATTAAACAACATGGACTTGCCCACATTGGGTCTGCCCACGATGGCTACCAAAGGCTTTGCCATGTTAACACATCCTTTCCATTAAAATGCACTTTCCATACATTATGCCACAAAACTGCGGCAAAATCAATTCTTTTCCGTCAGCTGCCGGAAAAAAGGAAAAAGAGGAAGGCATCTGCCTTCCTCTTACTGTTCCTGCCTTAGTCAGCCTTGGCGGCCAGGACCTGACGGCCATTGTAGGTACCGCAAGCCTTGCAAGCTCTGTGGGGCTGTACGGGCTCACCGCACTTGGGGCAAACAGACACGCTGGGAGCAGACAGCTTCCAGTTGCCGCCACGGCGCTTATCGCGACGGGCTTTGGACACTTTACACTTAGGGACAGCCATGGTTGACACCTCCTTGGTCGAAACTGCTTATGGGGCAGCATTCTTTTGATTTTAATGATCGAGAAGCTGCTTCAAAGCAGCAAAACGGGGGTCCAGCTCCTTCTGACAGCCGCAAGGACCGTCGTTGAGGTTCTTACCACAACGGCAGCAAAGACCTTGACAATCCGGCTTGCACAGCAACTTAGAACCAAAGTTCAGCACAAACACGGTACGAACAATGTCACCAAGATCGGCGCTGTCACCCTCCAATGGGAATACCCACTCATCTTCGTACTCTTCATTGGTAAGCTCCGTTACCAGCACCACATCAATGGGAAATTCCACATACGCATCAAAATCCGCTGCGCAACGGTCGCATACGCCATGAATGGTCGTGCTGATCACACCCGTCATTACCAGAACGCCTGCCGTATTGCGGACGGTACCGCTGGCAAGCACCGGCTCACTGACCGGGTAGCTTTCACCATATTGAAGATCACTCAGATCAATGCTCTCGGAGAATGAAACGGAAGCACCGGGACAATCGATGATCTTGGTTAGACCCAGAAGCATAGTTTCCCCCTCCTAACAGTCATGCTTAGATATTATAATGTGTTTTATGCGGTTTGTCAAACATTATTTTTCCCATTTTTTCGCTTTTTCTCAGGAAAAATTTACGTCTGCCCATTAACCGCGGATTTCCCAGGGTTTGACCTGGCTTGCCTTCTCGTACAAGCGCAAATAACTCTCATAACGGGTCTTTTCAATCAGGCCGTGAAGCACAGCATCTGTCACTGCGCAACCGGGCTCCGCACGATGGGAACAATCCCGGAACTGACATTTACCAAGATGATCGGCAAAATCCGGAAATGCATATTGCAAATTTTCCTTCAAGATCACTTCCATCTGATCTGTGTCAAAGGAAGAAAAGCCAGGGGTATCCGCCACATAGGTATCCTCTTCCAGGCGAAAAAGCTCCACATGACGAGTGGTATGTCTGCCCCGACCCAACTTTTCGGAAACTTCACCGGTGGAAAGTGCCAACTCCGGACACAAGCAGTTGAGCATACTGCTTTTGCCCACACCGGAATTGCCGGTGAAAGCAGTAAGCTTTCCACGCAGCTGCGCCCGCAGTTGCTCTACTCCTTCACCGGTCTGAGCGCTGGCTCGAATCACTGGGAAACCGGCGCGGGTATAAATGCCCACCAGTTCATCAGCAGGATCCAGATCGCATTTGTTGACACACAGATATACCGGAACACCCTGTGCACCGGCAATGGCCGCCACCCGGTCTACCAAAAACGGTTCTGTGATAGGGTTGGCATTGGCCGCAAAGATAATCAGCGCATCTACATTGGCCACAGCGGGTCTTACAAAGGAATTTTTCCGGGGCAGGATCTTCTCCACCATGCCCTTACCCCCGTTCAGGGATATCTCCACCACATCACCGGTCAGCGGAGTTTCACTCCCCCGACGCAGAGCGCCTCTGGCTTGGCAGGTGACGATCTTCTCCCCCACCTGCACATCATAAAAGCCACTAATGGAGCGAATAATTCGACCACTTAATCTATCACTCATTGAAATTCACTTCTATCGTCCAGCAATCCAAGTCGCTGTCATTGACCTTGGCTGTATATACCAAAACACCCTTGCCGGTAATGCTGAACTGGGTACTGATGGTGCCCACCGGGATATTTCGCACAGCAACCAGCTCATTGCCCAGCCAAATGCTCAGCACATAAGCTCCATCTATATCATCGGGCAAGTCCACCGTCACTACCTTATTGACCAGCTCCGGGTCTACGGGAGGCAGCGTAGGCTCTTCAAAATCAGAGTCCGGAAGGTCACCGTTCGGGCCAAGAGAAATCTGCAAAATGATCTGGGTGGTTACATCGAGTTCTGTCTGAGGCGCTTCCGACTGACGCACCACAATGCCCGCATCGTGATTACTGATAACCTCTTCATAGACCACATTATGGAAGCCGTTGATGGCCAGCAGCTCCTCTGCCTGCGCCAAGGTCAACTTTCCGGTAGCAACATTGGGAACCTTGCCCACCTTAGTGGTCGGTCCCAAGCTGATCCACAGCTCAACCTTCTGATCCTCTTCCAGTGTTTCGCCCTTCACGGGATTGGTACGGATCACCATACCCTCGGCTTTGGTAGAACTATTTTCATAATAAACGGTGATATTTTCTTCCTTGACGCCCAGCACATCGGTCAAAAACAGCTTTGCGGCTGTTTCGTCCGTATCGTCCTTTACCAAATCTTCCATGACCTTATTGGCAGGCTGCGGGCCAAGACTGACATAAATCGTCACGACGCTGCCCTTGGCAATTTTCGTGCCGTCCTTAGGCGACTGTTTATAAATCTGGCCTTCTTCATAGGTTTCATGGTATCTGCGCTCCTTTACACGAATGGTAAAGTCCGCAGTGTCGATCTGTTCCTCGGTCATGCCAAGCAGATTGGGAACAACTACGATATCATCCCCATTACCTAAGCCACCGTTGACCATGGCAAACACAAAAATGCCAATGGCCACAAGGGCAACCACAGTGCACAAAATGATCGCCACAGTTGCAATCTTACTGCCGCCCTCAGTTTCCTCTTCCACCACTTCTTCACGGCGGCGTCTGGGAGGCACGGGTTTACTCTGCCGGGGTCTTTCCGGCTGAGGCGCAGGTGCCTTTCTGGGAGCAGGTCTTTCCGGGGCAACCTTCACAGCGGGAACAGGCTCGCTGGGTTTCCGGGGCATTCCGGAAATCTGAATAGCCGCATCCAAGTCTGTGACCGGATTGTTATAGTCAAACAAAATTGCCGGATTCTTCCGGAATTCATCCATATCGTAAAGCATCGCAGCAGCAGTTGGATACCGGTTTGCCGCATTTTGCACCATAGCTTTCATGATGATCTGTTCCAGACCGCCGGGGATACTGGGGTTAATGGAAGAAGGCATAGGCGCAGTGCCGTTGATATGCTGGATCGCCACAGCCACCGGAGAATCCCCATCAAAAGGCGGACGGCCGGTCATCATTTCATACATCACAACACCCAGAGAATACAGGTCGCTGCGGCTGTCTACGCGGCCGCCCTTGGCCTGCTCGGGAGAAATATAGTGTACAGAACCCAACGCCTCTTTAGTCAAGGTATTGCTTTTGGACATGACCTGGGCAATGCCAAAGTCAGCAACCTTAACAGAGCCGTTTTTCAGCACCATCACATTATGGGGCTTAATGTCCCGGTGAACGATGCCGCGGCTATGGGCGTGTTCCAGCGCTTTGCCGATCTGAATGGCAAAGTGCAAAGTCTCTTTCCAATTCAGAACGCCTTTTTTCTCCATGTACTGCTTCAAGGAAATGCCATCGATCAACTCCATGACGATGTAATCCGCAGATTCGGAAGAAGAAACGTCATAAACAGAAACAATATTGGCATGAGAAAGCATAGCAACCGCCTGACCCTCCGCATGGAAGCGACGGCGAAGCTCTTCATCCTGGAAAAAGTCGTCTTTCAAGATCTTAATTGCCACCAATCGATTCAGCCGATGGCAACGGGCTTTATAAACCACCGCCATGCCACCAACACCAATGGGTTCCAATATCTCATAACGGTTGTCCAACAACCGGCCGACATATTTATCCATATCCATAATTCGGTCTCCTTTCCTTCCAAAATCAAATCAAGGCCAGAATGCAGGTCACATTGTCCGGTGCGCCCCGGTTCTTTGCGATATCCAGCATCCGCTGACAACAGTATTGCTTGTTTACACCATGAACTACTTCGAAGAGCATCTCCTGATCGTCCAGCATATTGGAAAGACCGTCACTGCACAGAAGCAGACAGTCCCCCTTGTCCACATCCAGGTGGAATATGTCACACATAACCACAGATTCCGTGCCGATGGCGCGGGTAATGTAATTCTTTCCGGGGTAATTTCTTGCCTGTTCCGGTTTCAGTTCGCCTTGTTCCACCATCAACTGCACCAGAGAGTGGTCTGTGGTCAGCAATCGAACACCGTCTCGATTGACCCGATAAGCGCGGCTATCGCCCACATTGACCAGCGTGATCTGTTTGCCATGGATCAGCGCCGCAACCAATGTAGTGCCCATGCCCTCAAATTCTTCCAGCTGATGGGATTGGTCGTAAACGGTGAAATTGGCAAGCTTCACAGCGCCTTGCAGCATCTGATCCGTTTGCTCCTGATCCATGTCAGACGACCAGCTGCGACGTACCTCCTGTACAAACACATCAATGGCCAGCGTGCTGGCGATGTTACCGGACTTTGCGCCACCCATACCATCACAAATCACGCACAGAAGTGTGTTCTTATCCAACTGTTCCATTTGATAAGCATCTTGATTCTGGCTGCGTACACAGCCCGGATCCGTTATGCCCCAATATTGCATTTTGCCCCACTCCTTTCATCGGAATCGACAAGAATAAAGTTTATTTTCCCTGTTCCTGGGTATATTTTCTTCGCAGCTGACCGCAAGACGCATCAATATCGCCGCCCAGAGATCTTCGGACGGTGGCGGTCACGCCACCATCTTCCAGACATTTCTGAAAACGGGACACCGCGTTGCGGGTGCTGGGTTTCAGCGGACTTTCCTCCACATGATTCAAAGGAATCAGATTGAAATGCGCCGGCAAGCCGCTGAGTCTGCGAAGCAGTTCCTGAGCGTGCTCCTGGGTATCGTTGACACCGTCGATCATAGCATACTCAAAGGAAATGCGGCGGTTCGTGGCTGCATAATAGCGACGGCAGGCGTTGATCAGTTCCTCTGTCGGATACGCCTTATTCACCGGCATAATGGTATTTCGCACAGCGTCATTCGATGCGTGAAGAGAAACGGACAAGGTAATTTGCAATTTGCGTTTTGCCAGCTCGTCGATCATGGGCACAAGGCCGCAGGTGGAAAGGCTGATATGGCGCATGGAGATATTCATGCCCTCTGGATGATTCACC
The DNA here is from genome assembly GCA_045647845.1 of Faecousia sp. GTDB lineage: Bacteria > Bacillota > Clostridia > Oscillospirales > Oscillospiraceae > Faecousia. Next base: position 15,885 of record JAZRMV010000037.1, read on the forward strand.
AGTTCCAAAAAGCGCATTACGTTATCAAAATTGTCCAGAGGCTCGCCAATGCCCATAAGTACGATGTGGGATATGGGAAGGCCGGATTCGATCTGGGTAAAAAGAACCTGATCCAGCATTTCGTAAGGTTCCAGCTTCCGCACAAGGCCGCCCAATGTAGACGCGCAGAACGCACAGCCCATACGGCAGCCAACCTCTGTGGAGATACACACCGTATTGCCGTAATGATAGCGCATCAGCACCGTTTCCACGCAGTTTCCATCATGAAGCTGCCAAAGGAATTTTTGGGTGCCGTCCCGCTGGGACTGCTGATGCCGCACCACCTGGGGCGGGCAAATGGGATAGCGCTGCTGCAAAAGTTCCCGCAGATCTTTGGGCAGATTGGTCATCTGATCATAGCTTCTGACGCCCTTATGCAGCCAAGAAAAAACCTGTCCCGCGCGAAAAGCCGGTTGCCCCAAATCTTTGAGTACCTGAGAGATTTCCGCTGGGGTCATGGATTTCAAATTTTCGTTCATACCGTCCTCCGGAGTTTTGCGATAAAGAAACCGTCCGTATCATACTGCCCCGGCACAAGTGCCAGCATACCGGTGGTATTTTGGGGGAAGTTTTGTGGCAAGGGCAGCGACTCCAAAGCAAAGTCGCTGTGCTTGGACAAAAACTGCTCTACTACACCCTCGTTTTCTTCCCGCACCAGGGTGCAAGTGGAATACAGCAGGACACCGCCCGACTTTACATATTCCGACTGATTCTCCAAAATTTGCAGCTGCAACTGGGGCAACTGCTCCATTTGTGTCAAGTCTTTATAACGAATGTCTGGTTTTTTACGAATGATACCGTAACCGGAGCAAGGCACGTCCGCAATGACCGTGTCCATCTTCTGCTGCCAATGGCTGTTATGTACAGAAGCGTCGTGCTCCATAGCGGTGATCAGCTCCAAGCCGAGGCGCTTGGCGCCATTTTGGATCAAGGGGATCTTATGGCTATGGATATCACAGCTGACGATACTGCCCTTGCCTTCCATGGCGATTCCGGCAGCAAAACTCTTGCCACCAGGGGCAGCGCAGCAATCCAGCACCGCAGATCCCGGTTGGATCTGAGCGCAAAGCACGCTGAGTTTTGCGGCAGGGTCTTGCACATAGAAAAGTCCCTGGGTAAAGGCTTCCAGCCGTTCCAGATTGCCGGTTGATGAGATCACCAGGCAATCGTTCATCCAGTTATGATTTCTGACCGTTACCCCTTCCTCAGTAAGAAGTCGGGTCAGTTCCGCTGCCGTGGTGCGCAAGGTATTGACCTGCACCACCGTTTCCGGTGCGGAATTATTAGCGATCAGCATAGGTTCTAAGTTGGTTTCGCCCACATAATCACAAAGCTTCCGGATCAGCGCAGCCGGGTGGCTGTACCGATCTTCCAGAGCGGTAGGCACATTCAGCGTGCCCTTGGTGCGCACCGCATTTCGCAGCACACCATTAACAAGGCCAGGGGCAAAACGCTGCTGCTTGCAATACTTTTTTGCCAATGTCACGGACTCATTGACCGCGGCAGAATCGGGAATTTTGTCCAACTCATAGATCTGATAAAGACCCAGGTGAAGAATATCACGCACCACTGGGTGCAGATCCCGCAGTTTACCGGTAAGCAATTGCTTTAAAAGGAAATCCAGATAGTTCCGGTTTTGCAGCACACCGTAACAAAGCCGGGTCGCCAAGGCCGCATCCCGGGCATCCAAAGAATCCCGGGCGATATACTCTTTCAGCACACCGTTGGACCAAGCGCCCTCTTTCCGGCAGGCCATCAGCACATCCAAGGCTGTTTTTCTTGCGCCCATGGTTAAGCCTCCAAGGGGTGACCCCGGAAATAATCCGGTGCGGACATTCGCTTGCCGCCTTCTACCTGCAAGCTGCGGATCTCCACCGCACCGTCACCGCAGGCGATCAGAAGTCCGGTTTTGGTCAAGCCCAAAATTTGGCCGGGCGTGCCGCTGCCTTGGGCGACGACTGTTTCATGAACCTTAAAGCGAACACCGCCCAGATCCATAGTCGCCACCGGCCAAGGATGCAAGCCACGGACATGATCGTGCACCTGCTGGGCCGTTTTCTCCCAGTCAATGGGGCACATGGACTTATCCAACATGGGCGCATAGGTCGCCAAAGCGTGATTCTGGGGCGTACGGCTGACGCTGCCCTGATCGATCCGATCCATCACCTGGCAAAGAAGCACAGCGCCCAACTGCGCCAGCCGGTCAAGCAGCTGACCCGCAGTTTCATTCTCCCCGATGGGCGTTTTGGAAACATCGATGATATCACCGGCATCCATTTCCCGGCACAGATACATGGCCGTGACACCGGTTTCTTTCAGACCGTCCAGCACCGCCCATTGATACGGAGCTGAGCCCCGGTACGCAGGTAGGATACTGGCGTGGATATTGATACAACCGTTTTGGGGAATATCCAGCACCCGTTGGGGCAGGATCCGCCCGTAAGCCACCACGGCGATCACATCCGGGTTCAGCTTCCGCAGAGTTTCCACCGTTTCATCGTCCCGGAAATTTTCCGGCTGATAAACCGGCAGATCATGGGCCTGCGCCAACTCCTTTACCGGAGAGCAAACCATTTTCATACCTCTTCCCTTGGGTCGATCCGGCTGGGTATACACAGCCGCCACATCATAACCCCCGTCAAGCAGGCTTTTCAAACAAGTCGCCGCAATGTCCGGCGTGCCCATAAATACGATTCTCAAAAAAATCCCTCCGCGGAAATTTCCTTACATTTCTTCCAGTTCTTCCTCTGTGAGGAAGCGTTCCATCACTTGGGTATACAAAATACCGTCCAGGTGATCCAGCTCATGGCAGAAGCAACGGGCGATCAACTCTTCACCCCAGATCTCAAACCACTGACCGAACCGATCCTGCGCCAAGACCTTGGCATGGTACGGCCGCTTCACCAGACCATACCGGCCGGGTACGCTGAGGCAGCCCTCCGGGCCTTCCTGCTCACCGTCGGTTTCCTGGATCTGAGGATTGACCAATTCCACGATGCTGTCGCCCGTGTCCACGACCACTACCCGGCGCAAAATGCCCACCTGGGGTGCGGCCAGGCCGACGCCATTGGAATCGATCAGGGTCTCACGCATATCGTCCAGAAGCTTGTGAAGCCGCCAATCAAAATTTTCCACCGGTTTGCAGACTTTATGCAAGGCCGGGTCCTTATCTGTTAAAATTTTACGGATTCCCATGTAATTCCTCTCATTCTTCGAAGCCGTTTACGTCCGCAAATGCCGAAACGCCACGATTACTCCGATCTTTTGCAAATTCCCGGAGCAAATGAGCGATCAGCTCCCGCAGCTGCCGGGTCAGCTGACAGCGAAGGGTCAGCCGATAGCGGAAATTATAATTGATCTTCGGTATCACACAAGGCGCAGGGCCTAACACCTGGCAGGTTTCCTTCGCGTATGTACCATCTTTCATGCAATTTTTTATACTGTCCCGGAATTTTGCAGCGCCACGAAGCACCTGCGCCTCATCCTGCCCCAAGAAGGTGATACTCACCAGATCGCCAAAGGGCGGATACGACTGCATTTTCCGAAGTTGGATCTCCAAATTATAGAATCCCATGTAATCCTGCTTGGCTGCCAAGGTAATGACCGGGTGCTCCGGCACCATGGTCTGGATCACTGCCTGACCGGCAGATTCGCCTCGACCGGCACGACCTACCACCTGAGTCAGCATATTAAACGTGGTCTCCGCTGCCCGGTAAGAGCCGGTATACAGCCGAAGATCCGCATCCAATACGCCTACCAGAGTTACACCAGGCAGATTCAAACCCTTTGCAACCATTTGGGTGCCGATGAGCACCGGGACTTTTTCTTTCTCGAAGTGATCCAGGATCTTCTCATGGGTATTGAGTGCGTTGACCGTATCGGTATCCATGCGGTCTACCGGCATATCCGGGAACAGGTCAAACAATTCCTGCTGCACCTTTTGAGTGCCGGTTCCCACGGTTTTTAACGGGCCACCGCAAACACCGCAGCGACGCTCCACCGGTTGAGAATGGCCACAGTAGTGGCACATCAGCCGACCGTTGGCGCTGTGATAGGTCAAACGCTCATTGCACCGGGGGCACTCGGGTGCTTCCCGGCAGTCCACACAAACCAGACTTCGGCTGTTGCCGCGTCGGTTCAAGAACAAAATGCTCTGCTTTTCTGCATTTTTGGTTTCAACCAACTGATCCAGCAAGTAACGGCTGAATGCCAGATCATTGCCCTCCACCAGTTCCTGACGCATATCCACGATCTGCACCTGGGGCAGCTGCTTGCCGTTATAGCGCTGCTGCAAGGTATAGAGCTGATAATCGCCCTTTTGCGCCCGGTACATAGTTTCAATACCGGGGGTTGCCGAACCAAAAAGCACCAGCGCATTTTCTTTCATACCCCGCCACAACGCCACATGCCGGGCATCATAACGAGGAGAATTTTCAGATTTATAAGTGTGCTCCTGCTCCTCATCTACAATGATCAGACCCAGGCGGTCACCCGGCGCAAACACCGCACTGCGGGTTCCCACGATCACCTTGGCTTCACCGGAACGAATCCGCTTCCACTGATCGTAGCGCTCACCGGCAGACAAGCTGCTATGCTGCACCGCCACAAGATCGCCAAAATGCGCCGCCATCACGCTTAAAAGCTGAGGCGTCAATGCGATCTCCGGCACCAGGAGCATTGCGCTCTTGCCTTGATCCAGGCAGGTGCGAATGAGTTTCAGATACACCGCGGATTTACCGGAGCCGGTAACACCGTAAAGAAGCGCCACGCCCGGTTCTTCTGCACCCATCTGCGCTGCCAAGCCTTCATAAGCTCTTTGCTGCTCCTGATTGAGCACCAAAGGGCCGCTGAGCTTTGCGGGGCGAATCTCACGGCATCGAAGTACCGGTCGTTCAGAAAGCTGCAAATAGCCCAGCTTTTCCAAGCGTTTCACGGTAGCAACAGATGCACCGGTATAATAGCAAAGCTCCTTGACGGACACAGAGCCGATGCTGCACATCAATTCCAGCACTGAGCGCTGCATGGCCGCAGATTTGGGTCTGCCGGCAGCATATTCCATCGCTTCTTCGGAAGAAGATGCCAAGGTGGCGATCTTTTCCGTTTTGTCGCCTAAGTTACGCAGGTACTCACCGCTGCATTTGATCCACTTCTTTCGAAGCAAATAAGAAACTGCGTCCTCAAAAGCCGCTTCGTCAGTCAAAAGCTCCCGAAGCTTGTTTTCCTGCGCTTCACCGCCCAGCTCTTTGAGAAGCCGAAGCAGCGCAAGGGCATTTTCCCGACGGCAGCCTTTTTCTTCCCAAGAAAGATCCTCGGTCAGCGAAAGTGCATTTTTGGCGCGGAACCACAACGCCGCAGGGAGCATCACCCGCAGGCAATCATAAAATGTGCAAAAACAGCGCTCCCGAAGGAATGCTGCCAAGCGAAGCATATTCTGAGTGATCAGCGGCTGCTCATCCAGGCAGTGATCCACGGGCTTTAAGCGCGTTTCATCACCGGATTCTATCCCGATTACAACGCCCTCACAGCGACGGTTTCCTTTGCCGAATGGCACGGTCACCCGCATGCCAACCGAAAGGGAAAGCCCCTCCGGTACGCGGTAAGAATAGGGCTTATCGATGGCAAAAGGAGCCGCAGAAACAGCAATTTTTGCAATCATTGAGCCCACTCCTTATCCTTAGAATTTGTATTCGTCCTTCAACTGTGCGCTGAGCTTGCCGTCAGCTACTTCCCAAATTGCCAGAGTGACCGGCTTTTCGGTAAGTTCTTCATTCCGTGCGTCTGCCTCAGCGGCGATCTGGCGTGCCCGATTGGCAACCACATTCACCAGCAGATAACGGCTCTGCACTTCTTTCAACAAATCTGCAACAGGGGGGTAAAGCATATCCATATTCCTCCATTAATTCTCATCGCAAGCATCTGCGATAATTTTCAAAATTGTATCAACACAATCGTCTACCCGATCGTTGATTACCATGTGATTGTAGCGCTTGCCTTGTTCCATTTCCCACTGAACCCGGTTCAGGCGCTTTTGAATTTGGTTTTCATCCGTATCGCCTCTGCCTCTGAGCCGGTTTTCCAGTTCCTCCAAGGACGGGGGCGCGATAAAGACCAAGATCGCATCCGGACACTTGCTTTGCACCGCGAATGCGCCATTTGGATCAATGTCCAGGATCACACTGCCGGTTTGAAGCTTTTCTTCCAACTGGGCGGTGGGTGTGCCGTAGAAATTATCCATGTGATCATCATATTCCAGGAACGCATCCTCCGCGATCATCTGCTTGAAGCGTTCCTTGGTCACAAAGTAATAACTTTCCCCTTCTACTTCACCGGATCTGGGCGCTCTGGTCGTCGCAGAAACAGAAAACCGCAGATCGTCACGCTTTTGCATGACACCGTGAAGCACCGTGCTTTTCCCCACACCGGAAGCACCGGAGATCACAAACAATTTACCCTTGCTCACTGCGCGTCCTCCGTTTCTTTCTCCTGCTTGTCCGACCAGCGGTTTGCGATCACCTCGGGGGTAAGCGCAGAAAGGATCACGTGATCCGTGTCCATCAGGATCACAGCCTTGGTCTTATGTCCATAAGAAGCATCGATGAGCATTCCCCGCTCTTTCGCTTCCTGCACCACTCTTTTGATGGGCGCAGAGTCCGGATCCACCACGGTAAGCACCCGTCCGGCAGATACCATACTTCCAAAACCGATATTGATAAGTTTCATAACGTCACCTTACTCAATGTTCTGGGTTTGCTCACGAATCTTTTCCAACTCAGCTTTCATGTCCACCACAATACGGGCAAGGCGTACATCGGTGCATTTAGAGCCGATGGTGTTGGCTTCCCGGTTCATCTCTTGCAGCAAAAAGTCCAGCTTTCTGCCCACAGCACCGCCACCGGTGAGCATTGTGCCCATCTGCTGCAAATGGCTGCGCAGGCGCACGGTTTCTTCGTCCACCGCAACCTTGTCCGCAAAAATTGCGGCCTCGGTGAGAATTCTGCTTTCATCAATGGACGTAGCGGCCAAAACTTCCCGCAGCTTATTTTCCAGGCGAGCCCGGTAATCCGCCACGGTCTGGGCGTTCCCCTGTTCCACCTGGCCGACCAGTTCTTCAATGGTCTTGCCGCGGCTGCGAAGGTCTGCATCCAAGGCAGCGCCTTCAATGGTGCGCATGGCATCATAACTGGCGAGGGCTTTTTCTACCACGCTCAAAAGGTCTGCCATCAGCTGCTGCTCGTCCACTTCCTGCCGCTGCACGGTAAACACCTCCGGCAAGCGGGACAGAGTCGACACGCTGATGTCATCTTTTACATTATAGGTATCCACCATCTGTTTCATGGCGGCCAGGTAGCCTTCCACAACTGCCGGATTCAGACTGACTTTCGCGTCCTCAGCCTCCTCCGACTTGATGGTGATGAACACATCAACCTTGCCACGGGAAACAGACTGCTTCACCGCTTGCTTCACCGCATCCTCCGCAAAGGAAACGCTGCGGGGCAATTTGACTGTACAATCCAGATAACGATTATTTACGGAGCGAACCTCCACGGTAAATTCTCTGCCGTTTACGGCTTCTACCGCACGGCCATAGCCGGTCATGCTTTTAATCAAGGCAATTATCCCCTTTTTTCTGGGAATCCGAACTGTTGAATTCGGCAAATCCCGTAATGGTATAGGTTAAATCTTGCTTTTTTACTATTTTTCGGTCATATGCGATCACGCAGAAAATGCCCAGCGCGAACAAAGCGCAGCCTGCGATGGGCCCTAGCTGCCACAAAGCATCGCCTGCCAGATACCCCAGGAAGAACAGTGCCATAGGCAGCAGATACAGCACCGCTGCCGCGGCCAGCACCGGTGCGGACTTGGCGGTAACGATCACCCGATCTCCCACCGCAGCACCGATCCGATTCTCCGCTTGCAGAAGCATCTGCTGCTGCACCGCGCCGCAGCCGGAACACTTATGACAGTCACCGGAGCAGGCGCTTTGCCGAGTGATCCGTACCAGCGCCTTTCCGTCACTCAAAATTTCCTGAACACGAGCGATCTGCTCCATCACTCTGCCTCAGCGGATGCCGTTACTGTGGCATTGACATTGTACAAACCCACAGCACCCACATTCGCGGAAAAATTAGAATTTACAACAATCGTAGCCTTATAAGGGCCTGCGCCGATCTCTGCATCGGAAAAGTCCACCTGAACGGTAAGATCGCTGGCCTTCATCTGCGCGATTTGAGACTTAGTGCCCCGGACCTTAATTCTCATTTCTTTCGTCTGAATGCTCACTTCCATATTTTCAGGAACAGCAGTCTTAACGATATTTGTGACAACAAAGGTCTTTGTTTCCAAATTATCATCAAAGTCCACGGTTACATCGACCTGATCCTTACCGGTCAGATTTTCCACACCCTCATCCAGTACGATCTGGAACACCTTGGTGGTATCGGCCAATTCTTCACCCAGGCGGATCTCACCGAGTACCAGTACATCCATGGATTCCAACGTTTTTCTGTCGCCGGCGATCTGGATCGTATCCATATCCAGTTGGATCTGGGTATTCTCCAAGGTAGCACCGCCACCGGGAATCACATTGACTATCAACTGAATATCCTTGTAGAACTGGATCTTCATGGCAAGATTCACTTCGCTGATATCAGTGGTCAGATACTCTCTGGAAACCTGCTCATCAGCGGCAGTGCACAAGGTGTAGGAGAACTTCTGATTCACGGACTCGGTACGGCCATTCAAGTCCACCACGACCTTCGCATAGGAGATCTGACTGACCACATCCGCAGGACCGGTAACCTGCACATATTGATGATCCAGTACCGAATTTTCTTTATCCGTCCGGTAGCTTTCGGGAACGCTGCCTTCATACACCACCCGGATCGGCACCTGCTTGGTGGTGCGCTCTGCAATGGTAAGGGTGATCCACTTGGGGTTCTGACTCAGAATTTCAAAGGCATTGTTGGGAATATTACCGGGGTACGAAATGTTATAGCTGACCTGCTGCTCACCCGCAACGTAGATTCTGGAAAGATCCACCGTCAGGGTAATGTTGGAGCGATTCAGATTCACCAGATCCGAACGATTACCGCGGAGTTTCAGCGTAACCGTAGGAATGTCCCCGGAAACGATCATCAAACCCCGGTTATGCAGCTCTGACTCATTTTGCATTACAACCGGGATGTCCCAAAAGGTTTCCTCAGATTCCGGGTTGACCACAGTAACCACATAAGTCCAAAGGCCCAGGGAAATGGCAACGGAGATCAGCGCGTATATCAATTTTTTCATTTATGCTCCTCCTTGCCCTTGATCTGTAATTTCTGGCGAAGACGAACAGCCAAATTTTCCTGCTGCTCCTGATCTTCGGTTAAAAGCTCATGACGAAGCAGACGCTCCAATGTCTGGGGTGCCAGGTGGCGTTTGAGCATACCACCCACAGCAACAGAAATGGTGCCGGTCTCTTCGGAGATGATAACCACCACAGCATCAGACACTTCGGAAAGACCAACGCCTGCCCGATGGCGAGTGCCCAGGTCTGCGCTCAGCCGTGCACTGGCAGAAAGGGGCAGCACGCAGCCGGCAGCAGCCACTCTGCCATCACGAACGATCATGGCGCCATCGTGAAGCGCAGCCTTGGGGAAAAACACATTGCGGATCAGCTGATCGGACACCTGAGCATCAATGACCGTTCCGGTCTTGACATATTCATCCAAGCGGTTATCTCTTGCGAACACGATCAGTGCGCCCACCCGTTCTCTGCTCATGGATTCGCAGGCAGTAACTGTCTGGGCGATAATGGGTGCCATTTGTGTGCCAGGTTTTTCGGTGGTGAAGAACTTACCCCAACGGACATTTCCCAAGTGTTCCAACATACGACGAAGCTCCGGCTGGAACAAAATAACCAGCGCAATCAAGCCGACCTGCAAGAACTGATTGAGGATATAGCTCAATGCAAAAAGATTCAGCACATCCGTCAGCCAAGCCGCCACGATAATCGCCACTATGGTCGTGGCAATCCGCGCTGTACCCGTTGTACGGATCAGCGGAATCAACCGGTATAAAAGATACGCAACAATGATAATGTCCAAATAATCAGACCACTTCATTTTCGCTACCTGTTGAATAAAATCCTGAATCCCTTCCATAGCTTTCCAACCCCTTTTCTATCGCTCAAACACCGATTTTTCTCTGGTTCGCATATTAATCCTATTATCCAATTTATTATAGCGGATTTACGCCCATATAGCAATAGAAAACTGAAAATTTTTTAGGGTTTCTGCAAGCATTTTTCCAGGGTGGAAATAAATGTCAGAATCTGTCTTTCTGTGGTATTCCAACCCAAACTGACACGCACCGTTCCACTTTCAACGGTGCCTGCGCTTTCATGGGCCAGCGGCGCACAATGAAGCCCTGCGCGCACCGCGATTTTCTCCCGGGAAAGGCGTTCTGCCAGAGCTTCGCAGTCCATATCCGGCACAAAAGAAATTGTTGTTGCCTGGTGGTCGCCTGCGAATACTTTACACCCTGCTTTCTGCAATTTAGCGATACAAAGCTGCGCCAGTTCCTGCTCCCGGTGAAAGATATTTTCCGGTCCTATCCGAAGAATATGCCTCAACCCTGCATCAAGGCCAGCGATCCCCGGGACATTCAGCGTCCCCGCTTCCAGCCGATCCGGTAAATACTCCGGCATTTCCTGATTGATCGAATCGCTGCCGGTACCGCCGGTGATCAGCGGCCGGGGGGTATCCCGACACAGCAGCAGCCCCGTTCCCTGGGGGCCAAGCAGTCCCTTGTGCCCGGGCATGGCAATAAAATCCGCGCCCAATTCCTCCATGGAGATCCGCAAGCTTCCTGCGGACTGCGCTGCATCGATCACAAAAGGCACTAAATATTTCCGGCACAACGCCGCCATTTTTCCAACCGGCAAAACATAGCCGAACACATTGGAAACATGGGTAAACACCGCTGCGTCCATGCCCTGCCGCAGCATTTTCTCGAATTCCGAAAGGGTGTCGTTCCAGTCAAACAGTTTTCTGCCTGCCACATAAACCGACGCTCCCAGATGGCGCAATGTGCGGGTCACTGCATTATGCTCAAAGCCGGAGATCAACACCCGGTCTCCTGGGCGAACCAAGTTATGCAAAGCGATATTCAAACCTTGGGTGCAATTAGGGGTAAAAACCACCTGCTCCGGTTCACAGCCGAACAACATTGCGGCTGTTTCCCGGCAGCTGTACACCGTCTTTGCCCCATTCATTGCCGCAGCATATCCGCCTCTGCCGGGATTTGCGCACCGGTGCATCGCCTCCAAAACCGCTTCGTACACCCCTCTGGGTTTATAAAACGAGGTGGCACCATAATCCAGATAGATCATGGGTGGCCCTCAGTCCATTCGTAAACTTTTCCGTAGGGTACATGATTATCTTTCAGCATTTCCACGGCGGCTGCGGTGTCAGAGGCCCGAAGCCGCAGGCAGTAGCCGCAGCCCCGTTCCGAAAAGATCTTAGGTGTTCTTTGCAGCAGGCAGGTGATGCCCGCTTTTTTCAACAGTCTTTCGGCTTTCTGTGCAAATGTTACCGAGCGAAAAGTAATCAGCCAATCGTAGCTCATTTTTATCCCTCCCGGCTCAGCTTATGCCAAATTTGTCGAAAGGGTGCAAAAAAAGAACGTGTCATTGTCGACACGTTCTTTCATGTTTCATTCTTCCAGCAGGCAAACTGCGTGGCTGGCAATACCCTCCATGGCACCGGTGAAACCCAGTCCCTCTTCCGTGGTGGCCTTCACATTGACCCGACTCACGTCAATATGCAATGCCTGGGCAATATTTTCCGCCATCTGCGGAATGTACGGCTTTAACTTGGGATTCTGCGCCAGTAACGTGGCATCTACATTGCTGACCCGATACCCGGCGGCGGTCAATTTTTCTGAAACATGACCGAGAAGTTTTACAGAATCCGCGCCCTTATACTGAGGGTCGTTGTCCGGAAAATGATACCCAATATCACGCAGACCTGCTGCACCCAGAAGCGCGTCCATCACCGCGTGAACCAGCACATCCGCATCCGAATGACCCAAAAGTCCCATTTCAAAAGGGATCTTCACACCGCCAAGAATCAGTTCCCGATCCTTGACAAAACGGTGTACATCATATCCATGGCCGATCCTCATTGCATCTCCTCCAAAAGCACTTCCGCAATTTTTAAATCCAGGGGCGTGGTCACTTTGATATTGCGCTCATCGCCCTCCACGATCTTCACCGACATACCCAGTCTCTCTACGGCAGAGCAGTCATCGGTCAGCTGCGCCTGATCGTCAGACGCCTTTTTAAGGGCTGCTTTCAGCAAATCAGCATCAAAGACCTGGGGCGTCTGCACCCCTTGAAGCAAGTTTCTGTCCGGAGTGGCAGTAACAACGCCTCCCTGTACCTGCTTGATGGTATCCTTCACGGGAACCGCAGGCGCAGCAGCGCCATAGCTATTGGCTGCCCGAACCGCTCGATCGATCACCTGCCAAGAAATCAGCGGTCTTGCCCCATCATGGACAGCGATCAATTTTGTCTTCTCAGACAACGCGCCAATGCCCCGCTGCACCGAATCCTGCCGGGTGCTTCCACCGACGATCACTGCACGCACTTTGTCAAATCCGTGGCAAAGATCCATAATAGGCACAAGCAGATCCTCCCGGGTCACGATCACGATTTCACGGATCACATCACAATCTTGAAATGTCCTCGCTGTGCGAACAATCATAGGCTCGCCATTGAGCGGAGCCATGACCTTATCGATCCCACCCATACGGGAAGCCATACCTGCTGCCACGATCACTGCGGAGCAATATTTTAGCGGCAGCAACTTGCGCGCTGCTTTTGTAACTTTGGAAAAAACCATTTTTTACAGCTCCATAATGCGTTTTTTGAAATAATTTCCACGAACTGCGAAGTTTTTGAACTGATCAAACGCAGCACTTGCAGGGCTGAGAAGTACCACATCTCCAGCTTCCGCTTTGGCCACAGCCTGGGAAATTGCATTGTCCAAATCGCCGCAATCCATGATCTCCGGAGCACCGGGAACATAGCCAGGTGTATTCTCCACGGCTACACGGATCTTCTGCGCTGTTGCGCCATTTACCAGCAAAAGCTTCACGCTGCGACAAATCTCGGGTCCTAATTCGTCATAAGGAATATTCTTATCATACCCGCCGGCAAGCAAAATCACCTTTTGCGTAAAGCTGCGAAGGCCTGCAATGGTACGGCTGGGAGAGGAGGCAATCGAATCATTATAGTAGCGCACCCCATCCTTGATGCGCACCAATTCGATGCGATGCTCCACACCGCCAAAGGTCTTTGCAACGTGCCGTACCGTATCGTCGCTCACAAGCCCCTCTACGGCCAGGATCGCGGCCATATAATTTTCCACATTATGAACACCCGGAATGAGAATATCCGCCACATTCAACACAGGAACGCCATCACGCAAGATTACGCCATTTTCTACCCACGCACCGCTGCATTTCTGTTTTCTGGAAAATTTACGCACCGTGGCAACCGCTTCAAAGGCATCGGTGATCGTATTATCCCCATTCAAAACCAGGCGATTGCCCGGGGTTTGGAATTTGAAGATATTCTTCTTTGCCTCCACATATTCGTCCATATCCTTATGCACGTCCAGGTGGTTGGGGGAAACATTGGTGACCACCGCAATTTCCGGACTGCGCTGCATATCGATTAATTGGAAAGAGCTAAGCTCCACAACGGCAAAATCCGTTTGTTTCATTTTGGGCGTCAGGCAAAGCAAAGGCGTACCGATGTTGCCGCCCAGCCAGACGGTCTTCCCTTCTGCTTTTAACATTTCGGAGATCAGGGTGGTTGTTGTGGTCTTTCCGTCAGAACCGGTCACCGCCA